>NZ_JBAHWD010000006.1:0-456779 GCF_037044575.1 Nonomuraea sp. LPB2021202275-12-8 | reverse complement strand
CAGCCGTCCTGCAGCGTCTTCGGTGCGCGCCGCCAGGCCCCTCCTTCGTCAGGTCCTGCCATCGGTGACCATGGCTGAGGTGACAGCCGTGCCGGTGGAGAGGGGGCTCGGGTTCGAATCCCGAAGGCGGCTCCAGGTCAGAAGCCCTCCGCAAGATCGCGGAGGGTTTCTGCGTGACTAACGCTCCTGTACACCTGTTGGCGGAGATCCTTTGTAGGGCAGCATGGCGCGATGAGCGTGCGCTATGACGAAGTGATCGATGCCCTTCGAAGGGCGTACAACGGTGGTGCCAGGCGACGCGACGCCGGCGGTAAGCCTCCTTGGAAGATGGCAGAACGGGAGACGTTCCTTGGGCGCCTGAAGGACCAGCGGTGTAGCCGCTTGCTGGAAGTAGGCGCTGGAGCGGGCCAGGACAGCGTGTACTTCCAGGAGAACGATTTCGAGGTCGTAGCTGTCGATTTGTCGCCTGCCATGGTGGCGCTCTGTCGGGAGAAGGGCATCGAAGCCCACGTCATGGACCTCCTGAGCCTCGATTTCGCACCGGGGTCATTCGATGCCGTGTATGCGCTGAACTGCCTGTTGCATGTGCCGAACAATGAGCTTCCCGCGGCTATGGATGCGATCCGCACGCTCATGCGCCCCGGCGGCCTGTTCTTTCTCGGTGTGTACGGCGGAGGCGACCTGGAGGGGGAGGGGCCGTACGAGGGTGATGATCATGATCCTCCCCGATTCTTCTCGTTCCGTAGCGACGCGCAGCTTCAGGAGTACGCTCGCAGGTCCTTCGAGATCGTGGACTTCCACGCCGTAGGGTCAGGTGCTGCTCGGTTCCAGTCGCTGACGTTGCGACGCCCCGAGTAGTCGAGCGACTATGGCCAGACCCGTTCCGCTTGACGGACCGGTTGAGGTAGGACCTGATCAGGCGGAGTGTGCTGGTGCTCAGCGTCTTGGCCTTGTCCGCCAGTCACTTATCCACATCCTGTGCACTGAGCTCGCGGAGCTTCCGCTTACCCGGTGCGGGGATGACGTGGACACGGCACATCCCGCCTCGTGACCCCCAGGGGGTGGGATGGATGTCCGGGCTGGGGATCCGATCTTCTTGTCGCCGGACTACCGGGTGGATATGCGCCGGTCGCGGCGCGTCAGGGCAGAGCCGGCACGGCAGGCTGGGAGTTGGTCCAGCCGACCTCGATCAGCGTCGTGTCGGTCGTGCTGTGGGACATGTCCGCGGATGCCTTGCCGTCGACCGTGCCCAGATGGTTCTGTGACAGCAGCACCATCCTGCCGGTGTCGACGATCAGTCTCACCCTGGTCGAGTGCGCCTTCTTTCCCGTCCCGCTCGATGTGTCGATCACGACGGCGGCGCCGGGTCTGCCCAGGTTGTCCTTCGCGTTGCCGTCGGCGCGGGCGCCCGGCAGCGTCAGCAGGGCCCGGTAGGCCGCGGCGCGGACCTCCTTCGGGGCGGGGACGTCGTGCAGCAGCTCGGGCAGGGTGTACCGGAGCCAGCCGGGGATGTCGCTCTCCCGGCTGGCCTGGCCCGCCTTGGTGGAGCCAGTCCTTCAGCTGGCCCGGGTCGGCGGGCAGGCGCTGGACCTCGTCGTACGTCAGCCACTGCTGCGCGAACCAGAACTGGCTCTGTTCACTCGGCACAGGGCCCACGCGGCCTTCGGCGGGGTGGGCGGACAGCTTCACGGTCTTGCCGTCGATCGACTCGCTCCACTTGGGGTGGGTGGTGTTGCCGTCGTGCCCCGGGAACTCGATGAGGGAGCCGGAATTGATCACCAGCTGCGGGGTAACAGGTGCGGTGTGAGGTCGCGTTCCGCGTTCGTGTGAGAATGCATTGCCCGGGGCCGGCGTCAGGCCTGTGCGATCACGATCGCCACGGCCAGGGCGGTGTCGAGAACGAGGCAGAATTCGGCGAGCGAACGGGCCACGACCCTGTTGGCCCGGTAATGGTAGACATCCCACGCCGCGTGTCCGAGCAGGCCGAGCGCCACCAGATAGCCGCCCAGCGCGGGGTTGATGAACAGCGCCAGCGTGGCGGCGGCGCCGAAGCCGAGCAGGGCGATCGTCTGTAACGGCAGTCCGTGCCTGGGCCGGATCGCGCCGCGCAGCAGTCCGTAGACCAGGAGGAGGATGCCTGCGCCGAGCACGGCCCAGGTCGGCTCGAACCGGTCGTCGACGAGTTTTGCCACCGCGATGATGGCGAAGGTGGCGAAGAACATCGGCCATGCCGCCCCGGGTCTGCCCAGCGCCGCCGTGCCGAGGTAGACCACCGCGGAGGCGGCCAGGACCGTCGCCAGTTCCACGCCGCCGGCGAGGTCGAAGGCGGTCAGGGCGGCGAACGCAAGGCCCGCCAGCGTGGGCCATCGCCGCAGCAGGGGCGCGATGCGCCTGGAGGTCGCGTCCGTCTCCCTGTCGTTGCCGGGCTGTTGGGTGGGTTGATCGTGAGGTTGATTCGAGGAAGTCATGACCTCCTTATACCCCTAGGGGGTATATCTTGTCGAGGCCGGGAAGGCGGTCAGGCCGGCTGGTTCACTGACGAGGGGGGCTCGATGGCCGCCGACAGGTCCGTACGCAGGGCGTACCGGACGAAGGTGGCCAGCACCGCGACCGCCAGCACGGTGGCGAGGACGAACGCCGTCCGCACGTCCCATACCTCCGCCACCACCCCGGCCAGGGCGGCGCCGGGCGGGAGCACGCCCCAGCTGATCACGCGGGACGCCGAGTAGACGCGGCCGAGCAGGTCGGGGGGCGAGAGGTTCTGGCGGATGGTGGCCACGAGGATGCGCCAGATGCTCGAACCGGCCCCGGCCACCACCGCCCCGCCGGCGACCGCCCAGGCCGGAGCGTCCAGGGCGACCGGTGCCACCAGCAGCACGGTCCCTGCGGCGTCGGCGATGAGCAGGGTGGTCACGCCGAACCGGCGCCGCAGTGGCTCCACCACCATCGACGCGATGAGGCCGCCGACGGCCATGGCGGTGAGCAGGAGCCCGTACTGGGCTGTGGTGAGGCCGAGCGGGCCCGGACTGACCGCGTACACGACGAGCAGAGCGGCGTCGACGGCCCACACGAGGTTCATCACGGCGGTGTAGAGGGTGAGCGTGCGCACCACGGGCTGGCGCCAGAGGTGGCGCAGGCCGGCGATCAGCGCGCCCCGCCCGGCGTTCCGGGTCTCTTCCGGTACGCCGGGTGCGGGGCGGAGGGTCATGACCAGGACGCCCACGACGGCCAGGGCGTAGAGGGCCGCGCCGGCACCGGCGGCGAGGGCGAGGGCGGTCGCGGCGAGGAGGCCGGCCAGGGGCGGACCGGCGAGCTGGTTGGTGATGTTGATGGTGGCTTCGATGCGGGCGTTGGCCCGACCGCGGGCGGCGGGGGCGACGACGCGCGGGATGGTCGAGGTCAGGGCGGTGTCCACGAGGGTCTCGGCGACGCCGAGCAGCACGGCGGCGGCGAGGATCAGCGGCAGGGTCAAGCCGCCGGCGACGAGGCCGGCGGTGAGGCCGGCCAGCACGGCCGCGCGGACCAGGTTGACGCCGCCGAGGAGGGCGCGCCGGTCGACGCGGTCCACGATCCAGCCCGCGTGCAGGCCGAACAGCGGCCAGGCCAGGGTGAGCGCCGTCGTCACGGCGGCCACTCCGCCGGGTGAGGCGCCGATGGCGAGGGCGAGCAGCGGCAGCGCGAACAGGGCCATGCCGTCGCCGAGGTTGGCGGCGCCGGTGCCGAACCAGAGGCCGTTGAACGACCGGCCGAGTGGGGCGGGGAGGATGCGCACGATTCTCACCTTTCAACGTCCCTTGAACGGTAGAACTGTCTGTCTTACCTGTCAATGCGCCTTGAATGGTGAGATACTGGGACCATGACCGAAGTCGAGCTGGTCGGGAACGCGCTCTGCCTGGACTTCGCCAACACCGTCAACGCCCGTCCGGTCGCCCGGAGGGACTGGCTGGCGGCGCCCGAGGGGGCTCTGACCTGGGCGCGCGCCGTGGGGCTGCCCGTCGAGGACCCGGCCGGGCTGGCGGAGGCGCTGCCCGGGATGCGGGAGATGCGGGAGGCGGTGTTCCGGGTGTTCGACGCGCTCGCCGAGGGTGCGCGAGCGCCGCGGGCGGATCTCGACTCGGTGCTGGCCGCGCACGCCGAGGGTGTCGGACGGGCCCGGCTGGAGGCGGACGGTGAGCTGTTCCGGCTGCGCTGGGAGTCGCCTCGCACGGTGCGCGTCCTGCTGTGGGAGGTGGCGGCCTCGGCGGTCGAGCTGCTCACGCACGGGCCGCTGGACCGGCTCGGCGCCTGCCCGTCGTGCGTGTGGCTGTTCCTCGACACCAGCAAGAACCGGCGCCGCCGCTGGTGCAGCATGACCACCTGCGGCAGCCGCGACAAGTCACGCCGCTACTACGCCACCCGCTCCTCCTGAGCGGCCTGTGTACTTGTCCACATTCATTTGTGCTTGATACATGGACTTGTGCACAGAAGAGCAGCTCTCGGCCTGACGGTCGCCGGGGGATCGACGGCGACAACGTCGCCGTCGATGTGGAGACCGTCCGCGGCACCGTCCGCTCGGACACGCTGATCGGGAACACCGGCGCCGACATCCTGATCGGTGGCGAGGGCGCCGACACCCTCGACGGCAAGGGGGGTGCCGACACCCTCGACGCCCGTGACATCCAGGGCACCAAGGACACGCGTTGATCGACTGCGGTGACGGATCCGACGTCGCGATGGTGGATACGGCGGACGCTCCGGCGAACTGCGAGACGGTCAGCCGTCCGTAGTCCTGGTCACGTACGCAGGCCCCTCGCGCCGGTCGCGAGGGGAAGCCGGCCTCCCGTGCGAATCCTCGAATTACGTTCTAGTATTCGGGGCGACCGAAGGAGTGGTACGGCATGACGACACGGATTCCGCCCCTGTCCGCCGGGGAAGGCGATGAGCAGGCACGCGGGCTGCTCGACAAACTGGGCGGCGACTTCGACCGGATTCCGAACATCTTCACCACCTTCGCCCGCCACCCCCGGATGTTCCGGCGCTGGCTCGGGCTCGGGCAGCATCTGCTGCGCGAGTCGACGCTGCCGCCGAGGGAGCGGGAGATCGTGATCCTCCGCACCGCCGCCCTGTCGGGCTCCGCCTACGAGTGGGCGCAGCACGCGGTCATCGGGCGGCGAGCCGGGCTCACCCCTGAGGAGATCGAGCGCATCTCCGCCGGTCTCGACGCGAACGGGTGGCCGGATGACGACCGCGCCCTGCTGCGGGCGATCGACGAGTTGCACGACGGGCACGATCTGTCCGACGCGTCGTGGCGGGCGCTGTCCGCCCGCTGGGACACCCACCAGGTCATGGACTTCACGATGACGGTCGGCTTCTACACGATGACGGCGATGGCGCTGAACACCTTCGGCGTCGAGGTCGATCCGGACCTGGCGCCATGAGCGGCGGCCGGTTGGCGGGCTACGGCGCGATCATCACCGGCGCCGGCCAGACCCCCGGGCGGACGATCGGGAACGGCAGGGCGACGGCGCTGGTCTTCGCCCGCGAGGGTGCCCGGGTCGTGCTCGTGGATCGCGACCTGGACTCGATGCGGGCCACGGCGAAGCTGGTCGAGGAGCAGGGCGGGGTGGCGGTGACCGTCCAGGGCGACGTGACGGTGGCCGCAGACTGGGAGGCGGCCGTGGCCACCTGCGTCGAGCGCTTCGGCCGGCTCGACGTGGTCCACCACAACGTGGGCGTGGCCATCCGCGACGGCTCGCCCACGTCGGTCGAGCAGGCTGACTGGGCACGCAACATGATGATCAATTCGGGCAGCGTGCTGCTGATGGCCCAGGCGGTGCTGCCGGTGATGCGGGCCGCGGAGCGGGGCGTGATCACCAATGTCTCCTCCATCGCCGCCGTCGCGGTCGGCGCGTCCCCCGGCAATCCGCCGATCGCGTACAAGATGTCGAAGGCGGCGATGAACGCCGCCACCCAGGCGATGGCGCTGGAGAACGCCGGCTACGGGATCCGGGTGAACGCGATCATGCCCGGGCTCATCGACACGCCGCTCGGCGTCGATCTGGGGGCGGCCGCGCGCGGGATGGACCGGGACGAGTACGCCGCCCGCCGTCACCGGCGCGTCCCGCTCAAGGGCGGGATGGGCACCGCCTGGGACGTCGCCAACGCCGCGCTCTTCCTCGCCTCCGAGGAGGCCAGGTTCGTCACCGGTGTCCTGCTGCCCGTGGACGGGGGGCAGAGCGCCAGGATCGGCTGAGCGGGATGTCGGTATATTTCTCGCCCATGCTCACCGGTGACGAGATGCACGACGAACTGCTCCCCTTCCAGCCAGAGCCCGAGGACGGGAGTCCGTGGCGTGCCCCCGCCCTCCGCGAGCAGCGGCTGTACGAGTTGTGCCAGGAGGATGAGGCGGGCGACGACCGCGCGGGGTACGAATACCTGCGGCTCGTCGCCGCCGAAGGGCTCTATCGGCCCGTGACCCTTGAGGCCGCCGCGGGTGGCGAAGGGCAGCCGCCGGTGAACGTCGCGACGCTGGAGGACGGGCGCCGGGTCGTGCACGTCTACACGGCGGGCGTGCTGCCACGGACGCATCCCGAGGTGGTGTACGAGTTCGTCACGCTCGGCGGCCTGGCGGCGATCTGGCCCGACGAGGTGGAGATCCTGGCCGTCAACGCCGCGACGCCGTGTGCCCACATGTTCCTCGCCGACGAGGAGGAGCTGGAGATCTGGGGCGAGCTCCACGAGGAGCTGTTCCGGCCGGACGACCTGTGCGACCGCGTCGAGACGCGCCGGACCGGGGCTCCCGCGGATGAGGCGATGCTGCGCGGCCTGGCCTGCGGAGCCCACCTCTGCTACGCCAACGGCGACGCCTGGAACACCCTCAACTGGCACGGCGCCGGTTACGGCGGCGAGGTCGAGCGGCTTGCGGACTCCTGGGACATCCGCGGCCGCGACGACTGGCAGAGCACGCAGGAGCGGCTGCTCGCCCGCGAAGTCAGCCCCTGGCTCTGGGACTTCGTGCTCTGGGTACGTGAAAGCGCCCCTGGCACGCGCGCCGATCCCGTGGCGTGGCGCGACCAGGTCGAGGTCACCATGCGCGAGCAGGCCGACGACGGCGCCGACCCCCGCGAGCTCGCCGAGTGCATCACGGTGCTGCGCGCGCTGGTGGGCAAGGTGACGCGCTACGAGGCGCGCTTCAGGGCCGACGGGCTGCTGCCTCCTGACGGGCGGATACGGACCGTCGCCGCCTGGGACCTCGGCCGCGCCGCCATGGTGGCGCGCTGGGGGCGAGGTGCCCGGTACGCGACCGAACGGGAGATGCATGCCACCATCGAGCGGGCGGGCAAGAGTGTCCAGAGCGCTTACGGCTCGTGGGCGGAGTTCTCGGCCGGATACGTCCTGGGCCGCTGCCTCCACTTCGACGAGGAGGCGTTCGGGGAGTGGTACACCACGGTGCTGCACGCCCACCGGGCCCTGATGAGCGACCCGGACAGCCCTTGGATGACGGTCCCCCTGCACTGAGCGCCGATGAGTTCGCGTGCCGTCCGCGGTCAACCAGGGCGAACGCGTCGAACCTATGGAGGTAGATCATGGCCAGGATGCTCTATTCGGTCACCATGTCGCTGGACGGCTTCATCGCCGGTCCCGGTGGTGACGTGTCCTGGCTGACCGACCATCTCGGGCCCAACCCGCTGGTGGACGAGGTCATCGCCAAGGTCGGTGCCCTGCTCGTGGGCAACCGGACCTTCGGCGGCGACGGCTGCGACGAACCTCTGGTTCCGCGTCGTCCGCTGAGCACCTGAATGGCGGCGCGCGGGAATTTTCCGGTGACGGCGGGGAAGGGGCCGCCGCATGAAGAAGTTCTTCAAGTTCGTGGTGGCTCGCTGGTTGGCACGTACGCCGATAGGGCTGGCGGTCCTGGGGGCGGCGTGGCTGCTGGGGCGGCGTCGCAGGCAACGCACGCAGCCCCAGGGCAAGCGAGAAGCCCGGCGGCGATAGATCACGATATATCCGGACAAATCAGTGACAATCCGGTGATCTTGCCCCTATTCTTCGACTCCATGATCGTTCGCTTATGCGCGGCCACGGCCGCCGGCCTGGTGCTCTTCTCCGGCGCCGCTCACGCCTATCCCATCAAGGGCGCCGCCGAGCTGACCCACAACGAGATCTACAAGAAGGGCAAGCTGCCCAAGGTCACCTGCAAGTTGAACAAGGGCACCACCAGGGCGTCGACGACGAAGTACGTCAACGACCTCATCGGCTGCCTGACCACCGCCTGGAAGAAGACGGCCCCTGACATCACCGGGGTGAAGGTGGGCTTCGTGGACAGCGGCGAGAAGCGGTCCTGCAGCGGCGTGGAGATCGCCGGGTCCTTCGCCCAGCAGTGCTTCAGCTTCATCCGGGTGAAGCTGGCCGCCGACTGGATCAGGACCAAGGACGACTCGAAGGTGTTCGCCGCGGTCACGGCCGCGTGGAGCGGGATCGTACAGGAGCGGACCGGCATCGGCCTGGCCTGGCAGGCGCTGCCGAACGGAGGGGAGCAGCCCGAGATCGACGAGCAGCTCCGCCGGCTCCGCCTGCAGAGCGACTGCCTGACCGGGGTGTCCGTCAAGAGCCTGGGCCGCACCGTCATGGACTGGAAGCCCATGCTCAAGGCCATGGACCCGCCCGAGTTCGCCAAGTACAAGTGGGACGGCAAGCTCACCAACCGCGTCAAGTGGATCCAGGAGGGCCACAAGGCCGGCCGGCCGGGGGCGTGCAACACCTGGAAGGCGGCCTCCTCCAAGGTCACGTGAGGCTCTCGACGGATCGGATGCCCGCGTGACACGCTGACTGGACATGAGGTACGTCTTAGCGGCTCTCGGACTCTTGCTGGTGGTCGCCTGCGGGCCGGACGAGAGCGGCGGCGCACCCGTCAACGCCGCTGATGTGACGTTCGTGCAGATGATGGTGCAGCACCACCGGCAAGGCATCCAGATCGCCAAGGTGGGCGCGGACCGGGCGACCACGCCGGAACTCAAGACGTTGACGGCGGCCATCGTGACCACGCAGCAGAGCGAGGTCGAGATGATGCTGCGCTGGCTGCACGCCTGGGGGCAGCCGCTCAACGCGCCGGACGGCGCGCACGATCATCACGGCGGGCTGCCGGAGATCGACCAGAAGCGGATCGCCGCGCTCAAGCGCTCCAAGGAGCTGGAGCCGGACCTGCTGACCCTGATGATCACCCATCAGGAAGGCGCCGTGCAGATGGCGGCGGCGGAGGTGCGCGACGGGGTGGCTCCGGCCGCCACCCAGTGGGCCGCGCAGGTGCAGGAGTCGCGCAAGGCGCAGATCGCGCAGATGCGGGAGCTGCTCAGCCGATGACCCGAAGAAAAATTCCTCATAGACGCACATCCCGATAAGTGATTAGATCACTTGATATGTCCGAGGTAGCGCGGCCCACCCTCTCCGACGCTCTGACCGAGCGCATGCTGGAGCTCATCCGCACGGGCGGGCTCCGGCCGGGCGACCGGCTGCCGTCCACCAGGGAGCTCTCCCAGCGCTTCGCCGTCACCACTCCGACGTTGCGCGAGGCGCTGCGCAGGCTCGAAGCGACCGGCGCCATCGAGCTTCGGCACGGCTCCGGCATCTATGTCGGGGCCGCCATCGAGCGGCTCGTGCTGCCCAACCCCAACATGCGCGAGATGCAGGCCGCCCAGCTCCTGGAGCTGCTCGGCGCGCGCATCGTCATCGAGCCGCCGCTGGCCGCCATGGCGGCGGAGCACGGCTCGGCCGAGGAACTCGCGGCACTCAAGCGGGTGCTCGACGCGGCGTGCGGCAACCTGCGCGGCCAGGACGCCGAGCTGCACGACGCCAACATGACCTTCCACCGGGCGACCGCTCGGATGGCGGGCAACAGTGTGCTGCACGAGGTCGTCGACTCGCTGCTGACGATCCACGGACCGGAGCAGTGGGCCATCCTGCACATCTTCGACGACCGCCGCCGCGACTACGAGGAGCACCTGTCGATCCTGGAAGCCATCGAGGCGCGTGACGCGGCCCTGGCCGAGGAGCGCATGCGAGCCCACCTGGTGGACGTCCAGACGGTCATCGAGCAGAGGTTGCACAACCCCCCCAAGTGATCAAGGAGGCCGGGGCATGATCCGGTCACGCGTGGCCACGCTCGGCGTGGTAGCTCTCCTTCTCGCCGCCTGCGGCGGGAACGGCGCGGACGCGCCACAGAAGAAGACCGAGTTGACGCTCTACAACGACAAGGGCGCGTGGAGCAAGTACTTCGACGAGATGGGCGCCCTGTCCAAGCAGGCGGTCGGCCTGTCGATGAAGCCGACGGGATACACCGACTCCGCGCAGTATCAGGCGTTCATCAAGGCCTCGTTCCGCACCGACGTCAAGCCCGACCTCTTCACCTGGCAGACCGGGGGGATGCTGGAGGAGGTCGTCAAGCAGAAGCAGGTGGCCGACACCACGGCCGTCTGGCAGGAGGCGATCAAGGCCGGCGACCTCTCGCAGGACCTGCTGCCCTACTACACGATCGCCGGCAAGCAGTACTGCGTCCCGATGAACGTCGCCTACTGGGGCATGTTCTACAACAAAAAGATCTTCGACAAGCACGGACTGAAGCCGCCGGAGACCTGGGACGACCTGGTCAAGACCGCCGAGACCCTCAAGCAGAACGGTGTGAAGGCCTTCTACCACACCAGCGTGCTGTTCTCCTTCGTCTGGTTCGAGCAGCTCATGGCCGGCATGGACCCGGACCTGTACGACCGCCTGAGCACCGGCAAGGCCAAGTACACCGACCCCGGCGTGGTCGCCGTCATGGAGAAGTGGAAGGGGCTCATCGACGCCGGCTACTTCATCAACCCGGGTGACAAGACCGACCCCGCCGACGTGATGAAGAACGGCAAGGCCGCGATGGTCTCCTTCGGCACCTGGTTCAACACCAGCATGACCCAGCGCAACCTGAAGGCCGGCGCCGACTACGGCTTCTTCGTGATCCCCAACGTGAACGCCTCGCTGCCCAAGACCTCGATGATCTTCGAGAGCGGTCCGCTCTGCTCGCTGGCCAAGGCGCCCGACCCCGACGCCAGCATGAAGTACCTCAAGTGGTGGACCACGGCCGAGGCGCAGGAGAAGTGGGCCACGACCCGCGGCGACGTGAGCGCCAACCCCAAGGTCGCCATCGCCGACGAGGCGCTCGGCCAGGTCACCAAGGACGCGGGCAGCGGCGAATACCGCCTGGTCAACCGCTACTTCGAGGCCACGCCGCCGCCCATCCTGACGGCGGCGCTGGACGGTTTCAGCAAGTTCGTCACCGAGCCCGGCACCTACAAGGAAGTCCTGGAGACCATCCAGAAGGAGGCCGACGAGTACTGGAGCACCCATCAGTGACCCGCGCTCCCATGCTCGGCCGCTTCAGGCACGGGTACGTCGCCCCCGCCGCGCTGCTGGTCGCGGGGTTGCTCTACGCCCCGTTCGTGTGGACGGCGTACCTGAGCCTGACCCGCTACGACGGGCTGGCGCCACCCGAGTGGATCGGCTTCGCCAACTTCACCGAACTGCTCGACGACCCGGTGCTGCTGACCTCGATCCGCAACACCCTCATCTGGGTGGTCGGCACGATGGTCCTGCCCGTGGGGCTCGGCCTGCTGGTCGCCGTGCTGTCGTACGACATCAAAGGCGGCGCCTGGTATCGGGTGCCGTTCATGCTGCCGTACGCGCTCAGCGGCGCCGGGCTGGCTCTGGTGTGGAGCCCGATCCTGTCGCATGACGGCGTGGCCAACCAGCTCCTCGGCGTCGACACCGCGTTCCTGCAGCAGGCGCCGCACAACACGATCGCCATGCTGCTGGTGTGGACGTGGCAGCAGCTCGGCGTGAACACGCTGCTGTTCGTGGTCGGTCTGCAGTCCATCCCGAAGGAGCCGATCGAGGCGGCGCGCCTTGACGGTGCGTCGGGGTGGCGGCTGTTCAGGCATGTCATCTGGCCGCTCATGGCGCCGCTGACCGCGGTCGTGGTCGGGCTGGCGCTGGTGGCGAGCCTGAAGACGTTCGACATCGTCTGGGTCCTGACGCAGGGCGGTCCGGGGCGCAACTCCGAGACGCTGGCGGTGACCATGTACAAGGAGACGTTCGTGGCCAGCGACTACGGCTACGGCTCCACCGTGGCGGTGATGCTGACCGTGGTCGCGGGGCTGGCGTCCTACCTCTATCTCAGGAGGCAGGTGCGATGATCCGGCGTGCCGTCCTGATCGTGCTCGGCCTGATCTGGCTCGGGCCCACCTATCTGCTGCTCGTCAACGCCTCCCGGCCGCCGGACTCCTACGATCCGGCGGGCGCGTGGGTGCCGTCGGCGGACTTCTCGCTCTTCTCCAACTTCGCCAGGGCGCTGGAGAGCGCCGACCTGGCAGGCAGCCTCGCCAGCACCGCGCTGTACAGCGTCGTGTCTCCCGCGCTCGGCGTGCTCATCGGCGCGCTGGCCGGCTACACGATCGTGGTGCTGCGGCTGCGGCACGGCTTCTGGTGGTTCCTGCTGATCTTCGGTGGCACGATCTTCCCCTCGCAGATGCTGCTCGTGCCGCTGTTCGTCGGCTACAGCGACGCCGGGCTGTACGACAGCCGCGCCGGCATGATCCTGATCTACACGGCGATCAACGTGCCGCTGGCCGCGTTCGTGCTGCGCAACTTCTACACCGGGGTGGCGTTCTCCATCTTCGAGGCCGCCCGCATGGACGGCGCCTCCACCTGGCACATCTTCTGGCGCATCTACCTGCCACTGTCGACCAGCGCGCTGGCGGCCGTGTTCATCCTCGAGTTCACCTTCATCTGGAACGACCTGATCTTCGGCCTGACCCTGACCCAGAGCTCGGAGGTGCGGCCGGTGATGACCGCGCTCGCCGGGCTGATGACCGACGTGTACGCCGGGACGCCGGTCCCGGTGGGCCTCGCGGCCGGGCTCGTGGTGTCCCTGCCGACGGTCGTGCTGTTCCTCGCCACCCAGCGCCTCTTCGCCCGAGGCCTGTCCCTAGGGAGTGTTTGATGACCAGCCGGTTGCTGCAGCGGAGCCTCGGGTCTCCCGACTACGACGGGATCAGGCAGGCGCTGCGCAACGACACCTCGACCTCGGTGATCAGCGAGCGCGAGCTGGAGGTACGGGTGGCGGTCCTGCCGCTGTTCACCCACGACGGCCGGCAGGCGGTCCGGGTGTCCAGCACGCAGCCGCTGACGCACGTGCTGGTGGGCGTCGATAGCGCCGGCGGCACCGACGTCACGCTGCTCGTGCCCGAGGTGACCGCGCCGCGCACGTTCACGCTGGAGTGCCGCGACGACGCCGGGGTGGTCGGATCCGCGCAGATCACGGTCACGCCACAGCGCAAGTGGAGCGTGTTCGTGGTGCACCACTCGCATCTGGACATCGGCTACACCGACCCGCAGGGCACGGTGCTGCGGCACCATCTGGACTACCTGGACGCGGCGGTGCGGCTGGCCGGGGAGACCGCCTCCTGGCCGGACGACGCCAAGTTCAGGTGGACCGTGGAGTCGTCGATGCCCGCGCTCAAGTGGCTGGAGGCCCGGCCCGCCGAGCAGGTCGAGAAGTTCGCCGCGCTGGCCCGCGAGGGGATCATCGAGGTGACGGCGCTGCCGTTCCAGCTCCACACCGAGGCGTGCTCGACCGAGGAGCTCTACCGCCAGCTCCGCTTCACCACTCAGCTGCAGCGCGACCACGGCTTCGCCACCAGGTCGGCCATGCACACCGACGTGCCCGGCGCGGTCGTCGGCCTGGTCGACGCGCTGAACGCGGCCGGCGTGCGCTATCTCGCCGCAGCGCACAACTGGGCCGGGCGTTCGGTGCCCTACCTGCACGGCGGTGACAAGCTGACGCGGCCGTTCCGGTGGCGGGCGCCGAGCGGGAACGAGCTCCTGGTCTGGTTCACCGACACGCCCCACGGCATGGCCTACATGGAAGGCAACACGGTCGGCCTGACCGACTCCTACGAGCTGGCCGACGACCTGCTGCCGCGCTACCTGTCGGCGCTGGCCTCGCGCGGATACCCGTACGGGCCGGGCACGTTCGGCTGGCAGGGGCCGGACGCGCCGCGGGAGCCGTACGAGCTGGACGTGCTGCACCTGCGGGTGCAGGGCGCGCACGCCGACAACGCCGGGCCGTCGATCGTGCCCGCGTCGATCGCCCGCCGGTGGAACGAGCAGTGGGCGTACCCGCGGTTGCGCTCGGCGGTCAACAGCGACTTCTTCGACCACGTGGCCGAGCGCTATCACGACCGGCTGGCCGTGCACGAGGGCGACTGGACCGACTGGTGGGCCGACGGGCTGGGGTCGGGCGCGCGGCCGCTCGGTTACGTGCGGCGGGCGCAGTCGGCGCTGCGCGCCGCCGAGACGCTGCACACGCTGGCCGGGACCGACGCGAGCGGGCGGATCGACGAGGCCTACGACAAGGTGGCGCTGTTCAACGAGCACACCTGGGGAGCGGCCAACCCGTGGGAGGACGCCGAGGAGGCGGGGGATTCGGGCGGGCTGCAGTGGACCCGCAAGTCCTCGGGGGCCTACGACGCCCAGGACGACGCGGCCGACCTGCTGCAGGCGGCGACCCGGCGGTTCGCCGCGGCGCTGTCGGAGGGCGGGCCGGGCGGCGGGCTCGCGTCGTTCGCCGTCTTCAATCCGGGGACCGCGACGCGGACCGACGTGGTGCGCACGTTCCTGCCCAGGGACGTGGTACCGGTGGACGTGCCGATCGCGCTGGTGGACGCGCGGACGGGGGAGACGGTGCCGCATCACGAGGAGTTCGTCGATCCCGACGACTGGCCGACGAGGCCGATCGGGCGGCACATCCACGCCGTCGTGCCGGAAATTTCGGGATTCGGGTACGTACGGCTGGACGTCGTCAGAGGCGAGAAGCAGGCCCCCGAGCCCGTCGAACTCGACCTCGGCGGCGTGATCGAGAACGAGTTCTACCGGGTGAGCTACGACGTCCGCGAGGGCTACATCAGCTCGGTCTTCGACAAGGTCGCCGGCCGGGAGCTGGTCAACCAGGACGCCGCCGCCGGTTTCGGACAGTACGTCTACGACCGCTACGCCACCGCGCCGCACTTCAACCACCTGTCCGGGCACGTCGGCGCGCACGACCGCACCCTGCTCGGCGACCGGGCCATCGCCAGGAACGCCACCATCGTCAAGGCCCAGCGCACCGCCGTGGGCGAGAAACTGGTGGTCGAGCTCCAGGGCAAGGGCGTCGACTGGCTGCGCACCACGGTCGAGCTGCACCACGGCGTCGCCCGGCTGGACCTCACCTACCAGCTCGCCAAGCAGGGCACTCCGGCCAAGGAGGCGGTCTTCCTGGCCTTCCCGTTCACCACCGGCCGGGCCACCGCCTGGGAGCTGACCGGGGGCGTCGGCGGCCCGGACGTGCCGAGGGTGCCGGGCTCGGCCGAATACATGCTCCCGATCAGGCACTGGATCGCCTTCGAGGACCCCGAGCTGACCGTCGCCTGGGCCACCCTGGAAGCGCCGCTGGTGCAGCTCGGCACCATCCACATGCCGTACGCGCCGTTCCCCCCCACGCTGGACGAGGAACGGGGAACGATCTACTCGTGGGCGCTCAACAACATCTGGGACACCAACTTCCCTGCCCAGCAGCAGGGCGAGACGACGTTCCGCTACGCGGTCAGGTCCGAGACGGGGGTGCCCGGCAGGCGGCTGGGCACGCTGGCTGCCGCGGGGCTGACCGATCCGTTCGTGGGCGCGCTGCTGGCGAGCCCTCCTGCGGAGCCCGCCACCGCGTACGTCTCGGTGGACCACCCGGACGTGCTGGTCACCTCGCTCGGCCGGGCCGGCGCCGAGCGCGTGGTGCGCCTGCAGTCGCTGGCCGCCGAGCCGGTCGAGGTGACGCTCGCCCTGCCCGGGCTGCGCGCGGCCAGGGCGAGCGCGGGCCTGGACCGCGCGCCGGAGCCGCTCGAAGTCACCGGCGAATCGGTCAAGGTACGGCTGCCCGCCTGCGGGGTCGCCGCTGTTTGGGGGACATGTGAAGATCGTTGACATCCGGGCCACGACGGTCGCCGTCCCGCTGGAGGCGCCGCTGCGGCACAGCAACGGCGCCCACTGGGGCCGTTTCGTCCGCACGATCGTCGAGGTCGAGGCCGACAACGGGCTGGTCGGCCTGGGCGAGATGGGCGGCGGGGGCGAGAGCGCCGAGGCGGCCTTCCGGGCGCTGCTGCCCTACCTGAAGGATCACGACCCGTTCCGGCTCGAAGCGCTCCGGTTCAAGATCGCCAATCCGACCGCTTCGCTCTACAACAACCGCACCCAGCTCCTGGCGGCCGTCGAGTTCGCCTGCCTGGACCTGATCGGCCAGCATCTCGGCGTGCCGGTCTGCGACCTGCTCGGCGGGCGGATCCGGGACGAGGTGCCGTTCGCCTCCTACCTGTTCTACCGCTACGCGGCCGACGGGTTCGCCGAGGTGCGCACGCCCGACCAGCTCGTCGAGCAGACCCGGGCGCTGAAGGCGGCCCACGGGTTCACCGTGCACAAGCTCAAGGGCGGTGTGTTCCCGCCGGACTACGAGCTGGAGTGTTACCGGGCGCTGGCCGAGGCATTCCCCGGCGACAGGCTGCGTTACGACCCCAACGCGGTGCTGTCGATGGCCGAGGCCGTCCGGTTCGGCCGGGCCGTCGAGACCCTCGACAACGACTACCTGGAGGATCCGGTCTTCGGGCTGGAAGGGCTGCGGCTGGTGCGCGAGCAGGTCAGGGTGCCGGTCGCGACGAACACCGTGGTCGTCAACTTCGAGCAGCTCGCCGCGAACGTGCTGCGCCGCGGTGCCGACGTGGTGCTGCTGGACACCACCTTCTGGGGCGGGATCCGGCCGTGCGTCAAGGCCGCGGGGGTGTGCGAGACGTTCCAGGTGGACGTGGCCGTGCACTCCTCGGGTGAGCTGGGCATCCAGCTCGCGACCATGCTGCACCTCGGCGCGGTCCTGCCGAACCTGACCTACGCGGCCGACGCCCACTACCACCAGCTCCGCGACGACGTGATCGAGGGCGGCAAGCTGCCGTACTCGGGCGGCGCGATCGCCGTGCCGTCCGGGCCGGGGCTCGGGGTGCGGCTGGACCCCGAGCGCGTCGCCCGCTACGCCGAGTTCTACCGGGAGACCGGCGCCTACCCCTACGACCGCGACCCGGGGCGCCCCGGCTGGTTCGCGCAGGTGCCCAACGAGCGCTTCGCCGACCCGGCCCTCTCCGTGGAGGTGGCCATCTAGCGGGACCTGGCCAGCACGGCGGTGGCGCGGTCGAGCCGCTTGCCCAGGTTCGTGCGCAGGTCGGCGAAGCGGTCAGCCTGGCCCAGGACGACCTCCCGCTGCAGCTCGGCGTCGGCGGCGAACCAGGCGGCCACCAGGCCGGAGGACCACTTGCATCCGGTGTCCGCGATCGCGACCCGCTTCTCCTCGGCGCTGATCGCGGGCTGCTCCAGGTTCCATCGCGGGTCGGCGATGGCCGCCTCCGGCGAGGCGTAGGAGTGGCCCGCGGCGGCCATGCACGACTTCCAGCGCACGCGCGCCTGCCGCACCGCCGGCCGTTTGCCTGCCCGCTCCAGGATGCGCGAGTCCCTCTGCGCCAGCCACGGCCAGTCGGCCGCCGGGGCACCGCGGGCCAGCACCTCCGGGGCCCGGTCGAGGCAGCCCTGCTCGCCGTAAAGGTGCCTGCGGGCGGCCTTGCCCAGCTCGGCCGTCCACGTCGACGCCGCCGGCGTGGTGGCCGGGCGGGCCAGGTGATAGCCGTGGCGCTCCGCCTGCTCCGGATCCACCACGCCGTAGCGCCGCGTGTTGCCCGGATCGGTGGCGATGGCCGACGCGTCCCACCCGGGCGGGTGCACGGTGACGCCGCGGCGGCGCAGGCACTGCGCGACCACCAGGTTGTGGGCGTTGCCGAGGATCGCGCGCTGGGCGGGCGTGGGCTTGTAGGCGTCGAACGGCAGCACCAGCTCGCCCACGTCGTTGACGCCCGAAGCGGGCTGCTGCCCGGTGCTCGTCGTGCAGGCGGTGACCGCCAGCAGGAGGGCGCCGAGCACGAGGGACGGCTTCGTGCGGCGGCCGGTTTCCGGTGGACAGGCCCGGAAACCGGCGCAGCTCCGGGTCAGCGGCACCAGATGTCGATGGAGCTGGTGCGGTTGTTGCCGATGGCGTTGTTGGCCAGGAAGCCGTCGTTGGAGTCGTGCAGGAACGTGCTGTGCGCGCCGGTGAAGTAGGCGTGCTGCCACAGGGTGATCGGGCAGCCGATGCGGTTCCTGACCGAGCTGGTCTCGTTGTTCATGCTGTGCCAGGAGTTGCTGTAGTCCCAGTTGAGCCAGTTGTTGTCCTGCAGATTGGAGTCGTCCTGGACGAAGTCGCGCCAGTGGTCCATCTGGCCGCGGTTGTAGTCGAAGCCCGCGTACAGGCAGACGCGGCCGCCGTAGCAGGTGGAACGCGGGCTGGCGGTCGCGCTCGCGGCCGGGAGGACCAGGGTGAGCAGGGCGGCCGCGGCGACTGCGCCGGCGACTCGGGTGGAAAGCCTCACAGGGGTTGCTCCTTGATCGGTAGAGCCGTCTGAACAACCCGTAACCTAGCGTGGCCGTTCGCATGCGCATCGTCATGACGCGCGCCGGTGGGTAAAGGCCCGCCGAGCTGGGATGGCGTAAAGCGCAATGGTCGTGTCATTGACGCCATGACGCGCCCTGATCAGCATGAAGGGTATGAAACGGCGGATCGTGATCGTGCTCTACGAGGGCGCGTCGGTCTGCAGCGGCGCGTTCGTCCTGGCCGCGGCCGGGCTGCTCGACGGCAGGCGGGTCACCACGCACTGGCTGGTCGCCGACCGGCTGCGCTGCTCGAGATCACCGACCACGCCCTGGGCAGGGTGGCCCGGGAGTCGGGGCTGGGCAGACCCGAGACCCTCTACCGGGTCTTCCGCCGCAACCTGCGCGTTTCCCCCGGCGACTACTGGATCGGAGCGGCCCACGAGCACACCCGCTGGACGACCTCGGTCTGCAGCGGCTCGTTCCTGCTCGGCGCCGCGGGCGGGCGGCGAGCCTACTCGGGTAGCGCCGCCGGGTTCCTGGCGAGCAGCCCGCCGTCGACGCGGTGCTCGGCTCCCGTGATGAACGACGAGCGCGGGCCCGCCAGGAACGCCACCAGCTCCGCCACCTCCTCCGGCCTCGCCACCCGGCCGAGGGGGTGGGCGCGGCCCCACTGCGCCACCTGCTCCTCCTGCGACAGCTCGCCCCGCCACAGGTCGGCGGCCCAGCGCAGCATCGGCGTGTCCACCGAGCCGGGGCAGACCACGTTCGCCCGGATGCCGTCGGCGGCGTGGTCCAGCGCCATCGCCCGGGTCAGCCCGTTGAGCGCGGACTTGCTCGCGGTGTAGGCGGCCACCTGCGCCTGCGAGGCGAACGCCTGCACCGACGACATCACCACGATCGACCCGCCGCCGCGCGCCTTCAGCCGGGGGACGGCCGCCTTGCAGGTGAGGTAGACGCCCTTGAGGTTGATGTCCATGACCTCGTCCCAGACGTCCTCGGGTGTGTCCACCACCGTGCCGTAACGCTGCACGCCCGCGCACGTGACCACGATGTCCAGCCCGCCGTGCCTGGCCACGGCCAGGTCGACGAGGTCGCGCATGTCACCCGCGCGCCGCACGTCGGCGACCACCCCGGTCACGTGCTCGCTGTCCAGCACCGCTTCCTGGTCGGCGCCGCAGAACACCACGGACGCGCCGCCGTCGGCCAGCCGGTCGACCACCGCCCGCCCGATGCCCGTGGAACCGCCGGTGACCAGCGCCACTTTGCCGTCGAACTCGCTCAAACCAGTACCTCCGCCCGCAACCTCAACACCTTCTTCTCGTACGGTCCCAGCGCGAGCGCGGTCCCGTTGGCCACGGCCGCCGCCAGTCCGTCGGTGGGCATGCTGGAGAACGGCTCCAGGCCGAGCGTGTGAACGCGGCCCCACCAGGGATAGCCGGTGGAGGCGCCGAACTCCTGCCACATCCACAGGTAGGGCAGGACCGAGGCGTCCCATTCCACCCGCAACCCGATGTCCGCGGCTATCTCGTACCATCCCGCGGTGAATCCGGTCAGGTAGACGATGTCGCTGGGTGCTCCCGGCTCCGGGACGACGGCCAGATCCGTCTCGCCGCCGCCGTCCGCCGGGACCACCGGCCACGTCCACGGCCCTCCGGCTCGCACCCTCCGTCCGGGCGGGTTGATCGCGCTCTCGTGCGGGATCACCGTGACGCCCTCCGGCAGCCGGATCCGCGCCCCCGGCCGCAGGAACGGCGCGCCGTACACGATGTGCTGGCCCCACATCGCGTGCAGGCTGACGCCGGAGTCGTTGGCGGCCTGCCCCTCGATCTCCAGCGCGGCCGATCCCGACCGGAGCCGGAAGGTCTTCTCCACCCGGTACGGCATCCGCCTGGTGCGCACGCTGAGCCGTACCGCGACCTCCTGCTCGGAGTCGGCCACGACCTCGCACTCCCACGGCAGGCCGGCGACCTCGCCGTGCTGGGCCAGCCGGGCGCCCCGGTATTCGCTGGGGGCGCCGCCGTTGGGGAAGATCTCCTGCCAGCCGCCCTCGTAGTGGTCGACGAACTGGGCGACGTCGTCGGCGGCGCCGTGCAGGTGCTCGCGCGGCTCGCGCAGTCCCTGGGGCGAGAGCCAGACGAAGTCGGTGTCGGTCGGCTTGTGCAGGAACTCCACCACGTCGCCGCCCTTGCCGGGCAGCACGGTCACGCGCAGCAGCTCGTTCTCCAACACGACCGACCGCAGCCCGCCCAGCGTGCCGTGACGCAGGCGGGCCGCCCAGTTCCTCATCCGAATCTCACGTCGATGAAGCGTGGCCGGTAGATGGAGACGTCCCGGTAGTGGTCGGTGTTCACGAAGCTGTTGACGTTGTAGGAGACCACCAGCCCGTCACCCGCGATGCCGGGGTGGGCGTGGGCGTTGTAGGTGAAGATGTTCCCGCCGGTCTCCGGTGTCGTGTAGACGAGCTGCTTCCCGGTGAACGGGCCGAACGGCGAGCACGAGGCGTAGGCCACGATCTTGGCGCTCAACGCCTCGGTCGTGTCATGAGTTATCAGGACGTAGCCGTTGCCGACTCGGCTGACGCTGTACTCGTTGGCCACCCCGCTCATCATCCGCGCCGAGTCGGCCTCGTTCCGCGACCAGGTGCCGTCGGACGTGCGGAACTCCCAGGAGCCCAGCAGGCTCGTCCCCCTGACGCGGGCGATGTGCATGTATTTCGGCGATCCCAGGTCCTCGACCCCGTAGACGTAGGTGTAGCCGCCGTCCTTGAGGATCCCGGACCCCCACGCCACGCCGTTGCCCGACGGAAGATCGTGCACGCTGATCGGCCGTTCGAGCCTGCCCTGCGCGAACCTGGCCACCACGTTCCGGTGCCAGCGCCAGTCCCAGGGCCCGGTCCCGAACCGCTCGTACTCCTGGTAGGTCACCTCGACCAGGCCGCCGGCCAGCGTCACGTCCCCGGCCCAGAACCAGTGGTTACCGTCGCGCGGAGGCATCACCGCCTTCGGCTCGGCCGCCGTGCCGTCGTGGATGGTACGGAGCCTGCCGTCGCGCTCGACGGCGAAGGAGTTGTTGAGGAAGACGGTCGTGCCGCCCTCCTCCACCACCGGCGGCCGGGAGCCGTCGGCGTTGACCTGGCCGAGGAAGGTGTCGGAGAACACCCACAGCTCGCGGCCGTTGGGCAGGCGCACCGAGTAGGTGCCGTCGGCGCCGGTCCAGTCGTCGAGCCGGCTGTTGTCGTTGCCGTAGGTGGTGAACAGCGTCGTCAGCCGCTGGTCGATGGACGTCCCCTGGAAGGTGGGGGCGCACTTGGAGACGGCCGCCGACGCGGTGCCGGCGGTGTCAGAAACGGACGGCACCGGCTTCGGCGGCGCCGCCAGGGCCTGCTGGGGCACGGCCGTGACAGCGGCCAGTGCGATGACGAAGGGGATGAGAGCTGACCGGAATCGGGCCATCACACGTCCTATGCGGTGGGGGGGGCTCCCTACAGTTCTAGTCATTAGATCACTTACTGTCTAGGGTCCTGTGATCCCTCGACAAGAAGGCGCTCATCTGAACGGATTCGGCAAAAAGCCATGCCGGCAGACCCGTGCCCGCAGCGCGGGCGCGTATGAAGAAGGGTGCCCTTCACGACGGCGAGACGGCCCGACCGGCTGACGGTGGTGCTGATCCTGCTGACCGGCGTCACCGGAGTGGTCGAGGCCGTCAGCTACCTCGGACTCGACCGGCTCTTCACCGCGGTCATGACGGGCAACATCCTGTTCGTGGGCTTCGGGCTGGTCGACGACGCGATCCCGATCGCCGGGTCCGCGGTGGCCCTGGTCGCCTTCTCGGTCGGCGCCCTGGCCAGCCATCGCGTGAACGGCGCGCTGGCCCGCAGGCACCCGGACCGATGGCTCACCTACGCGGTGTGCGGCGAAGGCGTCCTGATCATGGTGGCGGCGCTGATCGCCCTCGGCCTGCCCAGCAACGCCACCCAGCACACGCCGCACCGCTACGCCGTCATCGTCGTGCTCGCCCTCGCGATGGGCTCCCGCAACACCACAGTGCTGCTGGTGGCCGCCCGCGACCTGCCCACGACGGTGGTGACCCGGGCACTGGCGGGCTTGTTCATGCTGCCGTCGCCGGCGACGGCCGGACGCCGCTTCGCCACCGTCGCCGCGATGTTCGCCGGCGCCCTGATCGGTGCGCTCCTCCTCGCCGTGCACCCGGCCGCCGCTCTCGCGGTCGCCTCGGCCGTGGAGATCCTGGCGGGAGCCCTCTGTCCCCGCACCGAGCCTCAGGGCTAGCGGTTCCCCGTAAGAAGGAAGGCGGAGGACCGCAATGGTCCGCGGCCGGACGCCGAACCTACCGTTGACCGGTGCTCGCCAAGACTGTCGCCGCGATCTGCCTCGCCGTCCTTCCCTCCTCCGGCCTCGACGTCACCCCCGCCTCGGTCGACGCGTTCGTCGCCGAATACCGCGAGTCCACCGGACTGCCCGGGGTGGCCGTGGTGATCACCAAGGGGACGGAGGTCGTACACGCGAAGGGGTACGGCCGGACGGCGTCGGGTGATCCCGTGACCGCGGACACCCCCATGGCGCTCGCGTCGGTCAGCAAGTCCTTCACCTCACTCGCCGTCATGCAGCTGGTGGAGCAGGGCGAGATCGAGCTCGACCAGGCCGTACGCCGATACCTGCCCGAGTTCGGGATGGCGGACCCCCGGGCGGCGCGGATCACCGTGCGGCAGCTGCTCCACCAGACGTCGGGCATGGCCGACACGGCGTTCCGCGAGAAGAGCCTGCCTCAGCCCAGCACCCTCGAAGGCGCGGTGAAACGGCTCAGGCAGGCCGAGCTCGCCGCGGACCCGGGCACCGTTTTCAGCTATCACAACACGAACTACCAGGTGGCGGCCCGCCTCGTCGAAGTGGTGAGCGGCCGGCCGTTCCCCGCCTACCTCCAGGAGCGCGTGTTCGCCCCGCTGGGCATGCGCGGCAGCCGCACCATCGACACCGACCGGGACCTGCCGCCCAGCGCCCGCGGCCACCTCTACCTGCTCGGCCGCCCGATCGCGATGCCCGAGCCCACCGGCTTCGGCAACGGGTCGGGCGGGGTGCTCAGCAGCGCGAACGACATGGCCCGCTGGCTGATCGCCCAGAACGGCGGCGGTCTCCTGTCCGCCAGGAGCATCGCGGAGATGCGCACCCCGTCAGCGCAGAACGAGCACTACGCCCTCGGCTGGACCCTCGGCGAGACGGACCGCGGCACCCCCGTCGTCCGCCACGGCGGTGACCTCTTCACCTCCACGGCCGAGCAACTGCTGATGCCCGGGTCCGGCTACGGCATCGCGGTCATGGCCAACACCGGCATGGCCTTCGCCGACAGCGGCGCTCTCACGGACGCCCTGGTGACCATGGTCGAGGGAGGGACGCCGCGGATCCCCGCCTCGCCCTTCCTGATCACCGACGTGGTGTTCGCCCTGCTGACCCTGGCGACCGTCGCCCTGGCGGCACGCGGTGTGGCCCGCTCCCGCCGATGGGCCGCCCGCCGCAGGGGATGGCAGCGCCTGCGCCTGCTGCCGTATCTGGCCCCGCTCGCCCTGTGTGCGGCCATCGCGCCGATCTTCCGCGTGCTCGCCAGGGGCGGCGACATCATGTGGATCCAGGTGGCCTACCTCTACCCGTCGTTCGTGATCTGGCTACTGGCGACGGCCACCGCGTGCACGGCACTCCTCCTGGCCCGCCTCCTCGCCGCAGCACCGGAAATGGGAGTGCGATCCGCGCCGGTGGGCGGATAACCTGCGCGCATGGGCCACGTCGAAGTAGGACATTTGACATACGTGCTGCCCGACGGCAGGCCGCTGCTCAACGACGTGTCCTTCAGGATCGGCGAGGGTGTCAAGGCTGCGCTCGTCGGGCCCAACGGGGCGGGGAAGACCACGCTCATGCGGCTGATCGCGGGCGATCTGCAGCCGGTCGAGGGGAGTGTGGCGAGCTCTGGCGGGCTGGGCGTGATGCGGCAGTTCGTCGGCAGCGTGCGTGACGGCAGCACCGTTCACGACCTGCTGCTCAGCGTGGCGCCTCCGGCCGTGCGGCTGGCGGCGGAGCGGCTGGAGCGGGCCGAGCTGGTGATGATGGAGCGCGACGACGAGAAGGCGCAGATGCGCTACGCGCAGGCCATCACCGACTACACCGACGCCGGCGGTTACGACATCGAGGTGCTGTGGGACACGTGTACGGTGGCCGCGCTCGGCGTGCCGTACGACAACGTGAAATATCGGGACGTGTCCACGCTGTCCGGTGGCGAGCAGAAGCGGCTGGTGCTCGAAGCGCTGCTACGGGGGCCGGACCAGACGCTGCTGCTCGACGAGCCCGACAACTACCTCGACGTGCCGGGCAAGGAGTGGCTGGAGCAGCAGCTCCGCGAGACGCCCAAGACGGTGCTGCTGGTCAGTCACGACCGGCAGCTGCTGGCCAACGCCGCCGACCGGATCGTGACGGTGGAATCCGGCAACATCTGGATCCACGGCGGCGGGTTCGGCACCTACGCCGAGGCCAGGAAGGCGCGTAACGAGCGGCTGGACGAGCTGCGCAGGCGCTGGGACGAGGAGCACGCCAAGATCAAGACCCTCGTCAACATGCTGAAGAACAAGGCCCGCTACAACGACGGCATGGCGGCCGCCTACCACGCGGCCCAGACGCGGCTGCGCAGGTTCGAGGAGGCGGGCCCGCCCGAGGAGGCGCCCAGCGACCAGAACATCAGCATGCGCCTGCGGGGCGGCCGCACCGGCAAGCGCGCGATCATCTGCGAGCAGCTGGAGCTCACCGGCCTGATGCGGCCGTTCGACCTGGAGGTCTGGTACGGCGAGCGGGTGGCGGTGCTCGGCTCCAACGGCTCGGGCAAGTCGCACTTCCTGCGGCTGGTCGCGGGCACGCCGGTCGACCACACCGGGGTCGCCAGGCTCGGCGCCCGCGTGGTGCCGGGCCACTTCGCGCAGACGCACGCCAGGCCGGACCTGATCGGCCGCACACCGGTCGAGATCGTGATGACCGAGCACGCCAGGCTGAAGAACGAGGCCATGAAGACACTGGCCCGCTACGAGCTGGCGGGCCTGGTCGCCGAGCAGCGGTTCGACACCCTGTCGGGCGGTCAGCAGGCCCGGCTGCAGATCCTGCTGCTGGAGCTGTCGGGCGCCACGCTGCTGCTGCTCGACGAGCCCACCGACAACCTCGACCTGGCCAGCGCCGAGGCGCTCCAGGACGGGCTGAACGCCTTCGACGGCACCGTCCTGGCGGTCACCCACGACCGCTGGTTCGCCGCCGACTTCGACCGCTATCTGGTGTTCGGTTCCGACGGCACGGTGTACGAGTCGCCGCAGCCGGTCTGGGACGAAAGGCGCGTCGTACGCCCCCGCTGAAAGGCGGTCCTCGTAAAGAGGGCCGCCGATGGCGCGGTGTCGCTAAAAGGCCGTCCTGCTAAAGAGCGGGCGTACGATCCCGTTAAAGAGTTGGTACGGGCGGCGCGTGTCATATGCCGGTCGTGCCCATGAACCGGTTATCACGGCAAAGTGATCCCGTGTAGCCGAACCGTCAGCCTCCTCGCACTCGGGGCGATCTGCCTCGCCGGGTGCTCGTCGGAGGGACCGTCTCAACAGCAGCAGCTCAAGCCGCTCACGCTCAAGGAGCAGGCGTCCAACGTCGTCAAGTCAGCCGACGGCTACGCCGTGAACTGGGCCGGAGTGCTCTCCAACGCCAACCCGTGGCACTTCGGCGAGCACGTGGTCGCCACGGTCATCGGCCGGGACGCCGGTGGGCGGGAGGTGGTGCGGATGGACCAGCCGCTGGACGCGGTGCCGCCGGGTGGGTCGCTGCCCTTCACCGGCCAGGCGAGCGCCACCGAGAAGCCGGTCAAGGTGACGATCGACTACCGTCCCGCGCAGTGGCGGCCGGCCGCCCGCATCGCCTCGGCCTTCAGGCCTTTCCCGGTCTCGCGGGTGCAGACGCTGCGCCAGAAGGACGGCTCGTACCTGATCACGGGCTATGTCGGGAACCCGTACCAGCTTCCGGCGAGCAGCCTGGTGGTCAACGTGCTGCTCCGGGACAAGGCGGGCAAGCTGCTCGGGGGCGGCAGCACGTTCGTGGACGACGTCAAGGCGGGCAGCCCGCCGCGGTTCATCCTGACCGTCGCGGGGCTGCCCAAGCAGACCGCCGTGGCGAAGACCGACGTCAGTGCCCGGACCTGGGGCTCGACCGGGCGGCCCTTCGAGGATCTCGCGCTCGGCGGGGCGGTGCCGCTGCACACGATCAAGCCGACCAGCGAGCCTTTCCAGGTGGACCGGGGCAGCCAGGCGCTGACCGGCCGCGCGCAGTGAATCGCTCAGGAGATAGGCCAATAAATCGGGCATCGACATGCCATTGTCGGGCTATTCACGTACAAAGGGCGAAGCGGTTTATGGCCTCCAGGTGACAAGGTATGGCTATCGCGTGGAAACGGTAGAACTGCAAGTTACCAATCCATTACCTTCGGTTACATGAATGACCGCGTCCTGGTCGAGGCGCTGCGCGCGGGCGACCCGGGTGCCCTCGCGGCGATGTACGACACGCATGCCGAGAGCATCTACCGATACTGCTGGTCCCTTCTCCACGACACCGACAGCGCCCAGGTGGCGCTCCGCGACACGCTGATCGCTGCGCAGGCGCACGCCGCCTCGCTGGCCGATCCGGGCTTACTGCGCCCATGGCTCTACGCGCTGGCCCGCGGCGAGTGCCTGCGCCGGCGGATGGCCGCGCCGCCGGGCACGGCCCAGGTCCTGGACGGCGCTCCGGCGCCGGTCGACCCGGGCGACGGGGACCTGCGTGTCATGGCCTGCGACGCGGTGCGGAGCCTGCCTCCGGCCGACAGCGAGATGCTCGACCTGGCGGCCAGGCACGGGCTGTCCATGCCGGAGCTCGCCCGCGTGCTCGCGATCCCGCCGCGGGACATGGAGGCCGTCCACGACGAGGCCCGCGACCGGCTGCGCGACGCGATCACCGCGGAGATCCTGGCCAGGAAGGGCCCGTACGACTGCCCGCAGCGAGGCCGCATCCTTACCGGGTTCACGGGAGACCTGACGCCCGACATGCGCGCGCAGCTCGTCGCGCACCTGCCGCGCTGCGAGACCTGCTCCCCGCACCGCACGCGCCAGGTGTCGACGGCCAAGGTGTTCGAGCTGCTGCCCCAGGTCAAGCTCCCGGACCCGCTCCGGGTGCGGGTGCTGAGCTGCTTCGTCGACCCGGAGCTGTTCCTCTACCGGCGCTACGTGGCCCGGCGTTCGGAGGCGCTGGACGCGGCCGGATTTCCCGTTCCCGGCGACAGGATGCCTCGCAAGTGGCCTCGGGCGCTGGCGGGCACGGTGGCGGCGGTCGCGACCGTGGTGGCGATAGCGCTGATCTTCGACTATTTCGGCAAGGAGGTCGGCGGCCTGCCCAGAGTCGCGACGGTGGCGTTCCCGCCCGCGGGTGACCCGCCCGGTGTCACGCTCCCCTGGCAGTCGCGGCAGCGGCAGGAGCGGGGCACCTTCGAGCCGATCCTCGACAGCACGGCCACCCGACCGTTCGGGGCGACCCCCACGACCACGTCCACGACCACGCAGGTGAGGCTGACCACCACCGGCCCTCAGCCTCCCCTCTTCACCCCGATCGGCCCGGTGCCGTCGCGCAGCTCCCACGCCGCCGACCCGACGCTGCGCCCGGGCGAGCCGCCCTACAAGCCGCAGGTACCGGTCCCGACGCCCTGCCCGACGACCACTCCGCCGGCCACGCCCACCGCCAGCCCGGCACCCCCGCCGACCAGGCCGCCGACGAGCCCGCCGCCCCAGAGCGAGTCTCCGACGGCCGTTCCCAGCCAGACGCCCCCGACCTCGCCGGCCGCGACCGCCTCCTAGTTTTCGGGAGTGATGTCACAGGTGTGCGTTTCGTAACTGTAGGGAACTGTGTGCATAGAGTGACCGCGGGGGGATTCTATGCACGTCCGAGCCGGATTCCTGGCGGCCTGTCTGTTCGTCGTCCTGTGCCCGCCGGTCTACGCCGAGCCGGGGCCCTCGCCGCGGGACGTCGCCAGGGCGCGACAGGCCGTACGAGAGCGTGCGAAGGAGCTGGGCACGGCGGCGGCCGGGCTTGCCACGGCGCAGGCCCGCCTCGACGAGCTGGCGGCCGTGGCGGAGCGGCTGGTGGAGGCCTACAACGGCGAGCTCGTCCGGCTGCGTCAGGCCGAGCAGGCGCACCGGCAGGCCGTCGCGCGCTCGACCGCCGCGGACGCCGAGGTGGAGCGGGCCCGGCAGTCGGTGGCGGTGCTGGCCGCGCAGGTCTACGGCGGGATGGGCCTGGACAGGGAGATCATCGGCATGCTCAGCGACAGGGGCGGCGCCGACGGCTACCTGCACCGGGCGAGCGTGCTCCAGCAGATCGGCGGCGAGCGCGCCTACCTCCTCGGCCGGCTGCGTGACGCCCAGGAGGTCGCCACCATCCTGCGCACCGGCGCGGACCGAGCCCGCGCCGCACAGCAGGCAGCCGCGGACCGCGCAGCCAACGCCAGGACCGCCGCCGAGGCCGCGGTGGCCGGGCAGCGCCGCGACACCAGAGTGCTGCGGGCGGAGCGGGACTCGCTGCGCCGGCGGGTGGCGGCGGCACGCAGCCGGGCCGACCTGCTGGCCAGGCGGCGGGAGGCCGTCCTGGCCCGCGTCGGGCTCGGCGTTTCGGCGAGCGGCTCGGCCATGGGCGACGTGGCCGCCAACTGGGCGCTGACCCAGCTCGGCAAGCCCTACCTGTGGGCGGCGGACGGCCCGTCGAGCTACGACTGCTCAGGGCTCACCATGCGGGCGTGGGAGCGTGCGGGCGTGCGGGTCGACCACTGGACGGGCACCCAGTGGACCTCGGGCCCGCACGTCCCCCTCGACCAGCTCCGCCGCGGCGACCTGCTGTTCTTCGGCCACGACAAGAACGATCCCGCGACCATCCACCACGTGGGGATCTACGTCGGGCAGGACCTGATGGTGCACGCCCCGCAGACCGGCGACGTCGTGCGGGTCGCCTCGATGTGGAGAGGGGACCTGGTGGGCGCCACCAGGCCCCGCTGACGGCTCAGTGGTCGTAGCCCTCGTCCTTGGCCCGCTGGAAGGAGCGCTCGATCTCCGCCTGGGCCTCGATGCGACCGACCCAGTTGGCGCCCTCGACCGACTTGCCCGGCTCCAGGTCCTTGTAGACCTCGAAGAAGTGCTGGATCTCCAGCCGGTCGAACTCCGGAACATGGTGGATGTCCTGGATGTGAGCCATGCGAGGATCGGTGGAGGGGACGCAGAGGACCTTGTCGTCGCCGCCCTTCTCGTCGGTCATCCTGAACATGCCGACCGCCCGGCAGGTGATGTAGCAGCCGGGAAACGTCGGCTCCTGAAGCAGCACCAGCGCGTCGAGCGGGTCGCCGTCCTCGCCGAGCGTGTGCTCGATGAAGCCGTAGTCGGCGGGGTACTGCGTGGACGTGAACAGCAGCCGGTCCAGCCTGATTTTGCCGGTCTCGTGGTCCACTTCGTACTTGTTCCGTTGCCCCTTGGGAATCTCAACGACAACGTCGAACTCCACCGCGGTTCCTCCGCTCGAACCCCCCAGGCATCCCCGGTAGGGCGTTAATGTCTCGTAGGCGAACTCCAGAAGAGAGGTCAGGCGACGTGGCGCGGCACGAGCGGTTGGTGATGCTGACCACTCTCGTCGTGCTGCAGGTCGTGACCATCGTCATCGGCGTCTACGCGATGAACAACGACCTCAACCTGAGCGCGCTGACGAGGCAGTCACCACCGACCGAGCCGACCGCGTCTCCTGAAGGGGTTCCCCCCGTCCCCGTGGTCACCGCGGGGCCAGTGCTGGCCCAGCTGCCGGTGAGATCAGGAGACGGACCTCTCCCGACCAAGGGTACTTTGACGCGACAGCTCACCGATGCGCTGGGTGACAAAGCGCTCGGCAGCCGGGTCGGCGCGGTCGTCCTCGACGCCGCCACCGGCGAGCGGATCTTCGCCGCCAGCCCCGACGCCGGCATCGTCCCCGCCTCCACGACCAAGGTCGTCGCCAGCGTCGCCGCGCTCGCCGCGCTCGGCCCCGACACCCGCCTGTCGACCCGCGTGGTGCAGGGCGGCTCGCGCGACTCGATCATCCTGGTCGGCGGCGGCGACCCGATGCTGGCCGGCCCCCAGGCCAAGCGGTCGACCTTCACCGAGCAGGCCTCGCTCGCCACGCTCGCCTCCCGCACCGCCGCCGCGCTCAAGGCGCGGGGCGTCACCAAGGTCACACTCTCCTACGACGCCTCCCTCTTCAGCGGCCCCACCCAGGCCCCCGGCTGGAAGCCGATCTACGTGCCCGACGGCGAGGTCGCCCCCGTCCACGCGCTGGCCATCGACGAGGGCCGCCAGAACCCCGGCCAGTCGAGGGCGCGCGTGTCCGATCCGCCACAGTTCGCCGCCGACGCCTTCGCCGGGCTCCTACGCAAGCACGGCATCTCCACCGCCAGGTCCATCCGCCGGGCCAAGGCCGCCCCGGGCGCCGCCGAGCTCGGCGAGGTCCAGTCGGCCCCCGTCTACGCCCTCGTCGAGCACACGCTCACCCACAGCGACAACGACCTGGCCGAGGCCCTGGTCAGGCACGTCGCCATCAAGGAAGGGCAGCCGGCCTCCTTCGCGGGCGTCTCCAGGGCCGTGCCCCAGGTGCTCAAGCGGCTCGGCGTGGCCGACGGCATCCAGGTCTCCGACGGCAGTGGCCTGTCCATCCGCAACCGCATCAGCGCCTACGCCATGGCCAGGCTCATCGCCATCGCCGGCGCCCCCGCACACCCCGAGCTGCACGCCGTCGCCAGCGGCATGCCCATCGCCGGCTTCTCCGGCACCCTCGGCAACGGCCGCCGCTTCACCGGCCCCGACAGCAGGGGACAGGTCGGCCTGGTCCGGGCCAAGACCGGCACTCTCAACCACGTGAACACGCTGGCCGGCCTGGCCACCACCAAGGACGGCAGGCTCGTCACGTTCGCCTTCATGGCGGACCGGGTTCCGCTCTACGCGGAGCCGGTGCTCGACAGGCTGGCGGCCATCGTCGCGCGGTCTTGACGAGAAGCACGTACGGTGGATGTCATGCAGGTGATCGACTGGGATCTGGCCGTTTCGACCGGCACGCGCCTGGTGCGCCCCGGTCCTCAAGTAAGTCGCGAGGAGGCCAGGCAGGCCGTCGCCGAGCTCCGCACGCTGTCGCGCGAGGCCGAAGGGCACGTGCGCGAATTCACCAGAATTCACACCGAGACCGCCCCACAACCGGCGACCATCGTCGACCGCCCCGGCTGGATCAAGGCCAACGTCGAGGGCTTCCGTGTCGTGCTGGAGCCGCTCACGCAGCGGGTCAGCAGCGCCGCCAACCCGCCGCCGGCCATCATCACCGCCGTCGGCTCCCGCATCACCGGCGTGGAGGTGGGCGCGGTGCTCGCCTTCCTCGCCACGAGGGTGCTCGGCCAGTACGAGCTGTTCCTGCCGCCGGACCCCACCGGGGTCGAGCCGGCGGGCCGCCTCACGCTCGTCGCCCCCAACATCGTCAACGCCGAGCGCGAGCTCAACGTCAACCCGCACGACTTCCGCCTGTGGGTCTGCCTCCACGAGGAGACGCACCGGGTGCAGTTCACCGGGGTGTCGTGGCTGCGCGAGTACGTCCGCTCGCAGATGACCGAGTTCCTGCTGGCCTCCGACCTCGACCTGCAGACCCTGGTGGACCGCCTGCGCGGCGCCGCCGACACGGTGGCCGACGTGGTCAGGGGCGGCGAGGGCAACCTCATCGACGTCATCCAGTCGCCGCAGCAGAAGGAGATCCTCGACCGGCTGACGGCCGTCATGACCCTGGTCGAAGGCCACGGCGACTTCGTGATGGACGCGGTCGGCCCCTCCGTGGTCCCGACGGTGGCGCAGATCCGCGCCAAGTTCGCCCAGCGCCGCGAGGGCGGCTCCAAGCTCGACCGCACCATCCGCCGCCTCCTGGGCATCGACCTCAAGATGAAGCAGTACGCCGAGGGCTCCGCCTTCGTCCGCAGGGTGGTGGACCAGGCCGGCATGGACGGCTTCAACCGCGTCTGGACCTCGCCCAACACCCTGCCGACACCGGCCGAGATCTCCGACCCGGACGCTTGGATCCGTCGCGTGATCGGCACCCCCGCCCTGCCGAGCTGATCCGCCTGCCCGGCCGGGGAGAATGACGGATGTGGGACCACAACCGGCCGTAGCCGACGTTCGCCGGGCCGTGCGCGAGGCGCTCGGCGAGTCGTCGGCCGGTGGGCTCGTGCTCGCCGCCTGCAGCGGCGGCGCCGACTCGCTGGCGCTGGCCGCCGCACTCGCCTTCGTCGCGCCCCGGGCGGGGCTGCGGGCCGGTCTGCTCACCGTGGACCACCGGTTGCAGGAGGGATCGGCCGCCCGCGCCGCGGCCGTCGCCGCGCTGGCGCCCGAGCTCGGGCTGGCGTTCGGCGAGGTGCTCACCGTCACCGTCGGTACGGCGGGCGGCCCGGAAGCCGCCGCCAGGGACGCCAGATACGGGGCTCTGGCCGAGGCGGCCGGCCGGCTTGGCGCCAGCGCTGTCCTGCTCGGCCACACGCGTGACGACCAGGCCGAGACCGTCCTGCTGGGGCTGGCCAGGGGCAGCGGCCTGAGATCGCTGTCAGGGATGGCCGCGGTGAGCGGCCTCTACCGCAGGCCGTTCCTCGACCTGCCCAGGAGCGCCACGGTCGCCGCCTGCCAGGCGCTGGGGCTCGCCTTCTGGGACGACCCGCACAACGCCGATCCCCGCTACACCCGCGTGCGCGTGCGGTCCCGGGTGCTGCCCGTGCTGGAGGAGGAGCTCGGCCCGGGAGTGGCCGAGGCGCTCGCCAGGACCGCCCGGCTCGCCAGAGACGACGCGGAGGCGCTGGACGAGTGGGCGGAATCGGTCTACCAGGATTGCGCTCTAAGCGATACGGGCGGGCAGGTGACGCTGGCCGTACCGGGTCTGGAGAAAGTGCCCGGCGGCGTGCGGCGGCGGGTCCTGCGGCGGGCCGCCATCGCGGCCGGCGCCCCCTCAGGCGCCCTGTCGGCCACGCACGTGCTCGCCGTGGAGCGCCTGATCACGCACTGGCGTGGTCAGAAGGGCGTGGACCTGCCCGGGGGTCTGTCGGCCGTCCGGCGGTATGGCACCCTGATACTCGCCATCAGTCCCATCGCGTAAGGAACCACAGGTGGACTCTGCCGACATGGGCAAGGACCTGGAGAAAGTCCTCATTGCCGAGGACGACCTCCAGGCCAAGATCAAAGAGCTGGCCGGGCGCATCGACGAGGACTACAGAGGCAAGGATCTGCTGCTCGTCGGCGTCCTGAAGGGCGCCGTCATGGTGATGGCCGACCTGGCCAGAGCCCTGCACGTGCCGGTGCAGATGGACTGGATGGCGGTGTCGTCCTACGGGGCCGGCACCAGGTCGTCCGGCGTCGTGCGGGTGCTGAAGGACCTGGACACCGACATCCTGGACCGCCATGTGCTGATCGTCGAGGACATCATCGACTCCGGGCTGACCCTGCACTGGCTGCTGGAGAACCTCAAGTCGCGCAACCCGGCCTCGCTGGAGATCTGCGCCGCGCTGCGCAAGCCCGATGCGGTGAAGGTGCCGATCGAGGTCAAGTACGTGGGCTTCGACATCCCCAACGAGTTCGTGATCGGCTACGGGCTCGACTACGCGGAGCGTTACCGGAACCTGCCGTTCATCGGGACGCTGGCTCCACACGTTTACAGATAGCAATCTTGGCACTGGCCGGGAACACCACACACCTTGACGTACGTTGGTAGGGCAAGGCCGGTTTAGCGGGCGGTCCCTCCGCGCGCTTGTCCGGTGTACCTTCTGACTCCGGGAGGGTGACCCAGCGTCCCCTTCGGGTAGTCAGAAGTCGCGGCGTCGGATGTCGCAGCCCCGGGGCGCACCCGGGGTTCCAGGCCATGGTCAGGAAGGGACGGGCCCGCAAGGGGTTCCGCATCGGATGGATCTCAAGCGATTTACACGTGGGCCACTGCTGTGGATCCTGGGCATCGTCGTGCTGCTCCTGCTCGTCACCCAGCTCTGGAGCGGCGGCGGCAACTATAAGCAGGCCGACACGTCTACGGTGCTCCAGCAGATTCGCACCGGCAACGTCAGCAATGCCAAGATCATCGACAAGGATCAGCGGATCGAGCTGACGCTGCACAACGCGATCGTCGTCGGATCGGGCGCCCCCACCAAGACGATCCAGTCGGACTGGGTCACCGGTTACGGTGCCAAGCTGACCGACGAGCTGCAGGCGCAGGTCGACGCCAAGAAGACCAAGAGCTTCGCCACCGACGTGCCCCAGGAAAGCTTCCTGGTCAGCCTTCTGGTGAGCTTCCTCCCCATCGTCATCATCGTCCTCATCTTCCTGTTCATCATGAACCAGATGCAGGGCGGCGGTTCACGGGTGATGAACTTCGGCAAGTCCAAGGCCAAGCTGATCACCAAGGACACGCCCAAGACCACCTTCGCCGACGTCGCGGGAGCCGACGAGGCCATCGAGGAGCTCCAGGAGATCAAGGAGTTCCTGCAGGCCCCGGCCAAGTTCCAGGCGATCGGTGCCAAGATCCCCAAGGGCGTGCTGCTCTACGGCCCGCCCGGCACCGGCAAGACCCTGCTCGCCCGCGCTGTCGCGGGTGAGGCGGGGGTGCCCTTCTACTCGATCTCCGGCTCGGACTTCGTCGAGATGTTCGTCGGTGTCGGCGCCTCCCGGGTGCGCGACCTGTTCGAGCAGGCGAAGGCCAACGCGCCGGCGATCATCTTCATCGACGAGATCGACGCAGTCGGCCGCCACCGCGGCGCCGGCCTGGGCGGCGGTCACGACGAGCGCGAGCAGACGCTCAACCAGCTGCTCGTCGAGATGGACGGTTTCGACGTGAAGGGCGGCGTCATCCTCATCGCCGCCACCAACCGGCCCGACATCCTCGACCCCGCGCTGCTGCGTCCTGGTCGTTTCGACCGGCAGGTCACCGTCGACCGTCCCGACCTCGAGGGCCGCAAGGGCATCCTCAAGGTCCACGGTCGCGGCAAGCCGTTCGCGCCCGACGTCGACCTCGACGTCATCGCCCGCCGGACCCCCGGGTTCACGGGCGCCGACCTGGCCAACGTGATCAACGAGGCCGCGCTGCTCACGGCGCGTGCCGACCAGAAGCTGATCACGATGGAGCTGCTCGAGGAGTCGATCGACCGTGTCATGGCAGGGCCCGAGCGCAAGACGCGGGTCATGTCGGACAAGGAAAAGAAGATGATCGCCTACCACGAGGGCGGTCACGCACTGGTGGCGCACGCGCTGCCCAACTCCGACCCGGTGCACAAGATCACCATCCTGTCCCGCGGCCGCGCCCTCGGTTACACGATGACGCTGCCGATGGAGGACAAGTTCCTGGCCACCCGGTCGGAGATGATGGACCAGCTCGCGATGCTGCTCGGCGGCCGCGCGGCGGAGGAGCTCGTCTTCCACGAGCCCACCACCGGCGCCTCCAACGACATCGAGAAGGCCACGGCCGTCGCCCGCCGCATGGTGACCGAATACGGCATGAGCGAGCAGCTCGGCGCCCGCAAGTTCGGCACCGGCAACGCCGAGGTCTTCCTGGGCCGCGAGATGGGCCACGAGCGCGACTACTCCGAGAAGATCGCCTCGACGATCGACGAGGAAGTCCGCCGGATGATCGAGACGGCGCACGACCAGGCGTGGGACATCCTGGTCGAATACCGTGACGTGCTCGACAACCTCGTGCTCGAGCTCATGGAGAAGGAGACGCTCTCCCGCCAGCAGGTGGTCGAGATCTTCGCCTCCGTGGTGGTCAGGGAGCACCGCCCCTCCTACGCTGGCTACGGCAAGCGGCTCCCGTCCGACCGGCCGCCCATCCTGACCCCGAAGGAGCAGTCGGGCAACGGCTCGCTGGCCTCGGGCCACCAGGACGCGCTGCCCTCCGGAGACAGTGCGTGAAGTCGCACGATGTTGATCTGGGACGGATCGAGAAGGCAGTCCGGGAGATCCTCCACGCCATCGGCGAGGACCCCGACCGTGACGGCCTTCTCGACACTCCCGCACGGGTGGCTCGGGCCTACGCCGAGCAGTTCTCCGGCCTCGGACAGGTGCCGGAGGACGTGCTCACCAAGGTCTTCGAGGTCGACCACGACGAGATGGTGCTCGTCAGGGACATCGAGGTCTACTCGACCTGCGAGCACCACCTGGTCCCGTTCCACGGGGTGGCCCACGTCGGCTACATCCCCAACGAGAGCGGCCAGGTGACAGGCCTGTCCAAGCTGGCCCGCCTGGTGGACGTGTTCGCCCGGCGGCCCCAGGTGCAGGAGCGGATGACGTCGCAGATCGCCGACTCCCTGATGCGGGTGCTCGAGCCGCGCGGTGTGATCGTCGTGGTGGAGTGCGAGCACCTGTGCATGACGATGCGCGGCGTACGCAAGCCGGGGGCCAAAACGGTCACCTCGGCCGTCCGCGGCGACTTCCGTACGAGCGACAAGACCCGCTCCGAGGCGATGGCTCTCATCCTCGCCCGCTGACCTGAAGGACCCGTATTCGCGCCCGAGATCGTTATTCGCTAGTGGGGACCCGCGATATCAACAGGTATCGGCTAGCGCCTAGTCTTGAGGCCATGACAAGTGTGCCGGGGCTGGCCGCCGAGGATCGGTGCCTCGTCATGGGTGTCGTCAATGTGACGCCTGACTCGTTCTCCGACGGCGGCCTCTGGTTCGACGAGGCGGTCGCCATCCAGCATGGTCTGGAGCTGGTCGGCCAGGGTGCCGACATCGTCGATGTGGGCGGTGAGTCGACCCGTCCAGGGGCGGCCAGGGTGTCGCTCCAAGAGGAGCTCGCCAGGGTCGTGCCCGTGATCAGGGCGCTCAGCGCCGAAGGCGTGGCGGTCAGCGTCGACACCATGCGGGCGGAGGTCGCCGAGGCGGCCGTGGCGGCGGGGGCGAGACTGGTCAACGACGTCAGCGGCGGGCTGGCGGACCCCGGCATGCCGCGCGTGGTCGCCGCCACCGGCGTGCCCTACGTGGTGATGCACTGGCGCGGCCACAGCCACGACATGGAGAGCCGGGCCGTCTACACCGACGTGGTGACCGAGGTCCGCGAAGAGCTGGCCAAACGGGTCGATCTGGTGCTGGCCGAGGGGGTGTCGGAGGAGCAGATCGTGCTCGATCCCGGCCTGGGATTCGCGAAGAACGCAGGCCACAACTGGTCCCTGCTGGCCGGCATGCCGCGGCTGGCCGAGCTGGGCTATCCGCTGCTCATCGGGGCGTCGCGCAAACGGTTCCTGGGCCGCTTGCTGGCCGGCCCCGACGGCACGCCGCGCCCGTTCAGCCGCAGTGACGACGCCACTCTAGCCGTGACGGCGCTGGCCGCGGAGGCCGGCGCCTGGTGTGTCAGGGTGCACGAAGTAGGTCCGAACGCCGATGCCGTGCGGGTGGCGGCCGCGTGGAAGAGAGCCGGAGCCAACACATGAGCGTCGACACGGCCGCCATCGAGACGGTCAACCAGGACTTCTACACCTCGATCGAGGACGCGGACCTCGACCGGATGACCGAGATCTGGGCCGAGGACTCCGGTGACCAGCAGGTCAGTTGCGTACATCCGGGCTGGACCCTGCTGGCGGGCCGCTCGGAGGTGCTGCGCTCATGGGCGCTGATCATGGCCAACACCACGTACATCCAGTTCGTGCTCACCGACGTCAGCACCACGGTGCTGGGCGACGTGGCCGTCCTCACCTGTGTGGAGAACATCCTGACCGCGGGCGAGGAGGGCGAGTCCAGCTTCGCCGCGGGCAAGGTGGTGGCCAGCAACGTCTACGTCCGCACGGCGCAGGGCTGGCGGCTGTGGATGCACCACGGCTCGCCGGTGCTGCAGGGTGACGACGACGAGGAGGAGGAAGACGAGCTTGAGCGCTGACCGGATCGCGCTGAAGGGCCTGCGGGCCAGGGGAAGACACGGTGTGCTCCCCGCCGAGCGGGAGTTGGGGCAGGAGTTCGTCGTCGACGCGACCCTGTTCCTCGACACCGCGCCCGCCGCCGCGGGCGACGACCTCACCAAGACCGTCGACTACGGCGAGCTCGCCCAGGCGCTGGTCAAGGTGGTGGAGGGCGAGCCGGTCGAGCTGATCGAGACGCTCGCGCAGCGCCTGGCCGACGTGTGCCTGGCCAGCGAGCTCGTGCAGGCGGCCGAGGTGAGCGTGCACAAACCGGCCGCACCGATCCCGTCGCCGTTCGACGACGTGGTGGTGACCATCGAGCGGAGCCGTCGATGAAGGCCATCCTCTCCCTAGGCAGCAACCTGGGCCGGCGCTTCGAGACCTTGCAAGGGGCCGTCGACACCCTGTTCGACGCCCCGGGCCTGGAGTTCGTCAGGGCCTCGCCGATCTACGAGACCGACCCGTTGGGCGGCCCCGAGGGGCAGCGACCGTTCCTCAACGCGATCGTCGTCGCGGAGACCACGCTGCCTCCGCAGACGTTGCTGGAGCGGGCCCAGGGCGTCGAGAACGCCTTCGGGCGGGTCCGCGCCGAGCGCTGGGGACCGCGCACGCTCGACATCGACCTGATCGTGGTGGGCGACGTCGTCTGCGACGATCCCGACCTGACGCTGCCGCACCCTCTGGCGCACGAGCGGGCGTTCGTGCTCATGCCCTGGTCCGAGGCCGACCCCGAGGCCGAGGTGCCCGGCCGCGGCCGTGTCGTCGAGCTGCTCGCGGGCCTCGACCAGCAGGGCGTGCGGCTTCGCGAGGAGCTGAGACTGCAGGAGCCGGATTGAGGCCCACCCGTCCCGGCGTCCTGGTCGCCGTCGTCGTCGTCATCGCGTTGATCACCTGGATGCTGGTCCAGCAGTTCTACTCCGACCTGCCGCTGGTGCCGTGGACCGCGATGCCCACCGTGCTGCTGCTGGCCGTCGGCGAGGCCTACAGCGCCTGGATGACCAAGGCGCGGATCGATCGCAGGCCCGGCACCAAACCGGCGGAGCCGCTGGCCGTGGCGCGTCTGGCCGCCCTTGGCAAGGCCTCCGCCTACGGTGGCGCGGTGTTCGCGGGCGTCTTCGCCGGGTTCGCCCTGCACACGCTGCAGCTGCTCACCAGGGAGACGCCGCGCTCGGAGTTCTTCGTCTCGACCGGCTCGTTCCTGTCATGCGTGGTGCTGATCGCGGCCGCGCTCTTCCTGGAGAACGCCTGCCGCATCCCCAAGGACCCGGAGGAGCGGAGCCCGAGGTAGTCAGCTCTTGTCCTGCAGCTGTTCGACCTGGGTGCGGCGGCGGCCGAAGAGGTAGATGACCGGGAGGGTGCAGATCAGCGGCGCGATGACGGCGATGGGGCGCTCCAGCCACCACCAGAGGTCCGGCGGCACCTCGGGGGTGAGTGAGCCGAACAGCCACCACGACAGGCCGAGCGCGATGGCCATGCCGGTGGTGTGGAAGAGGAACAGCGGCAGGGCGAACCGGTTGATGACGATGTTGACGCGGCTCCAGCCGGGCTTTTCGAGCAGGCGCTCCATCGACGGGCGCAGCACCTCGACCAGGCCGATCTGGAAGAGGAGCAGGGCGACGATGACGAAGGTGGGCGGGGCCATGTTGGACCATTTGTCGCCGGGCACGCCCACCATCGAGCCGGGGTAGATGCCGGAGTAGACGAGGCCGAACAGCGCGAACAGGCCCGTCCACAGCACGCCCACGTCGTAGCGCCTGGGGAGTGCGACGATCCGGTCGTAGAAGAATCCGGCCTGGTGGGCCAGCCCCCACACGATGACCATGTTCAGCCAGCCCACCCACTCGACGCCGTATCGGAAGCGGACCACGTCCACGACCAGGGCGGCTCCGCCGAGCCAGATGAGGGCCAGCACGTCGTACTCGCGGTGCAGGTAGAGGGCGAGCGGCAGGAGCGCGATCAGCACCAGATAGACGCCGAGGAACCACAGCGGGCTGAGCACGAGCAGCACCACCCGCCACATCCACTCCACGTCGAACAGCCACGTGACGAGCGCGCCGATGGCGATCCACACGCCCGACAGGCCCAGCGCCGGGATGGCCAGCGCGCGGATGCGCCGCCAGACGAACCTCCCGATGCCGGTGCCGCGCTCCTGGGCACGGCCCCAGGACAGCAGGTGCACGTGACCGCCGACGTAGAAGAACAGCGGCAGCACCTGTAACAGCCAGGTGAGGATCCACAGGCCGGAGGTGAAACCGAGTGGGCTGGTCGGCTCCGGTCCACCGGATTTCCACTGCAGGATGGTGAAGGCCCAGTGCCAGACGACCACGACGATGAGGCTCAGCGCGCGCAGCCAGTCGACATAGCGGTCACGGCGGACGACGGGGGTGCTCACTTGTCGATGTCACCCACTACGAAGAACATCGAGCCGAGGATGGCGACCATGTCGGCCACGAGATGCCCGGGCAGCATCTCGCGCAGCACCTGGATGTTGTTGTAGGAGGCCGAGCGGAGTTTCAGCCGCCACGGGGTCTTGTCGCCCCTGGACACCAGGTAGTAGCCGTTGATGCCGAGCGGATTCTCCGTCCAGGCGTAGGTGTGGCCCTCCGGCACCTTGAGCACCTTGGGCAGGCGCTGGTTGATGGGGCCCTGGGGCAGTGAGCGCAGCCGCTCCACACAGGCGTCGGCCAGGTCGAGCGAGACCTTGAGCTGTTCGAGCAGCACCTCGAAGCGGGCGTGGCAGTCGCCCGCGCTGCGGGTGACGACCTTGACGGGCAGCTCGGGGTAGGCCAGGTACGGCTGATCGCGCCGCAGGTCGAAGTCGACGCCGGAGGCGCGGGCGACGGGGCCGCTCACGCCGTACTGCATGATCTGCTCGCGGGTGAGCACGCCGACGCCCATGGTGCGGGCGCGGAAGATCTCGTTGCCGAGGATGAGGTTCTCGATGTCGGGGACGCGGCGCCTGGTCTCGGCGACGGCCTCCGACACCCGGTCGAGCCAGCCGAGCGGCAGGTCCTCCTTGAGGCCGCCGACCCGGTTGAACATGTAGTGCATCCGCCCGCCGGAGATCTCCTCCATCACGGCCTGGATGCGCTCGCGCTCGTTGAAGGCGTAGAAGACGGGGGTGATGGCGCCCAGCTCCAGGGGATAGGAGCCGAGGAACATCAGGTGGTTGAGCACCCGGTTGAGCTCGGCCAGGAGCGTGCGCGCCCACACGGCTCTGACCGGCGGTTCCATCCCGAGCATGCGCTCGACGGCGATGACCACGCCCAGCTCGTTGGCGAAGGCCGACAGCCAGTCGTGCCTGTTGGCCAGCACGAGGATCTGCCGGTAGTCGCGGACCTCGAACAGCTTCTCCGCGCCCCGGTGCATGTAGCCGATGATCGGCTCGGCGGTGGAGATGCGCTCGCCGTCGAGGGTGAGCCGGAGCCGGAGCACGCCGTGTGTCGACGGGTGCTGAGGGCCGATATTGAGGATCATGTCCTCGGTGGCCAGCTCTTTCGCGCCCGCTCCGATTCCCACCACGCGTTCCGTCATATGGCAATGCTGCCACCGGGGGCTGTGCTGATCCAGCGCGGGACTCGGTCAAGGAACGGTATGCCGACGCATCCCTTAGCCGGTCACGGGGAGGAATACCGGAAACGGGGGAGAAATCATCATGAAAAGGGTTGTTTTCGACATAGCTGCCCTGATTGCCAGGGTGATCATCGGCGTGATCTTCATCGCGCACGGGTGGAAGAAGTGGCAGGGGGGACTGGGCGCCACCGCTGAGGGGTTCGCCGAGTCGGGCGTGCCGATGCCACAGGTCGCCGCCGCGTTCACCACGGTCGCCGAGACCGTCGGTGGCGCCATGCTGATCCTGGGGCTGGCGGTACGGCTGGCGGCGCTGGCGCTGCTGGTCGTGACGATCGGGGCGTTCATCTTCGTGCACGCGCCGAACGGCATCTTCGTCCAGGAGGGCGGCTGGGAGTTCGTCGGCGCGCTGAGCGCGGCCTCGCTGCTGTTCCTGGCGCTGGGGGGTGGCAGGCTCGGTCTCGACGGGATCCTGAACGCGACGTTCAAGAGGCGCTCGCAGCGGCGCAGGGCCGAGCAGGACCTGGCCGACCACGCCCCGCCCACCTCGCACGACCGTCCGGCGGAGGAATACCGGGACGACACGCAGCCCCTGCACAGGGACCAGACCGGCTACCGCGACGACACGCCGCCCGAACAGCGGCACAACGTGCCGAGGCAGCCTTCGGGTCCCAGATCCGGCGGGCTGAGCGACGAGGACATGCGGGACGTCGACGCCCTGGTCGGTGACGAGCAGACCAGGCCGCCCAAGCCGCCCAACCGCTGACACGGGCCTCAGCGGGCCAGGAGATCCCGGAGCGCCTCGACGAGCCGGTCCACGTGCTCCTGCGTGGTGCCGATGCCGATCGAGGCGCGCACGGCCGACGCGGTGTCGTCCTCGCAGCCGCCGTCGGCGGTGCCGAGCAGGTGCCGTACGAACGGGTGCGCGCAGAACTTTCCGTCGCGCACCCCGATCCCGTACTCGCCCGACAGCACCTCGGCGACCTCGCGGGCGGAGTAGCCGTCGACGATGAAGGAGACGATGCCCACCCGCGGGTGGTCGGGTCCCCACAGTGACAGCTCCCGCACGCCCGCGATCGAGGCCAGGTTCGAGCGCAGCCGCGCGATCAGCCGCTCCTCCTCCCGGACCAGCGCCGTCCAGCCGGTGGCGGTGAGCGCGTCGCAGGCGGCGGCCAGCGCGATGGCGCCCAGCACGTTCGGGGTCCCGGCCTCGTGCCGGGGCTCCGGGTCGTTGTGCCAGTCGGTGCCCTCGCCCGCGTCCCCGACCGCGCGCACCGCGCCGCCGCCCTTGAGGTACGGCTCCCCGTCCGCCAGCCAGTCGCGCCTGCCCAGCAGCACTCCGGCGCCGAACGGGGCGTACAGCTTGTGCCCGGAGAAGGCGACGTAGTCCAGGTCGAGCGCCGTCAGGTTGATCGGCCGGTGCGGCACGAGCTGGGCGGCGTCGACCAGGATGCGCGCCCCGTGGCGGTGCGCGATGTGGGCCAGGGCGGCGATCGGCCACAGCTCGCCGGTGACGTTGGAGGCGGCGGTGACGACGAGCAGCTTCGGCCCGTCGATCCCGGCCAGCGCCGCGTCGGCCGCGCGGACGGCCTCACCGGGGAAGGCCGGGGGAGCCAGCCGTACGGTCTGCTTCCAGGGCAGCAGGGAGGCGTGGTGCTCGGTGTCGAAGACGACCACGGTGGTGCCCTCGGGCAGGCAGCGGGCGAGCAGGTTGGTGGCGTCGGTGGTGTTGCGGGTGAAGATGACGGCGTCGTCGGGCCGGGCGCCGGCGAAGGCCCGTACGGTGTGGCGGGCCTGCTCGTAGCGGGCGGTGGTGAGCTGGGAGGCGTATCCCGCGCCGCGGTGCACGCTGGAGTAGGCCGGAAGCGCGGCGGTCACGGCCGCGCTGACCGGCTCCAGACAGGGGGCGCTCGCGGCGTAGTCCAGGTTGGCGTAGCCGACCAGCTTGCCGCCCTTGACCGGCACCTCGAGGTCGGCGCCGAGCACGGCGGGAATGGTCCTGCCCTGCGGCGCGGATGTGGCGCCGGCTTCCCGCTGCGCGGGCTGGGCGGCGGTGCTGAAGATCGTCAAGGTGGACACGGCGAGCCTCCTGGGGTCGTCATCGGACCCCTGGAACAGCCACGGAGCCCGCGCTTGCCCGCCACACCTCGTGGCGGACCAGGTCTTCACCCGGGGCACCCCGCCGCGGACGCGAGGGTTGCCGGCCAGCGAGCCGGGGCTTGGCGCTGGCACTCATGACCTACGTCCCGCACTATAACCGACACCTGCCTGCCGATCGCAACCGCGAACTTATCCGGGGGCTCGATCGTTGCTACCCGGTACGTCCCCCGAGCGAAGAGGTAGGCACGATGTTGGACTGGGTGGCAGACCCACAGATCTGGATAGGGTTCTTCACCCTTGTGGCCCTGGAGATCGTTCTGGGCATAGACAACATCATCTTCATCTCCATCCTGGCCGGTAAGCTGCCGCCCGAGCAGCGCGACAGGGCGCGCGTCCTGGGCCTGGGAGCGGCCCTGATCAGCCGGCTGCTCCTGCTGCTGGCGCTGTCGTGGGTGGTCAGGCTCACCGAGCCGCTGTTCGAGGTGCTCGGCCAGGAGATCTCCGGGCGGGATCTGATCCTGCTCCTGGGCGGGCTGTTCCTGCTCGCCAAGAGCGTCACCGAGATCGGCCACAGCATGGACGCCGTGGACAAGGACGGCAAGCAGGTCGCGACGGCCTCCTTCGCCTCGGTGATCGTGCAGATCATGGTGCTCGACGTGGTGTTCTCGCTCGACTCGGTCATCACCGCCGTCGGCATGGTGGACGAGCTCGGCGTGATGGTCGCGGCCGTCGTGGTGGCGGTGGTCGTGATGCTGTTCGCCTCGGGGCCGATCAGCAGGTTCGTCGACACGCATCCGAGCATCAAGATGCTGGCTCTGGCGTTCCTGGTGCTGATCGGGGTGGTGCTCATCGCCGAGGGCCTGGACCAGCACATCCCCAAGGGCTACATCTACTTCGCGATGGCGTTCTCGGTCATCGTGGAGCTGCTCAACATCCGGATGCGGAGCAGGAAGACCAAGCACGAAGAGGTGCCTCCTAAGATGCAATAGTGCGCTTTGATCCCTGGAATCCCGATTTCGTGGCGAACCCGTACGGGGTCTACGCCGAGTTGAGGCGCGAGGCGCCCGTCAGCTTCTTCGAACCGACGGGCCAGTGGCTGATCTCCCGCCACGCCGACGTGAACACCCTGCTCAGGGACCGTCGCCTGGGCAGGTCCTACCTGCACGTGGCCACGCACGAGGAATTCGGCAAGGAGCCCGAGCCGGAGTTCCAGGAGCCGTTCTGGCGGGTGATCAGGGCGGGCATGCTCGACGTCGAGCCGCCGGTGCACACCAGGCTGCGCCGCCTGGTCTCCAGGGCGTTCACCCCGCGCATGGTCGAGTCGCTGCGCCCCCGCGTGCGGGCCATCGCCGGCGGCCTGGTGGACGCGTTCGTCGCCAAGGGCGGCGGCGACCTGATCGCCGAGGTCGCCGAGCCTCTCCCGGTGACGGTGATCGCCGAGATGCTCGGCATCCCCGAGGGCGACCGCCACCTGCTTCGCCCCTGGTCGGCCGACATCTGCGGGATGTACGAGCTCAACCCGGCCCCTGAGGCGCAGCACACGGCGGTCCGGGCCGCGTCGGAGTTCGCCGGCTACCTCAAGGAGCTGGCCCGCGAGCGCGCGGCCAGGCCCGGCGACGACCTGATCAGCGCGCTCGCCCAGATCGACGAGCTCACGCAGGACGAGCTGGTCGGCACCTGCGTGCTGCTGCTCAACGCGGGCCACGAGGCCACCGTGAACGTGACGGGCAACGGCTGGTGGTCCCTGTTCAGGAACCCGGCCGAGCTCGTACGTCTCCGCGAGGATCGCGGGCTGCTGCCGTCGGCGATCGAGGAGCTGATGCGGTGGGACACGCCGCTGCAGATGTTCGAGCGCTGGGTGCTGGAGGACATCGAGGTCGGCGGCGTCTCGATCCCGCGCGGGGTGGAGGTCGCGTTGCTGTTCGGGTCGGCCAACCGCGATCCGGAGGTGTTCGACGACCCCGACCGGCTCGACGTGGGCCGCGTGGACAATCCGCACATCTCCTTCGGCGCGGGCATCCACTTCTGCCTGGGGGCGCCGCTGGCCAGGATCGAGCTCATCGAGTCCTTCGGCGCGCTGATGGACCGGGCGCCGAAGCTGGAGCTCGTCCGGGAGCCGGTCTGGAAGCCGGGCTACGTCATCCGGGGCCTGGAGTCGCTCGACCTCAGCGTGACCTGACGGCGGGCCTTCACCGGCTCTGGCTGAGCCAGCCGAAGCCGCCGAGACCCGCCGGGTCGATCAGCTCCGCCTCCTCCGAGGCCCGGGCCAGAGCCCTGAGATAGCCGCGCGGATCGGCATGGGCCAGGTCGAGTGGCGGTCGTGTGCCGGTGATCCCCAGAGCACGCAGCGCGATGCGCTGTGTGGACAAGCCTGTGGATATCGCACCGGCCTGCCGGCCCGCCTCGGCGCACGCGTCGAGCGCCACATGAGCCGTAATGTCGCAGGTGCCGTCGGGGACGGGCATCACCACCGCCCCGTCGCGGTATCCGGTGAGCGTCCCGCAGGGCGGCCGGTTATCCACAGGGTGTGCATAATCCACGGCGATCGCGCAACCCCGTTCGAGTCGTGTCAGGACCGCCGCCCAGGCCGCGTCGCGCGGCCGCCCGATCTCGGCGCGCGCGCCGGTGCGCGACAGCGGCCACCACCGTTCGAGCCAGTCGCGATCGGCCTCGTCCGGAGGGTCGCCCAGCCGCTCCTCGCCGGTCTCGGTGTCGACCATGACGAGCCTCGGCCCGCCGGGTGTCTGCTCGACGACGTCCAGCGGGACGTTGTCCAGCCACTCGTTGGCGATGGCCAGGCCGCTGATGCCCGCGGGGACGGCCGGGACCCAAGCGACCTCCGGCGGCAGGCCGTCGGGCCTGGGCGACACCTCGACGGCCGTGACCCGCAGCCTGCTGAGCAGCTCGGGGTCGGCCGCGCCCAGCACGCGGCGGACGAGCACGCCCTCGCCGGCGCCGATGTCGACCAGGTCGAGCTTGCCCGGCATGCCGAGCTCGGCGTCCACTTCCGCCAGCAGCGCCAGCACGGCCTCGGCGAACACCGCCGAGGCGCTGACCGAGGTGCGGAAGTGGCCTGAGGGGCGCTCACGCAGGTAGAAGCCGTTCTCGCCGTACAGCGCGCGATCGGTGGCGGCGCGCCAGGTGAGCCACATGTCTGGACTATCTCACGATCGAGCGATTACACGTTGGGTTATGCATTGACTACTCATAGTGGCAGACTTGCGCTAACGTTTACGCGTTGTCGCCAAGCGACTGCACATTGTCACGCTTCCTGCGGTCCTCGCCGCATCCCCGAGAGGAGCCTTCGTGTTCAAGAAGACCATGGTCGTGGTCGGCGCGCTCGCCATGCTTTCCCTTGCCGCCCCCGCTCAGGCCGACACCACCAGTGGCCGCAGCGGCGTGCTCTCCGGCAACCAGATCTTCCTGCCCATCACCGCGCCGATCAACGTCTGCGGCAACGCGATCGCCGTCATCGGCCTGGCCTTCGCCGGCTGCAAGGGTGGTGCGAGCGCTCACGTGCACCGCTGATGTGAGAGCTCGGACCGGCCGTGGCCGGTCCGAGCTTCACGTGTGGTCCGCCAGTCGGCGGTGGCGGCCACTGGTGCACCTCCAAGAGGTTCGCACACCGTGCGGGCGTCGGTCCTGGCGCGGACCCGGCGCCCGCTGCGATGCGATGAACCCCTCTCCTCATCTCTCCCGACAGGGGGTGCACCTTTTGTATGCCCTTGTCCGATTTGTCGGTAACGCAACATGCGGCAAAACCCCGGTCACATGTCTGCCCCGTCGCGGCCGTTACGCTGGTCGGCAGCGCCATCGGGTCGACAGGGGTGAGACGTCATGGACGCAGGTGATCGCCCGGCACGGCTGACTGTCGGTGTGCTGGGTTCGGGCAGGGTGGGCTCCGTCCTCGGCGCCGCTCTGGCGCAGGCCGGCCACCGCGTCGTGGCCGCGAGCGGGGTGTCCGACGCCTCCAGGCGTTGGGCGGCGGACCGGCTGCGGGTCGAGCCCGTCCGGCCCGACGAGGTCGTCAGGGCGGCGGAGCTGATCCTGCTCACCGTGCCCGACGACGCGCTGCCCGACCTCGTCGGCGGCCTGGCGGCGACGGGTGCCGCACTCCAGGGCAAGCTGCTCGTCCACACCAGCGGCGCCTACGGGCTGGCCGTGCTGGATCCGGCCGCCAAGGCGGGCGCGCTGCCGCTGGCGCTGCACCCGGTGATGACCTTCACCGGCAGGGACGACGACCTCAACCGGATCACCGGCTGCTCGTTCGGCGTCACCGCGCCCGAGCCGCTCCGCCCCATCGCCGAGGCGCTGGTCATCGAGATGGGCGGCGAGCCCGTCTGGATCGCCGACGCCGACCGCGCCCTCTATCACGCGGCCCTGGCGAGCGCGGCCAACCACATGGTCACCCTCATCGCCGAATCCTCCGAGCTGCTGCGGCGCATCGGCGTCGAGCACCCGGGCCGCATGCTCGGGCCGCTGCTCGGCGCCGCCCTGGACAACGTGCTCAGACTGGGTCTCGCGGGCCTGACCGGGCCGGTGGTGCGCGGTGACGCCGGCACCGTGCGCAAGCACGTCGACGCCCTGATCCTGAGCGCGCCGGAGGCGGCCGACGCCTACGTCGCCCTGGCCAGGCTCACCGCCGACCGCGCCCTGGCCGCCGGGCTGCTGAAGCCGGAGGAGGCCGAGCGGCTGCTCGACGCCCTGGGTGGCAACATATGGACCTGACCGCCGCCGGTCATGTCGTGGATCCGCCACGTCGCTGACCGCCGCTCCCGGAGGCCCCGCATGGACCTGATCGTCGCCAGGAATCGCACCGATCTGATCAAGGCCCGGCGCGACGGGTCCGTCGCCCTGGTGCCCACCATGGGAGCCCTGCACGAGGGTCACCGCTCGCTCATCCGGGCTGCTCGGGCACGCGCCGATCAGGTCGTCGTCAGCGTCTTCGTCAACCCGCTGCAGTTCGGGCCAAGCGAGGATTTTTCCCGTTATCCCCGTACATTCGACGCCGACCTCGACGTGTGTCGGGCAGAGGGCGTCGAGGTGGTGTTCGCCCCGGCCGTCCAGGACATGTACCCCCCGGACCGCCAAGTGAGCGTCAGCTCCGGCGAGATGGGGCGGATCGTCGAGGGCGCCTCCAGGCCCGGCCACTTCGACGGCATGCTCACGGTCGTGCTCAAGCTGTTCAACCTGGTACGGCCCGATCTGGCGGTGTTCGGGCAGAAGGACGCCCAGCAGCTCGCGATGATCCGGCGCATGGTCGCCGATCTGGACGTGCCCGTCGAGATCGTGGGCGTGCCCACGGTCCGCGAGCCCGACGGACTGGCCCTGTCGAGCCGCAACCGCTACCTGTCGGCCGCTGAGAGGCAGGTGGCGCTGGCGCTGTCCCGCGCCCTGCGGGCCGGCGCGGCGGAGCGGGTCCCGTCGAAGGTCCGCGCCGCCGCCCGGGCGGTGCTCGAGGAGGCCGCGCCCGAGCTGGAGCTCGACTACCTGGCGCTGGTGGACCCCGCGACGTTCTGCGAGGTGCCGGAGCTCTACTCGGGCGAGGCGGTGCTCGCGGTCGCCGCCAGGACCGGCACCACCCGGCTGATCGACAACGTGGTCATCGCGCTGAGCCCCGCCTGATCGGGAGCACCCCCGGGTATGGAACATCCTCTCGCACGCGTTATCGTCATTGTGACGAAATAGCCTCATCGAGGAGACCCCATGAGTGCACCGGCGATCCCCCTGCGGCTGATGGCCCCCGAACCCGGCTGGACCGTCGAGGCCGACCTGGTCGTGGTGGGCTCGGGCATCGCCGGGCTGACGGTCGCGCTGCACTACGCCGAGCTCGTGCCCAGGGCCAGGGTCCTGGTGGTCACCAAGGACGTGCTCTCCGCCGGGTCCACCCGGTGGGCGCAGGGCGGGATCGCGGCCGTCCTCGATCCGGCGGACAGCCCCGACGAGCACCTCAACGACACGCTGCTGGCCGGCGTGGGCCTGTGCGACACGCGGGCCGTGCGGACGCTGGTCACCGAGGGTCCGGGCGCGCTGCGCAGGCTCATGGCCCGGGGCGCGGAGTTCGACCGGACCCCCGACGGGCACCTCCAGCTCACCAGGGAAGGCGGCCATCGGCGGCACCGGATCGTGCACGCCGGAGGCGACGCCACGGGCGCCGAGGTGCAGCGCGCGCTGGTCGAGGCGGTCCACGCCGGCGGGATCGAGGTGATCGAGCACGCGCTGGTGCTCGACCTGCTCAAGGACGCGCGAGGCCGCACGGCGGGCGTCACGCTGCACGTGATGGGCGAGGGGGCGGGCGACGGGGTCGGCGCGGTGCGTGCCCCCGCGGTCGTCCTGGCCACCGGAGGCATGGGCCAGATCTACTCCTCCACGACCAACCCGGTCGTCTCCACCGGCGACGGGGTGGCGCTCGCGCTCCGGGCCGGGGCCGTGGTGCGCGACCTGGAGTTCGTCCAGTTCCACCCGACCGTCCTCTGGCTCGGCAAGGGCGCGACCGGCCAGCAGCCGCTCATCTCGGAGGCGGTCAGGGGCGAGGGCGCCGTCCTCGTCGACCACGAAGGCAACAGGTTCATGACCGGCGTGCACGAGCTGGCCGACCTGGCGCCGCGGGACGTCGTGGCCAAGGCGATCATGCGGACGATGCGCGAGACCGGGGGCGACCACGTCCTGCTCGACGGCCGCCACTTCGGCGAGGAGAAGTGGCGGGCCAGGTTCCCCACCATCTACGCGGTCTGCCGCGAGCACGGCATCGACCCGGCGGTCCAGCCGATCCCGGTGGCTCCGGCCGCCCACTACGCCAGCGGCGGAGTCCGTACCGACCTGCGTGGCCGCACCTCCATCGAGGGCCTGTACGCGTGCGGCGAGGTCGCCTGCACGGGCGTGCACGGCGCGAACCGGCTGGCGTCCAACTCCCTGCTCGAAGGGCTGGTCTTCGCCGAGCGGATCGCGGACGACATCCACCGCCTACGGTGCGAGTCCGGCGAGCCCGTGACTCCTCGGGCCGCGGCCGGACTGGTGGACCCGCGGGCGCGTGGCAGGATCCAGGCCCACATGAGCACGGGGGCCGGCGTGCTGCGCAGTCACGCCTCGCTCGCGGCCACGGTCGGGGCGCTGCGCGACGCCCGCTGGACTCCGATCCAGGTGGCCGCGTGCACCGAGTCGTGGGAGGCGACGAACCTGCTCACCGTCGCCACCGTGCTCACCGCCGTGGCGGCGGCCAGGCAGGAGACGCGGGGCTCGCACTGGCGTGAGGACTTCCCCGACCGAGACGACGACGCATGGCTGGGTCACGTGGACGTGACCCTGACCGAGGAGGGCCCGCACATGATCTACACCCCGCACGGCGACGCGATGCCGCAGCGCCTGGCCCAGGAGCTCGCCGCCGCCGGAGTGGATCCGGCCGACGCCGATTCGGTGATCGACCGGGCGCTGGCGGAGGACCTGCAGGAGGCCGGGGACGTCACGAGCCTGGCGACGGTCCCGGCGGACCTGCGTTCGATCGGCGACGTGGTGGCCCGCGCCGACGGCGTGGTGGCCGGCCTGCCCGTCGCCGAGGCGGTCTTCGTACGGCTGGGCGCGACCCGTACGGAACGGAAGGTGAAGGACGGTGAGCGGGTGCGCAGGGGAGAGGTGCTGATGACCGTCGAGGGCCCGGCCAGGGCCCTGCTGACGGCCGAGCGCACCGCCCTGAACCTGCTCACGCACCTGTCCGGCATCGCCACGCTGACCGGCAGGTGGGTGGAGGCGATCAGCGGCACGGCGGCGCGGGTGCGTGACAGCCGCAAGACGCTGCCGGGGCTGCGGGTGCTGGAGAAGTACGCGGTGCGCTGCGGCGGCGGCGTCAACCACCGCATGTCGCTGTCGGACGCGGCCCTCATCAAGGACAACCACGTGGTGGCCGCGGGAGGGGTCGCCCAGGCGTTCCGCGCGGTGCGCGAGCGCTATCCGGACGTGCGGATCGAGGTGGAGGTCGACAGCGCCGAGCAGTTGGTGGCGGTGCTCGGCGAGGGAGCCGAGGTCGTCCTGCTGGACAACTTCACGGTGGAAGAGATCGCCCATGCCGTCCAAATCACCAAAAATACGGCGAAAAACGCGGTTGCGCTTGAGGCCAGCGGGGGATTGACCTTGGAATTGGCGCGTGATGTGGCTGAGACTGGCGTTGACTACCTTGCGGTCGGAGCGCTCACCCATTCGGCGCCGGCCCTTGACGTCGCACTGGATCTACGGGGGTAATCGATGCTGCTCACGATCGACGTCGGCAACACGCACACGGTGCTCGGCCTCTTCGAAGGTGAGGATGTCATCGAGCACTGGCGGCTGGCCACCGACGCCCGCCGCACAGCCGACGAGATCGCGGTCGTCCTGCAGGGCCTGCTCGCGCAGTCGCCGCTGCTCAAGGGGGCCGACATCGGCGGCATCGCCATCTGCTCCACCGTGCCGAGCGTCCTCAACGAGATGCGTGAGATGTGCCGCCGCTACTACGGCGACGTCACGGCGGTCATCGTGGAGCCCGGTGTCCGCACCGGGGTGCCCGTACGGATGGACAACCCCAAGGAGGTCGGCAGCGACCGCATCGTGAACGCGCTGGCCGCCATCGACCAGTACGGCGGCCCGTGCATCATCGTCGACTTCGGCACCGCCACGTCCTTCGACGCGGTGTCGGCCAAGGGCGAGTACGTCGGGGCGGTCACCGCCCCCGGCATCGAGATCTCCGTCGACGCGCTCGCGGCGGCCGGAGCGCAACTGCACAAGGTGGAGCTGGTCAGGCCCCGTTCGGTGATCGCCAAGAACACCGTCGAGGCGTTGCAGGCCGGCATCATCTACGGCTTCGCGGGCCAGGTCGACGGCATCGTCGAGCGGATGGCGGCCGAGCTGGCCGAGGACCCCGACGACGTGACCGTGGTGGCCACGGGCGGGCACGCGGCGCTGGTGGTGGGCGAGTCCCGCTCCATCGACGTGCACGAGCCGTGGCTGACGCTCATCGGCCTGAGGCTCGTCTACAGCCGCAACACCACATAGGACAAGCGGCCCCCCGCTCGGGAAGGGGGCCGCTTGCGTCTGTTGCGGGATTACTCGCTCTCGGTGGTGTAGAGGTAGTCCCAGTGGCCGCACTTGGTGACGTAGTGCTTGTACGGGTGGATCTGGCAGACCTTCACCCGCACGCTGGAGGCCTCGTCGACCTCGAAGTGGAACTTCTTCGAGCCGGGGTAGCCGCAGTACTTCTTGGTGTAGACCTCGTCCCAGTCGTGGTCGAAGTCGCTGGCCTGGAACTTCACGTAGGCGCACTTGCCGCCCTGGCCGTAGCTGCGGTTGTCGAGGTCGTAGAGCCGGCCCCTGACGTGCACGGTGTTGGACTCCTGGTCCTCGTCCCACTTGACGCCGATCCAGCCCTGGGCCTTGGCGGCGTGGTGCTTGGCGTAGGTGGGGCCCCAGTAGTCGGAGTAGTCGTATTCGTCCGAGCTCGAGGAGTTCGTGCTGGTGGCGCTCGCCGCGGCGGGCATCGACAGGGCCAGTGCGCCGGTGGCGGCGACGGCCAGGAGACCGGTCGCGATCTTCCTGATCATGATTTCTCCTTGAGCCCCTCCCTGGGCCGGCTCCCTGCCGGATCCCCCCTGAGCTCGTTGGGTCATTGATAAGCCCGGGGTCTTGCAGGGGCCCTGCAGGGGACCGACGACGCCTTGCAGGTGGCCGTATCCCCTACCCTTTGATGGTGTGAGCGACGAACTTCCCGAGCAGATGCGCATCCGGAGGGAGAAGCTCGACCGCCTTCGCAGTGAAGGCGTCGACCCTTACCCGGTGACCTTTCCCCGCACGGCCACGAACGCCGAGGTCAGGGAGAAATACCAGGGCCTGGAACCCGACACCGCGACCGGCGACAGGGTCGGGGTCGCGGGGCGCGTCATGCTCAACCGCGTGGGCGGCAAGCTCTGCTTCGCCACGCTCCGCGACGGCGGCGGCGACCTGCAGGTCATGATCTCGCTCGACAAGGTCGGCGAGGAGTCCCTGGCCGCCTGGAAGCGCGACGTCGACCTGGGCGACCACGTGGGCATCGAGGGCGAGGTCATCACCTCCCGCCGTGGCGAGCTGTCGATCCTGGCCGACAGGTGGCAGATCACCTCCAAGTGCCTGCGCCCGCTGCCGGAGAAGCACGTCGGCCTCACCGACCCCGAGGCCCGGGTGCGCCAGCGCTACGTGGACCTCATCGTCAACGACGAGGCCCGCGAGATGGCGCGCATCCGCAGCGCGACGGTGCGCGCGGTGCGCGACTTCTGGCACGAGGAGGGCTACCTCGAGGTCGAGACGCCGATGCTGCAGCCCATCCACGGCGGCGCCGCGGCACGGCCCTTCAAGACCCACATCAACGCCTACGACCTGGAGCTCTACCTCCGCATCGCGATCGAGCTCTACCTCAAGCGGCTGGTCGTGGGGGGCATCGAGAAGGTCTTCGAGATCAACCGCAACTTCCGCAACGAGGGCGCGGACTCCACGCACAACCCCGAGTTCACCATGCTCGAGGCCTATGGCACCTACCTCGACTACAACGACATGGCCGACCTGACGCAGCGCATGTACCAGAAGGCCGTGGTCGCCGCCCTGGGCACCTCCGTGGTCGTGCACGACGGCGTCGAGGTCGACTTGGGCATCCCGGAGTGGCCCAGGATCAGGCTGTACGACGCGGTCTCCGAGGCGGTGAGCGAGGAGATCACCACCGAGACCCCGCTGGAGCGCGTCCGCGCGCTCGCCGACAAGCACGACGTCCACTGGGACCCCAAGTGGGGCCAGGGCAAGCTCGTCCAGGAGCTGTTCGAGGAGCTCGTGGAGCACACCCTGATCCAGCCCACGTTCGTGATGGACTACCCGCTGGAGACCTCCCCGCTCACTCGCCAGCACCGCGACAACCCGCTGCTGACGGAGAAGTGGGACCTCATCGGCTTCGGCACCGAGCTGGGCACCGCCTACTCCGAGCTCATCGACCCGATCGAGCAGCGCCGCCGCCTGGTGGAGCAGTCGTTGCTGGCCGCGGGTGGCGACCCGGAGGCCATGCAGCTCGACGAGGACTTCCTGCAGGCCCTGGAGTACGCGATGCCGCCGACGGGTGGCATGGGGGCCGGCATCGACCGGATGATCATGGCTTTCACCGGCAAGAACATCCGCGAGACGATCCTGTTCCCGCTGGTCAAGCCCACCCACTGACGCACAGCCCGGCAGGGGCAGGCTTCGACGCTAGCGCCTGAGCCGCACGGGCAGGCAGGCCAGCCCGCGCAGCACGATGTTTCGCTTGTACGGCGGCTCGGGCTCGGTCAGCTCCAGTTTCGGCGCCGCCTCGGCCAGGGCGCGCAGCGCGATCTCGCCCTCCAGCCGGGCCAGCGGCGCGCCGAGGCAGAAGTGGATGCCGAGCCCGAAGGCCAGATGCCGGCCCGGCGCCCGGTCCACGTCGAAGCGGTCGGGATCGGGGAAGGCGGCGGGGTCGCGGTTGGCGGCGCCGATCAGCGCCAGCACGTGGGTGCCGGCCGGTACGGGCGTGCCGGCGAGCTCGGTGTCCTCCAGCGCGACCCGCATGGTGAGCTGGACCGGCGGGTCGTACCGGAGCACCTCCTCGACGACCTCTTTGGGCCGTTCGGCGGCCGAGGCCAGCGTCTCGTGCCTGACCAGGTTGAGCACGCCGTTGGCGATGAGGTTGACGGTGGTCTCGTGCCCGGCCACGAGCAGCAGCACGCAGGTGGCGAGCAGCTCCGGCTCGGTGAGCTCCTCGACCTGGGCGAGCGCGCTGAGCAGGTCGTCGCCGGGCCGCTCGCGGCGCAGCGCGATGAGCGAGCGGAAGTAGGCTCGGAACTCCTGCCTGTCCCGCTCGGTCCGCGCCGCCAGCTCCGGTGGGACTATCGGGTCGAGGCCGCGCGCCAGCGTCTCGCTCCAGCCGCGGAACCGCTCGTGGTCCTCGGCCGGCACACCCAGCATCTCGCTGATCACCATGACCGGTAGCGGGTAGGCGAACCCGGTGAGCAGATCCGCCTCGTCCGGCAGCGAGGCGATCAGCTCGGCGGTGATCGCCTCGATCCGGGGCCGCAGCCGCTTGACCATCGAGGGAGTGAACTCCTTGCTGACCAGCCCCCGCAGCCTGGTGTGATCCGGCGGGTCCATGGCCAGGAACGACTTGACAGGCTGGTCAGAACCGCCGTTCCGGGCGGGACCGTCGCCGTGACCGAATCGGGGGCTGCGCAGGACGGCCGAGCAGAGCTCGTGCGTGGTGGCGACGAGCAACCCGGCGCGTGTCCGCAGCAGCGCGTCACCCTGCCGTATCTCGGCGTAGCGGCGGTACGGTTCGCGAACGAACGCCGGGTCCAGCGGATCGAAGCCCAGCAGGTCGGTCGGAGTCGGCGATGGAGCGTTGTCCACATTGCTGCTATCGATCATCTCGCCTCGATATGCCGACATATGGCGAGTACTTCACATACAACGGATCATGTCAATGGGGCGTGTCAAGTGCGGCAGATCTCATGCTTGACGACCTTTCCCGCATGCGTTTACCGTCTGCGAGATGAGCAGCTTCGCTCGGATCAAAGACGTCTCCGAGTAGTGCTGTTGGGAGGGAGGGCTCCCGATGAATGTGCTCACCGAGGGCGTTGAGCTCAGCCATGCGGATGTGGCGTTACTGGCAGAGCTCGCCAAGGGGGTCACGGTGGATCGGGTGGGACGGCGCTTGGACATCAGCGGGCGGACTGTGCGCCGAAGACTGAGAGGCATCTGCGACCGCATCGGAGTGGCCACCGCGATCGAGGCGGTGGCCTGGGCCGCACGGCGTCAGCTGATCTAGTCGGCGATGCGGACGGCTCCGGCGTAGGGGCGCCGGGCGATGGAGGCGATCCGCACCACGTCACCTGTCTGCGGCGCGTGCACCATCATGCCGCCGCCGAGATAGATGCCCACGTGGTGCAGGTCGTTGTAGAAGAAGACCAGGTCGCCGGGGCGAAGCTCCTCCCTGGAGATGTGCCTGCCCGCGGTCCACTGGTCACCGGTGTAGTGCGGCAGTGAGATCCCCACGCGCTGATAGGCCGCCATCACCAGACCGGAGCAGTCGTAGCCGCGCGGGCCTTCGGCGCCCCAGATGTAGGGCTTGAGCTGCTGGGTGAGGGCCCACCTGGCGGCCTGCGCGGCCTTGCCGGCTCCGGAGATCGGCAGACTGACGCGGACGGCACGGGTGCCGGGGCGGCCGGCTTCGCCGAGCGCGCGCTGGAAGAGGTTGCTCTCCACCTTGGTGACGAGCTTGACGATCTTGTCCCGCTTGGTGTCGAGCTTCTCGACGATCTCCGTCACCTCGTCGATGCGGGCCTTGGCCCCGGCCCTGGCGCGCTCGGCGGTCTCCATGGCCTTGGTGAGCTGGATGACGTCCTCGCCCTGCTGCTGCTTGACCGCGTAGGTGGTCGCGGCCCTGTCGAGGAAGCCGTCGGGGTCCTTGGAGGTGGTGAAGGTGAGGGCGGTGTTGAGGCCACCGGTGATGTACTCGTTCTCGGCCAGGCGCATCGCCTTGGATCGCTTGGCGTTCAGCTCGGCCTCGCTGGCGGCCAGCGTCTTCTGGGCGTTCTCGACGGCCTTCTTGGCCGTCTTCAGCTTCTCCCGCTGCCCGTTGTAGTCCTCGGTCAGCGTCTCGATCTCGACGTGCATCGCCTCGACCTGCTTGGAGAGTTCCTTGAGGGAGGGCTCGGGGTCGGCGGAGGCGGAACCGAGGGGGAGGGCCAGGAGCAGCGCGGCGACCGTCACGCCGACGACGCCTAACCGGCGGGAACGGCCGGGCCGTTCCGCGGGGCGGGCATGCCTGCCCGCCGCGCTCCCTCTGCGGTCACGCGTGCGCTTCACCAACCAAGCTCCTTCCATCGACGCCTACCGGGTTAGCTGACGGGTTCGGGCCGGAGCAGCCCTACCGAGCCGAGGCTCGGATTCACCCCTGGCGACGCGGTGCGGGCGCCGCCGGCGGGTCCCCGGTTCCCCTTCGGGGATTGGGCGCGTCCGCACGAGAATCGCGCGGGACATCGTCGCTGGACACTAATGCACTCCTGGTTCCTGCTCAACCGGAACTGCCGAGTCTGTAGAGGTTTCACAACTGAAGGGTCACAAGGTGATCTCGTGACGCCCCGTACAGAAAACACTTTTTGTCCCCTTTGGCCTGAGTTCACCGGAGGTGGAGCTGTAGGATTCGTACAATCCCTAGCGTGCTCGTACGACCACGACATGTCACAGGATGGGGGAGAGGCGAGAGTTAGGGCTGAGCCGTAATGAGGTCTGTACCCTGGATGGCCATGGAGCAGGTCGCCGAACTCACCGTCCCCGAGACCGAGATCCTCGTCCGGCGTGCCAGAACTCCGGACGTCCGGATCATCAGGCTTCTGGTCGACACCTATGCCGGCGCCGGCCCGCGGCTCCTGGAGAAGGCCACGGTCACCCTGTACGAGGACGTGCAGGAGTTCTGGGTCGCCGAGCGCGCGGGAGAGGTCGTCGGCTGCGGCGCCCTGCACGTGCTCTGGGAGGACCTGGCCGAGATCCGCACCGTGGCCGTGCACCCCGATGTCCGAGGGCTGGGAATCGGGCACCGGATCGTCTCGGCTCTCATCGGGACCGCTAGAGGGCTGGGACTGCGCCGTGTATTCTGCTTGACTTTTGAGGTCGATTTCTTCGCCAGGCATGGATTCCGCTCCATCCAGGGCACCCCTGTCTCCCCCGAGGTCTACGCCGAGCTGCTGGCCTCCTACGACGAGGGCGTGGCCGAGTTTCTGGACCTGGAGCACGTCAAGCCGAACACCCTGGGCAACACGCGCATGCTGCTTCACTTGGCATCGGGTGACGCGGGCCTTGACTGACAGGAAAGGTGATTGTTGATACCTATGTCGATACGTTGGGCCACGACAGGCATGTGCCCTGACACGTGCCACATGCGCACTCGAAGCGAGGTGACACGGTGAGCACAGGACAGCCGCCGTATCCTCAGGACGACTCCGGCGAGAACTCGCCGCACGGGAATCCTGAATACGGACAGAGCACGGGACGCCAGCAGGGCGAGCCCGACCCCGATGTGACCGTCGTCGGCTACCGGGCCGACGACCCCTACGGTCAGCAGCCCCAGTACGGCCAGCAGCAGTACGGCCAGCAACAGCAGTACGGCCAGCAGCAGGGTTCGGGCCAGCAGTACGGTCAGCAGCCCCAGTATGGTCAGCAGCCCCAGTACGGCCAGCCGGGTTACGGCCAGCAGCCGGGGTCCCAGCCGGACTACGGCCAGCAGCAGGGTTACGGCCAGCAGGGCTACGGCCAGCAGTCCCAGCCCGGCTACGGGCAGCAGCCCGGCTCTCAGCCGGACTACGGCCAGCAGCAGGGTTACGGCCAGCAGCCCGGCTCCCAGCCGGACTACGGCCAGCAGCAGGGTTACGGCCAGCAGCCCGCGTCCGGGCAGCAGGGCTACGGGCAGCAGCCGCAGTACGGCCAGCAGCAGGGTTCGGGCCAGCAGTACGGTCAGCAGCCCCAGTACGGCCAGCAGTCCCAGCCCGGCTACGGCCAGCAGCAGGGTTACGGCCAGCAGGGCTACGCCCAGCAGCAGCCCCAGTACGGGCAGCCCGGCTATGGTCAGCAGCCTCAGCCCGGCTACGGCCAGCCTGCCTACGGGCAGTCCTACGGCCAGCCGGTCGGCCTGCAGCCGCCCGGTGCGCCGGCTCCGCTCGCGGAGTGGTGGCAGCGGCTGGTGGCCCGTCTGATCGACGGCGTCATCTTCGGCGTCGTGTACTTCCTGATCAACCTGATCATGGTGGCTCTCTTCGTCGCCAGCTACAACTCCGTCTCCGGCGTCTCGACGGGCTTCCTCAGCACCTTCCTCGTCGGACTCGTGCAGTACGTCCTCCTGGCGGCGCTGTACGTTGCCTACGACTTCTTCATGACCAAGATCAACGGCCAGACGGTCGGCAAGATGGTCATGGGCATCAAGGTGGTCCCGGTGGGCAGCTCCCTCCCGCCCGGCGGCCTGCCCAACGACATGGCGCTCAAGCGCGCAGGCGCGACCTGGGGCGGCTATGTCCTTGGCGTCATCCCGTTCGTCGGCTGGCTGCTCGTGCCCGTCGCCGTCGGCCTGAACGCCGCGTCCCAGCTCTGGGACAAGCCGTTGCAGCAGACCTTCGCCGACAAGTTCGCGCGCACCGTGGTGGTGAAGATCAAGTAGTCCTGTTGGACGCGAAACAGGGGCCGGCCTCCCGCCGGCCCCTGTTTTGTGCGTGTTCTCGGTACCAAAATGGGGACGGTCAGGGCTCTGGCGGTCTCGCGATGGTTGAGGTGGGCTTATGGCCGGGACACCCCCGCGGGGCGACGTGACGCCCGCGGAATGGTGGGAACGACTCGTCGCTCGGCTGATTGAAGCGCTCGTCTTCGGGGTCTTCTATTACATTCTGTTCATTGCGCTATGGGGCATCTTCCGAACTGTCGGGGTGCTGGATGCGTTCGAGGGGCGATTGCCCGGCGTGTTCGCGTGGGTCTTCACCGGGCTGGCATATACGGTCTACGACTGGTTCGCGCTTTCCCGAGGCGGGCGCACGTTCGGCAAGGCGATCATGAGGATTCGGGTCGAGCCGCGCGGTCTTCCACCGGGCGACTGGCTCAAACGAGCTCTGCTCTATCCCGCGCCGGCCATCGTGATGGGCATTCCGGTCATCAATCTGCTGGCCGGAATCTTCGTGTTCGGGCTTGGCCTGCTCATCTTGATCGACAAGCCGCTGCAGCGCGGGCCACATGACAGACTGGCCGGAACGCTGGTGGTAAAAGATCTTCGTTGAGCCGCCCGCACCTGGGCGGATGGCTTTTCACAAATTTTCCGCTTGATCCGGTAAGGAGCCTGGAGAGACTGGCATTAGGCTATGAGGCGTCCGGGTTGCCGGATGTTGTGCCCCCTGCCAGGCTGTGGGGATCTGTGTGCCGCTATGGTCGGGTGCGGGCGGCGCTCTCACCTCGGGCGACATGAGGACCTCCAGGCCCGTGCTTCCCCGCCGCGTGTGTATTAACGCCCCTGAAACCTGGTCCGCTGTGGAGGCGATGGACGAATGCAAGCCGTAACAGACGTATTGTCAGCGCTCATCCCGCCCGCGGTCGTGGGTGGCGCCTTCATCTTTGGCGTCGTCAAGTTGGTGCGCTCCGAAGCCTCCGGGCGGCGTCCAAACCGCCAGGATCAGGCCGAGCCCCACAACTGATCGGCCACTCAGCAGAATCCCCGTAGCGCTGAATTGTCTTAACGTCTTTCCGGGTATATGTTTGGGCAGGCGAATGAAACAATGCTCCGGGAAAGGATTGCGTAGATGGCCAAGCAGATCCAGGAGATTCTCATCGATGACCTCGATGGGGGCGAGGCCAATGAGACGGTCAGCTTCGCTATTGACGGCTCCTCCTATGAGATTGACCTCAGCGACGTTAACGCCAAGAAGCTGAGGGATGCCCTCACGCCTTTCGTGCAGCACGCTCGCCGGTCAGGTGCCGTGTCGACGCGCCGTCGCGGGCGTGGCGGGCAGCGTGCGATGAGCCGTGAGAAGAGCGCTGAGATCCGGCAGTGGGCCAAGGCCCACGGTCTGCCGGTGAGCGAGCGAGGCCGCATCGCCTCCACCGTCGTAGAGAAGTATGACGCGGCCCACTAAGGGTCGTCAGCTTGACCATGCGCTTATGCCGTTCGCCTAGGACCCCGGCGGCCGCCATAAGCGCATGATCATTTGTGGGCAAATCTCAAATAGTGGACAACCAGCTACGTTGATCTTCTGTTTCGTTGTCAAGAGAGCGTTTTGGGCCCGTCGGTGCGAGACACACGGCGCTGCAGGGCTTTGCAAGGAGATGGCGTGACTCCTGGCGAATGAGCGGCTTTGTTGATCTGTCGCCTGGAGTCCCATCTTTCCCTTCTCTGGCGGTCTTCCGTTTCCGGCGCCGTCCCGCGGGGCGTGCTTCGCCGCGTTATGGCGACACTCCCGGTCGTTCGCGGACGATGATCGGCGTCGCGGAGAACTCGTCGGCGTTCGCCCGCCGTGATCCACGCCACAGAGAGCGCGCTCGTGTTCGCGCCGCGCGTGGAGAACTCTCCCGTTCGCGGGGGTCGACATGTGTGACGCATCCGCGTCGAGGATTTTGTGGCTGGGAGCGTTCCCGGCCGGGATGTTTCGGGACAAGGCGGTTCCGTGGCATGACCACTCGGCGTTTCACGTGAAGCCGTCGCACAGGACGGCTGCCGTCACCCGAAGCCTTCGGCCCCTGCCGCTTGCGAGTCCGTTCATCCGTTGCGGGCGGGCATTCCCCGGAACGGTTTTCGGCGGGTTCTCGCCCGGCTGGTCCGGCCGGGGGCCCGCAATCCGGAGTCCGCAATCTTCGGCATCCGTGATCCCGTACGCCTCCGGGCCGGCACGGCGCCGGTAACGCGGCTGACCAGACAGCTGGGTTTACGCCCTGGGTGATACGCTCCACAACCGTTTGGCCTGCGATTGCGCCGGGACATACGATGACTGCGTAAGAGTTACGGACGCGGCACGCGAGATGAGCGGGCGAAGGCCGTCCCGGGGCCGGCTCGCCACGGCGTCCGATCGCCGATCCGGGTGATCCGTCCGCGCCGTGACCGGCGAATTGGAGCCGCATCAGGCGAGCACCCTAAACATCGTTCGCTTGCGGCGTATCGGGAACACGTCACCCCCGAACGGTAGTTGGATAGAGGGTGAACGCCCTGCTCTCGGGGAACGTCTCTGCTATAGAGCGTGTCAGCGGCAGAGGGCAAGGTTCGCCGAGCCAGGGCTAGCATGCGGGATGACGGGACGGATTAACCGGCCTGACTGACCGCTCTGTGAGGAGCGACGAGATGTTCGAGAGGTTCACCGACCGAGCGAGGCGTGTTGTCGTCTTGGCCCAAGAAGAGGCCAGGATGCTCAACCACAACTACATCGGCACTGAGCACATTCTTCTTGGTTTGATCCACGAAGGTGAGGGCGTAGCCGCCAAGGCTCTGGAGAGCCTGGGCATCAGCCTTGAGGGTGTGCGTCAGCAGGTCGAGGAGATCATCGGCCAGGGCCAGTCGGCTCCGTCGGGGCACATTCCGTTCACCCCGCGGGCCAAGAAGGTCCTCGAGCTGTCGCTCCGTGAGGCTTTGCAGCTGGGCCACAACTACATCGGCACCGAGCACATCCTGCTCGGGCTCATCCGTGAGGGTGAGGGTGTGGCCGCCCAGGTGCTGGTCAAGCTTGGAGCAGATCTCAACCGTGTCAGGCAGCAGGTCATCCAGTTGCTCCACGGTTACCAGGGCAAGGAGCCGGCCGCCGCGGGCGGCCCGCAGGAGTCGGCCCCGTCGACCTCCCTGGTGCTCGACCAGTTCGGCCGCAACCTGACCCAGGCGGCCCGCGAGGGCAAGCTGGATCCGGTCATCGGCCGCGAGAAGGAGATCGAGCGGGTCATGCAGGTCCTCTCCCGGAGGACCAAGAACAACCCGGTTCTGATCGGCGAGCCCGGCGTCGGCAAGACCGCCGTCGTCGAGGGCCTGTCGCAGAAGATCGTCAGGGGCGAGGTGCCCGAGACGCTGAAGGACAAGCAGCTCTACACGCTTGACCTCGGCGCCCTGGTCGCCGGCTCCCGCTACCGCGGTGACTTCGAAGAGCGTCTGAAGAAGGTGCTCAAGGAGATCCGCACGCGCGGCGACATCATCCTGTTCATCGACGAGCTGCACACGCTCGTGGGTGCGGGCGCCGCCGAGGGCGCGATCGACGCCGCCAGCATCCTCAAGCCGATGCTGGCCCGCGGCGAGCTGCAGACCATCGGCGCGACGACGCTCGACGAATACCGCAAGTACCTGGAGAAGGACGCCGCTCTCGAGCGCCGGTTCCAGCCGATCCAGGTGGCCGAGCCCTCGCTCAGCCACACGATCGAGATCCTCAAGGGTCTGCGCGACCGCTACGAGGCGCACCACCGGGTGTCCATCACCGATGGGGCGCTGGTCGCCGCCGCGCAGTTGGCCGACCGCTACATCAGCGACCGCTACCTTCCCGACAAGGCGATCGACCTCATCGACGAGGCCGGTTCGCGGATGCGCATCCGCAGGATGACCGCTCCGCCGGACCTGCGCGAGTACGACGAGAAGATCGCCAACGTCCGCCGCGACAAGGAGTCCGCGATCGACGCGCAGGACTTCGAGAAGGCGGCTGCCCTCCGTGACCAGGAGAAGCAGCTCCAGCTCAAGCGCGAGCGGCGCGAGAAGGAGTGGAAGGCCGGCGACATGGACGTCGTGGCCGAGGTCACCGAGGAGCTCATCGCAGAGGTCCTGGCGACGGCCACCGGCATCCCGGTCTTCAAGCTGACCGAGGAGGAGTCGCAGCGCCTGCTCCGCATGGAGGACGAGCTCCACAAGCGGATCATCGGCCAGGACGACGCCATCAAGGGCCTGTCGCGGTCCATCCGGCGCACCCGCGCCGGCCTGAAGGACCCGCGGCGTCCCGGCGGTTCGTTCATCTTCGCCGGTCCTTCCGGTGTCGGTAAGACGGAGCTGTCCAAGGCTCTGGCGGAGTTCCTCTTCGGCGACGAAGATGCTCTGATCAGCCTGGACATGTCGGAGTTCATGGAGAAGCACACCGTCTCCAGGCTGTTCGGCTCGCCTCCCGGCTACGTCGGCTACGAGGAGGGCGGCCAGCTCACCGAGAAGGTGCGGCGCAAGCCGTTCTCCGTGGTCCTGTTCGACGAGATCGAGAAGGCCCACCCCGACATCTTCAACTCGCTGCTGCAGATCCTGGAAGACGGTCGCCTGACCGACGCCCAGGGCCGGGTGGTCGACTTCAAGAACACGGTCATCATCATGACCACCAACCTCGGCACCCGCGACATCTCCAAGGGGATCGGGGTCGGGTTCGCGAAGTCCAACGACACCGAGTCCAACTACGAGCGGATGAAGGCGAAGGTGCAGGAGGAGCTCAAGCAGCACTTCCGGCCCGAGTTCCTCAACCGTGTCGACGACATCGTGGTCTTCCACCAGCTGACGCCCAACGAGATCATCAAGATCGTGGATCTGATGCTCGCGCAGGTGGGCGCCCGCCTGAAGGACCGCGACATGGGACTCGACGTCTCGCCCGATGCCAAGCAGCTGCTGGCCGACCGCGGTTACGACCCGGTCATGGGTGCGCGCCCGCTGCGTCGCACCATCCAGCGCGAGCTGGAGGACTCGCTGTCGGAGAAGATCCTCTACGGCGAGCTCCGTCCGGGTCAGGTCGTGAAGGTCACCATCGAGGGCGAGGGCGACAACGCGAAGTTCCTCTTCGTGGGTGAGGACGTTGCCCAGGTCCCCGACTCGGCCGCGGCGATCGCCGGCTCAGTCCAGAACTGACGCCAAGGTTCCACCGAACCCCCCGTGTGACATGGTCACACGGGGGGTTCCTCGCTTTGCCGGGGCGTTTCCACGGAGAAAATGTGGGTCACGGCGACCGTTGCCGAATTGTTGGCGGTATGGCTGTACCACCACCAGGAGTAGTACTACACTGCGTAGAGCATCGCCAAGTCCTGTCCAAGTGAACCGCAAGAGCGTGTTTCTACGGTGAGGACTGCTCCCCCGGGAGTAGTAAGAAACCAACTCAGGGCGGACGCGTGCGCCACCCGCGGGCAGTCATGCTCGGCAAGTCCGCACGTTCCTCGAGGCGGGCGAGGGAACTACCAGTGCAAGCCGTGGAGGAAGTCGATGCGCCTGCGTCACGATGACGGAACGCTCGTTCACCTCGCCTACAACGCAGGCGTTCACCCCGCTGAAGATCTGGAGAATCTGATCGCGCACCTGACCCGCTACGCCGTGCCGGTGCGCAAGCGGCTCGGCGTCGAGCGGATGGGCGTCGGCCTGTGGCTGTCGCCCACGGTCGCCGATCACCTCACTGCCGACCGCATCGAGCTGGTGCGGCTGCGCCGCTCGCTGGAGGAGCGCGGCCTGGAGGTCGTCAGCCTCAACGGCACCGGCGGGCGCAACCAGGAGGTTCCGGGGCCCGACTGGGCCAAGCCGGAGCGCTACCGCTACACGATGGCGCTGGCCAAGATCCTTGCGTTCCTGCTGCCCGAAGACGTGCGGTTCGGCAGCATCTCCACCATCCCCATCGGCTGGCGGCGCGACTGGCCCGCGGACCTCCACGCCATCGCCACCCGGCGGCTGGAGCGGCTGGCCCGCGAGCTGCGCGGCATCTACAGCGTCACCGGCAAGACCATCAGGGTCGGCTTCGAGCCGTGGCCGGGATGTGTGCTGGAGACGACCGAGCAGGCGCTGGAGCGGGTGGGCGGGATCGACTCCGAGCACCTGGGGGTCTGCCTGGACGCCTGCCACCTCGCCTGCGGCGGCGAGGAGCCCGGTGCGGCGCTGCGCGGGCTGGCCAAGGCCGGGGCGCCGGTGGTCAAGCTCGGCCATGTGCACAACCACGCGGGCGAGCGGCTCAACAGCGGGGCCGTGCTGCACGACACGCTCGCGGCGATGCTGTCGGGCGCGGTGAGCGGCAGCGCGCACATCGAGGTCGAGACCCACAACCTCGTGGTGCCGGGCCGTGCCAAGGGGCCGGGGGCGCTGGTGTCGCTGCTGGCCCAGGAGCTGGACTGGGCCCGCACCAACCTCGGCAGCCTGGGCCTCCAGCTGGCCGCCTGACGACTCCACGTCATACTCGAACTTCCGGTCAGCTTCTCAGCCCTGAAGGGCTGAGCTTGCAGTTCCTCGCCGTCGGTGGTTTCGACGGTTTGGTCCGCGTCAGGCAGCGTGACTCACTGCCCAGCTTGTGACACCGCGTGAGGCGATGTTACGAGCTGCGTTGACGTCGGCGTGCTCAGCGAAGCCGCACGACGTGCAGGCGAACCTGGCCTGGTCGGGCCGGTTGTTCTTGTCGATGTGCCCGCAGGCCGAGCAGGCTTGCGAGGTGTGGGCCGGGTCCACGTGGAGCACAGCGACACCGGCACGGGCCGCCTTACAGGCGATGAACCGGCCGAGTTGGTGGAAGCTCCATGAATGCAATGTGACCCGCTGGGGCTTGCGGAGCCGGACCCGGTCGCGGATGCCCTGGAGATCTTCAAGGGCGATGCCTTGCCCGGTGCGTGCAGCCTCGGTCACGATGCGTCTGGCGATGGTGTGATTGATGTCGGCGGCGAAACGCGCTTCCTTGCGGCGGCGTTTCTTCAGCAGCCGTTTCGCGGACTTGGTCTTCTTGGCCTGTAGACGGCGACGCAGCTCACGGTGCCGGTGGCGGACCGCGTTCAGGGCCTTGCCCGAGTAGCGGACACCACCACCGGTGGCGGCGCCGGTACTGGTGGCGGTGGCGACGTTGGCGATCCCTAGATCCACCCCGGTGAATCCGTCCGGGGTGCGCACCGGCACGTCCGGCAGGTCGCAGGTGGCGATGAGGAACCACATGCCATCGCGGTAGAGGAGGTCTGATTCGCCCTTGCGGTAGGCGGCCAGCGTGTTGAGGTGATCGGCCGAGGCGGTGCACGCCACGCCCTTCATCCGCCCGCGGATGGTCCAGATCGACACCGTGCGGGCGTCCATCTGCCAGGACAGGCAGCGATCGAGGTGTGCGACAGTTTCGGAGCGGAGCTGGTTGAGTTCAACGGCGAGGAAGATCATGTGCACCTGCTCGTGCACTACCCACCCAAAGTCGCCCTCTCGACGCTGGTGAACAGCCTCAAGGGCGTGTCCGCCCGGCTACTGCGCAAGGACTATCCGGCACATATCCGTAAGTATCTGTGGGGCGGGCATTTCTGGTCGCCGTCGTACTTCGCCGCCTCCTGCGGCGGTGCACCCCTATCGATCATCAAGGAGTACATCGACAACCAGAAACGCCCGGGCTGAGCCGCTCGACGGCCAACCGGTCACCACACCGCTCAGGCCTTGACGGCCCTCCCGCGCTGTCGTTTCCTCCCGGGCGTGAACGCCCGGGGTTCCACGCCAGATCACGCTGAAGCGCCGCCCGGCGGCTCGCTGAGAAGCGCTCGCACCCCACGCGGCGGCGAGCGCACAGCCGCCCGCACGCCCGCGACGGCGAGCACGGGAGCGGGCCCCGTACTGGATGGTGGCGAGCGCACAGCCCGCCCGCACACCGGGGCGACGGCGAGCACGGGAGCGGCCCCGTACGGGACGGTGGCGAGTGCATGGGGCGGTCCGCACTCTGGCTGGGCTGACGGAGGCCCGTACTGGGTGGTTGGCGGGCGCACCGGCTGCTGCTGGGGCTTCCGAAGCCCGCTCCCGCCTGGTTCGCTGGTCACGGTGCGTGCCCTGCGCGGGTCTGTGATGGTGTCTTGGTGAACGCAGAGGAAGCTGCCCTGCCTGCCACGAGCTGAGGGGCTCCCGTCGCGGGCAGCGCGTGCCGGGGTCAGAAAGCACCGAACCAGCCGGGGACGTCGAGGCGCCAGAGGTTGGCCGGCGTGACCTTGCGGAGGTCGGACTCGAGGGCATTGAGGCGGTCTTCGCCCAGCTCGGCCGCCCAGCGGGCGCGCAGGTCGTCGAAGATGCGGGCCGATCGGGTGAGGGCGTCCAGGCCGTACGGGGTCAGACGGACGATCTTGCGTCTGGTGTCGGCGGGGTCCTGGGTGCGTTCGACGTAGCCGATGCGTTCGAGGGTCTCGATGGTCTTGCCCGCCGCCTGCTTGGTGACGCCGAGGGCGCGGCCGAGCTCGACGGCGGTCGTGCCGTGGGGGCCGATGGCCTGCATGACGAAGCCGTGCATGGGGCGTACGTCGGGGTGCCCTTGGCGGCCGAGCTCGGCGTGGAGTTCGTCGATGAGGACGCGGAAGGCCAGGAAGAGGCGCAATGGCAGCTCGAAGCCGGGGGACTCGCTTGACACGATAGACAACCTGGTTCACTATCTAGACAACTACTTTGTCTATCTTAGTGGAGGACGCCATGACTGTCATTCGTGACGCGCAGGCCCGCCGGATCGAGACGCCGAACGGCGTCATGACCACCCTCGCCTCACCCACACAGGGCGAGGCCGGGCAGTCCGTGTGGCGGGTGGACGCCCTGCCGGGGATGGCGGGCCCGCTGCACGCCTTCGACGCCGAGTCGGTGTGGACCTTGCTGGACGGTGGGTGTGCCGTGCAGGTGGGACGCGAACGGTTCGAGCTGGTCGCGGGGGACACCATGGTGCTCCCGGCGGACGTGCTGCGGCAGATGTTCGCCGACGCCGAGCGCGGCTTCACCGCGATCGTGGCCGCTCCGGCCGGGGTGCAGGTCTACAACCCGGACGGCCTCACGGCTCCTGGCGCCTGTGACCTCGTCCCCGAAGAGACCGTGCGGATGCCGCTGCCCTGGGCGCGCTGACCGCGGCGGGACCTGCGGCCGTCCTCAGGCGTGGGGGAGGCGGTAGGTCCCGTCGTCCAGGTGCTCGGCGAGTCCGTCGGCGACGAGGCCGTCGAGGGCGCGTTCGCGCTGTACGGGCTCGTCCCACACCGCGTCGAGGGCCGTCTTCGGCACCGGGCCTTGGGCCGCGCGCAGGACGGCGAGCAGCCGCCCCCGGCACTGCCGGTCCGTGCCCGCGTACGTCTGGCCCTTGCGCGCCGGACCAGCGTGCGGCGGCTTGCCCGCCAGGCGCCAGGCACACGCCCCGGCGATCGGGCAGTCGGCGCATCGCGGGCTGCGGGCCGTACAGACAAGCGCGCCCAGCTCCATGACGGCGACGCCCCAGCGAGCGGCGGCGAGCTCGGGCAGGAGTGCCTCTGCCAGCCGCCGCTCGGCGGCCGACGTGGCGGTCGGGGGATACTCCTCGGCCCGCACCGCCCGGGCGAACACCCGGCGGACGTTGGTGTCCAGCACCGGGTGCCGCCCGCCGTAGGCGAAGCTGGCGACGGCGGCCGCGGTGTACTCGCCGATGCCCGGCAGGGCCAGCAGCGTCGCGTGATCCGAAGGCACCTCACCGGCGTGATCCTGCGTGATCGCCCGGGCGCAGGCGTGCAGGCGCAGCGCCCGTCGCGGATAGCCGAGCCTGCCCCAGTGGCGCACGGCCTCGCCGGGAGGCTCGGCCGCCAGCGCCTTCGGAGTGGGCCAGCGCTCCATCCACTCCAGCCACACCGGCAGGACTCTGGAGACCGGAGTCTGCTGCAGCATGATCTCGCTGACCAGCACGCCCCAGGGGGTCGAATCCTTGGCACGCCAAGGGAGTTCTCGGGCGTTGTTTTCGTACCACTCCAGAATGGGAACGTGTAGGAGTTTCGGCTCAACCACGCGCCCCAGCGTATGCCGAGATGGCAAGGAGCGGCGTGTCGTTACCCTCCGTGGCCGCCTGATTAAACATGCTGTGCGTATGGACCCGGATACGATGCGTGGCGACCCTGGATTCGGAGGCGACGTCTACTGGCGGCGGCGCATGAGCGTGCTGGTCGCGGTGCTTGTGGTGGTGGCCGTTGTGGCCTGGGCCTGTTCCAGCAGCGCGGGCGGCCCCCAGCGCACCTCCAGCGCCCAGTCCTCGCAGAGTGCCACGCCGGTCACGGATCCGCTCCTGGCGGGGCTGCGAACCCTCGCCATGGGTACGGCCAGTCCGTCGCCCACGCCGAGCGCCACCAAGACCACCCAGGAAGCGCGCACCCGCCGCCCGGGCGAGACCTGCGCGGAGAGTGACCTGGTCATCGGCATGCAGGGCAAGCAGGAGATCTACGCCGATGGCGCCCAGCCCAACTTCCTCATCACGGTCGTCAACACCGGCCCGGTCATGTGCAAGGCGGACGTGGGGCCGCGTGCGATGGAGATCCGCATCACCTCGGGCGAGGACCGGATCTGGTCCACCTCCGACTGCGTCAGCGGCGCCGGGACCGAGGTCAAGGAGCTGGAACGGGGAGTCCCCTACGTCCGATCGCTCGACTGGGACCGCCGCCGCTCCAGCGGCGACTGCCGCACCGACCCGCCCAACGCCCTTCCGGGCACGTACGTCGTGATGGCGCGCATGGGCAAGCTGAAGAGCCCGAAGGGCGTCTTCCACCTGCGGTAGAAACCGGGCACGTACGGCAGCGGCCCTGGGGAGACGTGGCGGGCAGGGCCGGCGGTGGAGACTCTGAACGGATGTCAGACGTAGCGTTCGAGGATGGAGGACTCGGCGAGGCGGGAGAGGCCCTCGCGGACGCTGCGGGCGCGGGACTCGCCGACGCCGCCCACCGCCTGCAGGTCGTCGATGCTGGCGGCCAGGAGCTTCTGCAGGCTGCCGAAGTGGTTGACCAGGCGGTCGACCACGGTGGCGGGCAGCCGGGGGACCTTGGCGAGGAGGCGGAAGCCGCGCGGGCTGACCGGGCTGTCGAGCTTGTCGCTGCCGTTGTGGCCGAGGACGTTGGCGACCACGGAGAGGTCCAGGAGCTCGCTGCCCGACAGGGCGTCCAGCTCCTGCAGAGCCTCGGCGAGGCGGCGCTGCCGGCGCCCCGCGGGAGCCGGGAGGTAGTCGCGGACCACCAGCTCACGTTCGGAGTCGACGCCCGCCACCAGCTCGTCGAGCTGCAGCGACAGAAGCCTGCCGTCGGTGCCCAGCTCGACCACGTAGCCCTTGATCTCATCGGAGATGCGCCGGACCATCTCCAGGCGCTGCGCGACCGCCGACACGTCGCGGACCGTCACCAGGTCCTCGATCTCCAGGGCGGACAGGGTGCCGGACACCTCGTCGAGGCGGTGCTTGTAGCGCTCGAGGGTCGCCAGGGCCTGATTGGCCTTGGACAGGATGGCCGCCGACTCCTCCAGCACATAGCGGATGCCGTCGAGGTAGACGGCGATGATCTGCATGGACTTGCTGATCGCGATGATCGGCAGGCCGGTCTCCTTGGCCACGCGCTGGGCGGTGCGGTGGCGGGTGCCGGACTCGTCGGTCGGGATCGCGGGGTCGGGGACGAGGTGCACGGCAGCCCGTACGATCCTGTGCTCGTTGTTGAGCACGATCGCGCCGTCCATCTTGGCCAGCTCGCGCAACCTGGTGGCCGAGAACTCCACGTCCAGCTCGAAGCCACCGCTGCAGACCTGCTCGACGACCTTGTTGTAGCCGAGCACGATCAGACCGCCGGTCTGACCCCGCAGGATCCGCTCCAAGCCGTCGCGCAGTGGCGTGCCCGGGGCGACTGCCGCCAAGGCCACGCGACGGCGGTCGTCAAGACTCCTGTCGTTAGGCACCTGACCCCCGTGTCGAATCGTCAAAACTCAGCTTAGCTGTGCGGGCTGAGGTCCACCTCCGCCTCAGAGCGAGGATTCCAGAGCTGACCGCCTCGGCGGGAGGGGTGCGAGTCGAGGTCTCAATATCGGGACATATCGCCGACCTTGGCGCCGGCGTCATTTCCTGTACGGAGTCCGCCTCGAAGCCTGCACCGGCTCGGCCTTGGCGAGTGTTTCGGTCAACGCCCTTGTGAGCGCGAGGGCGTGGTGGCTGCCGACTGGAGTGGACGGGTGACGGCTTGGGCTCTGGGGGACGGGTGATGGCCGGGGGCTGGGATGGGGGTCCTGCTGGAGTAGGGCGCGTCGCGGGTTGGTCCTGGCTCCCGGGGGGACCGTCTGGACAAGGCATGGCGCGGGCCGGCCTTCCGCTTCGACGCACCACGTAGAGCTGTCTGGCTGGGCTTCACCTGCGCGGCGCCATTCTGTGGATCCGAAGCCTCCGACCTGGTCCGAGGTCGGGTGACGGGTTCTGCTCATGGGAGGCGGGGGACTGAGGCCTTGGCTGGGATGAGGGCGGGGTGGTGCGCTCCTGCGGGCTGCCGTGCGTCAGTGTGTGGGGGGTGCGCGGCCGGAGGTCCTGGTCGGTGCTCAGATCCGGCCGTTGCGGCGGAGGGTGTCAACGGCGCCGACGGTGGTGTGGCCTCGCCAGTCCAGGGAACCCGCCGGCGAGATGGTGGCGTAGTCGACGATCCAGCCGCCGTCGTCCTGCTGGAGGGCGGCGAGGCGGTCGAGGTCGGCGTCGATCACCTTGGGCGCGAACAGATCCCGCGACGGCAGGTCAGGGTAGGGGGCGAAGTCGAGCGGGTGAAGTGCCTCGTCCTCGGTGCCGCCCTCGACGCGCACCCGGCCGTCGGCGGGCACGTACGCGGCAAGGCGCCGCAGGAGATCGACCGCTTCGGGGTGGCTGTCGTGCGCGGAGTCGAGGAAGTGCACCGCGAAGGCCAGCACGTACGCGCTGGGCGCCTGGTCGATCGCCTCGATCGCGTCCAGGCAGTAGCGGGTGGCCCGCTCCAGCCAGGGGTGAGCGGCCACGGCCGGATCGTGGGCGGCGACGTGCCAGGCGGCGGCGGCCGTCACCGAGGTGATCTGGAGCGCCGGCACCGTGGGATCCGCGCCCTTCCACCAGGGGGCGGTGCCCGCCTCGGCGGTGAGGGGCAGCGCGAACGGCAGGCCGCCGCCGGGCAGGGACACCGACTCCAGCCAGTCGCACAGCGCCGTGGCGTGCGCCGACGTGGCGGGAGCGATGTCCTCGAACACCTCGAAGGCGTGCAGTGCGGCCCCGGGCTGGCTCTCCGGGGAACGCAGATCGGGCTCCAGGCCCCAGCCGTAGCCGCCGTCGGGGTTGCGATAGCCGTCCAGGGCGGCCAGCACGGCGGCGGTGTCGGTTCGGTCGGTCAGCAATTCGAAGCGGCGGCGGTCCAGGACACGCGCGTGCGTGGCCATGAAGGCGGCTGCCGCGGAGAGGTCCACGTTCACGAGTTCATCGTGCCCTTGCGGCGGAGCAGGCGTCTTGTAAGAAACGGCCTCCTGTCGACACGCCTTCGTCGGCGTGCCACGTCATAGGGCTGGCCGCCGCCTTCTGCCCTGCTGACGGGCTCGAATCACGAAAGCCGAAGAACCCCGGGGCATTTTGGTGGTGAGGTCAGGAATAAGGCGGCCTGTCGTTCTGCGGGGTCTGTGGGGTCTGTGGGGTGGGTGCCCGAGCGGAGGGGCTTGCAGGAATGCCCGGTCGAGGGGGCGTCCTGCAGGGCCTCGCAGTTGGGAGGCAGTCGCGCCGGGACGCACTGGCCTGGGTAGGGCGGTTCGCCGGGCTTGGGCTCCGGCCCACCCCCAGCGGACCGGCCGGGTACCCACGTTGGGTCAGGTGACGTGGGTGAGGGCGTCCCAGACGTTCTCCGCCTCCATCACCTCGAAGCCGGGAGCGAAGGCGACGGGGCCGACCGGGACGAGGGAGCGCTGGCCGTTGCCCTTGCGGGTGCCTTGGTCGAGGGAGCCGGCGGGGACGAGGCCACGCTTGAAGCCGAGTCTCGCCGCCTCCGACAGGCGCCTGCGGACGTCCTTGACCGGGCGCAGCTCGCCTGCCAGCCCGACCTCGCCGAGCGCCACCAGCCCCGCCGGGAGCGGTTTGTCGCCCGCTGCGCTGGCCACCGCGAGCATCACCGACAGGTCGACGGCCGGGTCGGCCAGCTTGAGGCCGCCGACCGTGGCCGTGAACACGTCGCAGCCGCCCAGCTTGGCGTTGAGCCTGCGCTCCAGCACGGCGAGGATCATCTGCACGCGGTAGGTGTCGAGGCCTGACGAGGTGCGCCTGGGCTGCTGCGCCTCGGTGCGGGCGACCAGGGCCTGCACTTCGGCGGGAAGGGGCCGGGTGCCCTCGACCGTGACCGTGACGCAGGTGCCGGGCACGGGGCTGCTGCGCCGGGAGACGAACAGGCCGCTCGGGTCGGTGATGCCCTCGATGCCGCGCTCGTGCAGGTCGAAGCAGCCGATCTCGTCGGTGGGGCCGAACCTGTTCTTGATCGCGCGCACCATGCGCAGGCGGGAGTGGCGGTCGCCCTCGAAGCTGAGCACGACGTCGACCAGGTGCTCCAGCGTGCGAGGGCCGGCGATGGAGCCTTCCTTGGTGACGTGGCCGACGAGCACGGTGGCCATGTTGCGCTCCTTGGCGAGCCGCACGAGGTTGGCGGCGACCTCGCGCACCTGCGTGACCCCGCCGGGGACGCCGGTGGCCTGCGCGGAGCCGACGGTCTGCACGGAGTCGACCACGAGCAGCTTGGGCTGGACCTTTTCCACATGCGTGACCAGGGCCGACAGGTCGGTCTCCGCCGCCAGGTAGAGGTCGTCGCGGATGGCGCCGATGCGGTCGGCGCGCAGCCGGACCTGAGCGGCGGACTCCTCGCCCGTCACGTACAGGACGGTGTCGCGCTCGGCGATGCGGGCCGCCGCCTCCAGCAGGAGCGTCGACTTGCCGATGCCCGGCTCACCCGCCAGCAGCACCACCGCGCCGGGCACCAGCCCGCCGCCCAGCACCCGGTCGAGCTCGCCCACACCGGTCGTGCGCGCGGTCGCCATCTCGGCCTTGACCTGGCCGATCGGCACCGCGGGAGCGGTGGTGGCACCGGCTTGGACGACGTGCGCCCCGCCCCGCGCGCCCTCCTCGTCGACCGTGCCCCATGCCTGGCACTCGCCGCACCTGCCCACCCACTTCGTGGTGCGCCATCCGCACTCGGCGCAGCGGTAGCCGGGCTTCTGCGCTGTCTTGGCCATGCCGAGCAGGCTAGCGGTCACCGCCGACAATCTCCCCCATGTGGGGCTCTCGGTGAGCCTGGACTGATAGTCGCCGGTGCCCCGCGCCTCCTGCGGTAGCCACTTTTTTGTGGGTACTTGTCGACCGGGCCGTGGCAGCGTGAGGCTTGGTCGTGCGGGCCGAAGGGCCCGCAGATCCAGACGCGATGGGAGGTTGGCGGTGTCTCAGGAGGCCTGTTGGGACTCGGCCAGCTTCTCCAGGCGGCGATGGCCCCAGTCGGAAAGCGGTGCCAGCGCTTCGGAGAGCTCGCAGCCGAACGGGGTCAGGGAGTACACGGTCTTAAGTGGCCGTACGTCGTGTACCTCCCGGTGGACCAGTCCGTCGGCCTCCATCTCCCGCAGCGTCTGAGTCAGTACCTTCTCGGTGAGGCCCGGCAGCCGTCGGCGCAGCTCGCCGGGGCGGCGCGGACCGGATTCCAGGAACCAGAGCAAGATCGTCTTCCATTTGCCGTCGATCACGGCGATCGCGGCGGTCACCCCGCAGACGTTCGGGTCCTGGGCGCGGCTGCGCGTCATCTTCATCCCCTTCATCACCGTTGCTATTTGTCGAGGAGTTGAGGCATGACCTCGCACACTGAACAGTCTGCCGTCACCGTGCTCGGCCTGGGGCCGATGGGTCGGGCCCTGGCCGGCGCATTCCTGGATGCCGGTCTGCGGACCACGGTTTGGAACCGGACGCCAGGCAAGGATCGCGAGTTGGTCGAGCGGGGCGCGGTCGGCGCCCTGTCTCCCGAAGAGGCGGTGGCCGCAAGCAGCTTGACCGTGATCTGCGTGGTGAACTACGACGCGGTGGACGCCATCGTGCGGCGTGACGCGGTCACCGGCGCGCTCGAGGGGCGCACTGTCGTGAACCTGACCGCCGACACCCCCGATCGGGCCCGGGACGCCGCGGCCTGGGCGGCCGAGCACGGCATCGGGTATCTGGACGGCGCGATCATGACGCCGACCATGACCATCGGAACACCGGCCGGGGTGTTCCTCCACAGCGGCCCCGAGGAGCTCTACCGCCGGCACCGGCCGGTGCTGGACGCCCTGAGCGGCACCCACACCCACCTCGGTGCGGACATCGGCCGGGCGGCCGCGTACGACATCGCCTTGCTCGACGTCTTCTGGACCGCGATGGCGGGTTACGCCCACGCGATGGCGGTGGCCAGGGCCGAGGGGGTCACAGCGCGGGAGCTGGCACCGTTCGCGAAGGGCATCGCCGAGATCCTTCCGCCGCTCTTCGAGCAGGCCGCGGAGGAGGTGGACAGCGGCCGGTTCTCCGGCGAGGTCAACCCGATCACCTCGGCGGCGTCGTCCATGGCCCACATCGTCCATGCCTCCGAGGCACGTGGCATCGACGCGGGCGTGATGCGTGCGGCCGAAGGCATGGCGCGCCGCGCCATCGGACGGGGCGATGGCACCGACGGGTTCTTCCAGATCACCGAGATCCTCAACCCTCGGTGAGGTGACCGATGGTCGGCGCCTTGGGAACCGCCAGATGGGCGCCGACCGTCAACCACCACCACCACCGAGCGTCAACCACCACCACCGACCGTCAACCACGGCTGCCGACCATCGGTCACCGGCCCACCCTCGCCGGGCAGGCACGGCGTCCTCACAGCGTGTGAACCTGGAAGACGGTGGCCAGCGGGCTCATGGAGATCGTGCCGGGGACCGGCGTGTGGCCGGGCACGACCGACAGATCGTGACTCTGCTCGAACGCTCGAATGCGTGCCGGTCCCGGTGGCAGGACGAGCGTGACCTCGAGGGTCCCGGGCGGGGCGTGATAGGCGAAGCCGACGCTGGTGCTGAGGCGCCGGCCGTTCACCGTGATCGAGCCGTTCGACGAGGTGCCGGGAGCTGCAGCCGGGGCGGCCGGCGATCCGGTGCCGGTTGCCCCGGCCGGCCCTTCGCCGGGCACGATCCTGAGCCCGGTGATGGGGGCTTCGCCGGTGGGCTTCAGGCGGAGCGTCAGCGTGCGGCGCCCGCCGGCCGTCTCGTCCTTGGCCACCGACAGCTCGGGGGCGCGCAGGCCGGCGGCCTGGGCGGGTCTGGTCGCCCAGCCGTCGTCGGCGAAGAACCGCTCGCTGTCGGCGCCGGCGGACTCCGATCGCGCCCCCCAGACTGCCTGCCCCGTGGCGGCGTCCATGGCGTAGGCCAGGCGCGTCTGTCGTGGGTGCGCGGCGTCGAAGCGGTCCACGTACAGGCCTGTCACGACCAGGCCCGCCGTGAGGGCCACGGCCGTCAGGAGCGGGAGGACGGCCCGGCGGCGGGTGCGTGGCGGCTCCGCCTGCTCTGCTGGCGTCCGCGGTCGCGAGCGCTCGGACAGCGGCAGCAGGAGCATCACCAGCAGCGCGAAGTGCGGTGCCGCGATCATGCCGCCGAGCCCCAGGCCCACGTCCAGCGCGGTCACGGCGGTGGCGCCGAGCAGGATCGTGGCAGGGGCCAGCCCGAGGATGAGCGCGACCGCAGCCCATCCGTCGCCGCGCAGCCGCGCCGAGACGAGCAGGCCGAGCGCGGCGAACAGCGCGGACCAGGTCAGCGTGTGCGACCCGCCGGGCAGCAGCACGGCGGACGCCAGACCCAGCACGGCCAGCAGCAGCAGAGCGCCGGCGGCGAGCGTGGCGAGCCCCAGGCGACGCAGCGCGAGCCGCCAGGCCAGCACGATGCCGACTGTGAAGACCAGCAGCGCCGCCTGGTAGAACCAGGGGCGATAGGGGTCACCGGTTAACATCTCGCCGTATTCGGGCCTGATCAGGCTGAGCACCGGCATCACCGCGAAACCGGCGCCGGCGGCCCCCAGGACGGGCAGCAGCGCGAGCCCGGCGGCGGCTGCCGTGCGGGGGAGGGACGTCTGCCCGCGGCGTCGCAGCGTCCAGACGAGGGCCGCCGCCAGCGCCAGTGCGCCCGCAGCGATGGGGATCTCCAGCCAGAGGGGGTAGCGGACGAGCGCGCCCGGGACGGTGAAGTAGACCGATTCGCTGCCCGACCGGAGTGTCGCCAGGTCGGCGCCGGCCAGCGCGCGGGTGAGGGCGAGCGCGTTGTCGCCCATCATCTGCAGGCTGCCCAGGTCGAGGTGGGCGGGGTCGTCGAGCGGCGTGTGGTAATAAGCCCCGCCGCCGATGAAGGCGGAGTCGAGGCCGAGCCAGCCCGCCTCGTCGAAGACGTGGAAGTCGGTGTTGTTGGGCAGCACGCTCAGCAGCGCGGCGAAGGCAGAGTCGGCCGACGCGTGCGGCGCGGCCGAGCCGTACAGGTCGATGAGCGGCGCGGAGCCGGGTGAGGCGCGGAACATCTGGACGGCGCCGCGGATGCCCCTGGCCTCGTTGTTGAGCACCACGACGGTGCCCTTGGCCAGGGGGTCCTGCCTGACGAACGCCTCGGCGCCGAGCAGGCCCTGCTCCTCGCCGTCGGTGATGAGGAGGACGACGTCGTTTCTGAGGCCCGCGGGCAGGGCTCTGGCGACCTCGAGGATGGTGGCCACGCCCGCGCCGTCGTCAGAGGCGCCGGGGCCGGCCGGCACGGAGTCGTAGTGGGCGGCCAGGATCACCCGGCCGGTCGGGTCGCCGCCCGGGCGGGTGGCGACGATGTTGCGCATCGTGCCCATGGGGATCACGCCGTCGTGGCGGAGGGGCAGGACGCCCACGCCCTCCTGGACGCGGACGTCGAGGCCGAGCTCGCGGAGCTTGGCGACGAGGTGCTCGCGCACGCGGGTGTGCTCGGCGGAGCCGGTCGGGTGCGGGGCCCGGGCGATGGCCCGGACGTGCTCGTGTGCCCTTGTGGCGCTGAAGGCAGTGGCGGGAGCGCCGGCGGCGCTCGGGGCGGGGGGTGCCAGGTCGAGCAGGGTGACGGCGAGCAGTGCTGCCAGCGCCACCAGGCCGGCCAGGGCCGTGCGGGTCATGCCCCCACGCTAGGCCGTTCACCCGGCCGGGCGGATCAACCCAGGGGAGGACTCTGGTCTGGGCCCAAGGGATTACCCAAGGCCCAGCTCGTTGACCAGCAGCCGCTTGGGCTTGGCGCCGACGACCTGCTTGACCGGCTCGCCGCCGTCGAACAGCAGCAGCGTGGGGATGCCCATGACGCCGTAGCGGGACATGATCTCCGGGTTCTCGTCGGTGTTGAGCTTGCCGATCGTCAGGCCGTACTCCGCCTCGATCTGTTCGAGCACGGGGGCGATCATGCGGCAGGGCCCGCACCACTCCGCCCAGAAGTCGACGAGCACCGGCTTGTCGGCTTTGAGCACCTGTTCTTCGAAGTTGTCAGTGGTCAGCGTGATCATTTGTCTCCTTCGGCGAACCTTTGACGAAGCAACCCGGGCACGACTCGGCGAGCTGGGCGGTGACCTCGGCGCGGCGGGCGAGCAGGGCGCGGATCTCGTCGTCGATCTGGGTGAGCTTGCGCTGGTAGACGGCGACGGAGTCGGGGCACGACCCGCCCGTGCTGTGCCCCGCGCGCAGGCAGTGGACGAACGGGCGCGTGTCCTCGAGCGTGAACCCCACCGACAGCAGTGCGCGGATCTCCGACACCAGCCGGACATCCTCCTCGGAGTAGTCGCGGTAGCCGTTGGCCGCCCGGCGCGCGCTGAGCAGCCCGTGCTGCTCGTAGTAGCGGAGCGAGCGGGTGCTCACCCCGGTCCGTTCGGCCAGCTCTCCGATGCGCATGACCCCACGGTAAACCTTGACACCAACGTCAAGGTCAAGCCCCCTCAGTAGAAGCGCCAGCGCAGCACGTTCGGGTAGGGCAACTCCAGGCCCGATGTCTCGGCGATGGCCTGCTCGGCCACCTCGGGCGCGAACTCGATGCGCAGCACCGCCTCCAGGTCCGCCCTGCTCTCGAAGGTCATGCGCAGGTCGAGCGGCTGCCGCTGCCAGCCGTGGCGGACCCAGAAGGCCTCCGCCTTGCTCGCGGAGTAGGTGGGCACGGTGCGCGTGAACCACCGGCCGAACGCCCCCCGCCCGGCGTCGAGGTCGACGACGAAGGCCGCTCCGCCGCGCCGTACGACCCGGGACAGCTCGCGCAGTCCCGGCTCGCAGCCAGGGCCGAAGAAGTACGCCCAGCGCGCGACGGCGACGTCCACCGAGGCGTCCGGGAGCGGCAGGTCCTGCGCGGCGGCGGCGTGCACCTCGATGCCCGGCCTGCCGGCGCAGCGGCGGCGGGCCAGTGCCGCCAGGTCGCCGTGCGGCTCGACGCCGATCACCCTGGACGCGTACGCCGCGTAGCCGGGCAGGTGGAACCCGGTGCCGCAGCCGATGTCGAGGACGGTCGCGCCCTCCCAGGAGCGCAGCGCGCGCATGGCCGCTCCAGCGGCGTCCTCGGGGTCGACGGCCCGGTTCTCCAGCTCGTACACCTGGGGTGCGTTCCAGATGTTCGGGCTTGGAATGGCGCCTTTCGCGATCCTCGGCATGCCCCAACCGTAGGGCGCGGCGCGCCATATCCGGTCATCCGGCTTAGGCTGGCAACGTGGCTGATGTCATCCGCGTGCCCAATGCGAAGATCGCATTGTCCACCGCTTCGGTATATCCGGAACGCACTCCCGATGCGTTCGAGCTGGCCGCCAGGCTGGGTTACGACGGCGTAGAGATCATGGTCGGCGCCGATCCCGTGAGCCAGGACATCGACGTGATCGAGCGGCTCTCCGAGCACTACGAGATCCCGGTGCTGGCCATTCACGCGCCCTGCCTGCTCGTCACCCAGCGTGTCTGGGGGCGCGACCCGTGGGCCAAGCTGGTCAAGGCCCAGAAGGCGGCGGAGCGGCTCGGCGCGTCCACGGTCGTGGTGCACCCGCCGTTCCGCTGGCAGCGCGACTACGCCCGCGACTTCGAGGCGGGCCTGGCGCGCATGCGCGACGAGACCGCGGTGACGTTCGCGGTCGAGAACATGTTCCCGCTGCGTGCCAGGGGCAACGACGTGGTGCCCTACTCCCCTGACTGGAACCCGATCGACTACGACTTCCCCCACGTCACCCTCGACCTGTCGCACACCGCCGTGTCCGGCTCGGACGCCATGGAGATGGCCACCAAGCTCGGCGACCGGCTGGCGCACCTGCACCTGGCCGACGGCATCGGCGTGACGAACAAGGACGAGCATCTGGTGCCCGGCAGGGGCAACCAGCCGTGCGCCGCGATGCTGGAGCGCCTGGCGGGCAGCGGCTACAGCGGCCTGGTCGTGCTGGAGATCAACACCCGCAAGGCGGCCGGTCGCACCGAGCGGATCGACGACCTCGCGGAGGCCCTGGCCTTCGCCAGGCTCTACCTGGCGGCCTCGACATGAGTCTCGGGCCGATGCGGAAGCTGGGCCGGGTGTTCGACAGTGTCGCCGACGCCTACGACGCGGGCCGGCCGGCCTACCCCGACGAGCTCTACCGGGCGCTGTCGGAGGTGTCGGGCGTGGCGCTCGACGGCGCCACGGTGGTGGACGTCGGCGCCGGCACGGGCATCCTGACGCGCGCCCTGCGGGCACGCGGCTCGCGGGTCGTCGCGGTGGACCCGGGCGCGGAGATGCTGGCCCGCCTGATCGCGCGCGCCGAGCGGGGCGTCGCGGCCGTGCTGGCCGACGGCAACGCGCTGCCGCTCGCCGACGGGGCGGCCGACCTGGTGACGTACGCCCAGTCCTGGCACTGGCTCGACCCGGTGGTCTCCATCGCCGAGGCGCGGCGGGTGCTGCGGCCCGGCGGCGCCGTCGCCGGCTGCTGGAACCTGGCCCAGGCCGCTCAGGCCGGCTGGCTGGCCGCCTACGAGGCGCGCCTGGCGCAGGCGTGCCCCACCTACTGGGGGCCGGCGCTGGAGGAGTGGTCGGTGCCGCCGATCGCGGCGGCGTTCGAGGTCGTCGAGGAGCGCTGGATCCCGTGGACCCGGCTGGTCGGGATCGAGGATTTCCTGCTCGACCTGCGCTCCCATTCCTACATGGCGGCGCTGTCGCCGGAGGCGGCCGACGAGCTGGTCGGGTGGCAGCGGGCGGAGCTGGAGCGGGAGTTTCCCGCAGGGGTGCTGTCGGTGCCGATGCGGGTCTACCTGGCGGTGGGCCGGTGACGGTCAAGCGACGGCCCGGGCGCAGGCCCGGTTCGGCCGACACGCGCGGGGAGATTCTCAGCGCGGCCAGGAAGGTCTTCGCGGAGAAGGGGTTCGACAAGGCGACGGTTCGCGGCATCGCCAGGGAGGCGAAGGTCGATCCCGCGCTGGTGCACCACTATTTCGACACCAAGGAGGGAATTTTCGCGGCGGCGCTGCAGCTGCCGATCACGCCCGATGTGGTGATTCCCACACTGCTCGACGGCCCGCGCGAGGAGCTCGGCAGGCGGTTGGTCACCCTGATGCTGACGGTGACCGCGACGCCCGAGACGCGCGAGCCGATGATCGCGTTGTTCCGCTCGGCGATGACTAACGAGCAGGCCGTACAGATGTTCAGAGAGTTCGTCACGAATGCCATGCTTTTCCGGGTGGCGGACGAGCTTCAGGTGCCGCGCCTGCGGATCGAGGCCGCCTTCGCGCAGATGTTCGGCGTGCTCATGGCCCGTTACGTGCTCAAGCTGGAGCCCATGGCCAGCGCCGATCCGGAGGAACTGGTCGATCTGCTGGCGCCGACGATTCAGCGCTACTTCACCGGGTAGAGCATTGTTCTAGAGGCGACCCTGACCATAAGGTGAGTGGCGGTTACCCCGGCGAAGTTACCCATGGGTAGGATTTCGGGGGAGGCCAGGTCAGTACGCTGACAGCCAACGACGTCTGTGGGAGGACCCCGTGCTCTGGGTAGCCATCATCGGGCTCGTGATGACCGTCCTGGCGGTGGCCGTCGCGGGCCGCAGGGCGTTGTTCCTGTTCAAGCTGGCGACCGTGGGCCCACCGGCCCCCGAGCGCGTCGAATATGCCAGGACCCATGCGGGCGCCGAGCTCAAGGCGCAGCTCGTCGAGGTGTTCGGGCAGAAGAAGCTGCTCAAGTGGACGCCGTCCGGCATCGCGCACTTCTTCGTCATGTGGGCGTTCTTCATCCTGCTGACCGTCTACATCGAGGCCTACGGCGCGATCATCCAGGGGGCGATCACCGGGAGGCCGGACTTCCACATCCCGCTCGTCGGCACCTGGGCGGTGCTCGGGTTCCTGCAGGACTTCATCGCGGTGGCCTGCCTCCTCGGCCTGGTCGCCTTCGCCGTCATCCGGGTGAAGAACTCGCCCAAGACCCTCGGCCGCAAGTCCCGCTTCGCCGGCTCGCACCTCGGCGGCGCCTGGCTCGTCCTGTTCATGATCTTCAACATCATCTGGACGCTCTTCCTGGCCAGGGGCGTGGCGTCGGCCAACGGCAACTTCCCCTACTCCTCCGGCGCCTTCGTGTCGATCCCGCTGGGCAACGTGCTGCCGCAGAGCCCGCTGCTGGAGGAGATCGCGCTGCTCCTGCACATCGGCTTCATGCTGGTGTTCCTGGTCATCGTGGTGCACTCCAAGCACCTGCACATCTTCACCGCGCCGCTGAACGTGCTGTTCTCCCGCCGGCCCGACGGCCTCGGCGCGGCCGTCGAGATGCGCGTGGACGGCAAGCCGGTCGACTTCGAGGACGAGGACCTGGACCCGGAGCGGCTGGGCCGCGGCAAGATCGGGGACACCACGTGGAAGGGCTTCCTCGACTTCTACTCCTGCACCGAGTGCGGCCGCTGCCAGTCGCAGTGCCCTGCCTGGAACACCGACAAGCCGCTCTCGCCGAAGATGCTCATCCTCGACCAGCGTGACCACGCCTTCAAGGTCGCCCCCTACCTGATGGCGGCGGCCAACGGCGGCGGCCAGAGCCCGCACGCGGACACCGACGTGCTCGCCCTGCTGGAGAAGCCGCTGGTCGGCGAGGAGGGCGTGATCCACCCCGACGTGCTCTGGGCGTGCACCAACTGCGGCGCCTGCGTCGAGCAGTGCCCGGTGGACATCGAGCACATCGACCACATCCTCGACATGCGCCGCTACCAGGTGATGGTGGAGTCGTCGTTCCCGTCGGAGGCGGGAGTGATGGTGAAGAACCTGGAGAACAAGGGCAACCCGTGGGGCATGTCCGAGATGAAGCGGGCGGACTGGATCGAGGAGCTCGACTTCGAGGTCGAGCTCGTCGAGGACAAGATGCCCGAGGACGCCGAATACCTCTTCTGGGTCGGCTGCGCCGGCGCGCTCGAGGACCGGGCCAAGAAGACCACCAAGGCCGTCGCCGAGCTGCTGCACATCGCGGGCGTGAAGTTCGCGGTGCTCGGCCCGATGGAGGCGTGCACCGGCGACCCGGCCCGCCGCCTGGGCATGGAATACCTGTTCAACATGCTCGCCCAGCAGAACATCGAGACCCTGAACGAGGCGGGCGTCAAGAAGATCGTCGCCACCTGCCCCCACTGCTTCAACACCCTGGCCAACGAATATCCGCAGCTCGGCGGCACGTACGAGGTGGTGCACCACACCCAGCTGCTGTCGAAGCTGGTGGACGAGGGCCTGCTCACCCCGATCACGCCGATCGAGGAGAAGATCACCTATCACGACCCGTGCTTCCTCGGCCGCCACAACAAGGTCTACTCCCAGCCCCGCGACATCATGTCGAAGGTGCCGGGCGTCACGACCCAGGAGATGCACCGGCACAAGGACCGCGGCTTCTGCTGCGGGGCCGGTGGCGCCCGCATGTGGATGGAGGAGCGCATCGGCAAGCGCATCAACACCGAGCGCGTGGACGAGGCGCTGACCACCGACCCGGACACGGTTTCCACCGCGTGCCCGTTCTGCATGGTGATGCTCGGTGACGCCATCAACGAGAAGAAGAACAGCGGCGAGGCCAAGGAATCGCTGGAGGTCGTGGACGTGGCCCAGCTCTTGATCAAATCGGTCAAGAGCTCTTCCTGACAGAGAAAGTCGGACTCCTCCACAGTGCCATGTGGAGGAGTTTCGCACGTCAAGAGCGTGACCTACGGGAAATCTGCCATCCACATAACGGGAAAATCACGGTAACCTCAACGTCGCATGGCTCTATTCGACGGGGAGGGGGCTCGCGGTGAGCGTCGTCGTCACGGATGCGGAAGTCACCCTGGCCGACGTGCTCTCCCTTCGCCTGGCCATGCAGGAGCCCCTGCGCCGCGGCACCGAGCTGGTGCTCAGGCACCGCACCACCGGGGTCGAGCGCGAGGTGCTGCTCGGCACGCCCGGCGCCGTCGCCCGTGAGGCCACCCTGGCCGTGTCGCTCGCGCCGTTGCTCCTGAGTGCCGGCCGCTGGGACGCCTATCTGCGCCGCGGCGGCAAGCGCGCCAGGCTGCGCAGCATCGACCCGGGCTTCTCGCTCGACCACCTCGACGCCTACTCCCTGTGCAAGCGCACCCTGGCCTACCGCTCCTACCGCACCCGCAACGGCTACCTCGCCCTGAAGATCGACGACGCCGACCCCATGGCGGAGGTGCGCGCGGTCTGGTTCAGGGAGGGCCGCTTCGAGGTGACGGGCCTGCTCGCCTACACCGGGCTCGACGACGACGACTGCCGCCACGAGGCCATGCTGTCGCTGCACCGCAGGCAGACCGGCGCCCGGGTGACGGCCACCGCGACCGTGCAGGGAGTGCGCTTCCACGCCGCGGTCTCGCTGGTCGATGTGCTCGCGGCCGACCCCGAGGCGGTCGGCACGTGGGAGCCCTCGCTGGAGGTGGACGGGGTGCCGGCGCCGCTGCGCCTCGGCGGCTGGCTCGACGACGTCGACGGCAAGCGCCGCCGCCTGCACTATCCGTCGGCCAGGGTCGACGGCGTGCCCATCCGCCCCTCCTACACGGCCGACGACGAGCTGCGCATCGAGGTGGGCGGGTGAAGGTCAGCCTGGTGCTCTCCTCCGCGTACGGCATGCGCGGCGACGTGCGCTCCACCCTGAACCTCGCCACGGCGCTCGCCCAGCGGCACGAGGTCGAGGTGATCAGCCTCAGGCGGCCGAAGGAGAAGCCGTTCTTCCCCGTCGGGCCGAACGTCGCCATGCGCACGGTCATCGACGCCAGGCCGGGCGTCCGGCACCTGCTCCCGAGGGGACAGGTCCGTACGGAGGTCGCGCTGTGGCGGGTGCTGCGGAGTCTGAAGTGTGACGTTCTGATCACCACCAGGCCAGGGTTGAGTGTCCAGGCGGCCAGGCACGCGCCGCGCGAGGTGCTGCGGATCGCCCGCGAGTGGGGCCGCCCGGCCGTTCCCGGACCGGTCAAGAAGCACTACCCCCGGCTCGACGCGGTCGTCACGGCCACCGAGTCCGCGCAGGAGGAGTGGAGCAAGCTCCTGGATGGCGGTCCCGCCGTCCACACCGTGCCCGACGCGCTGCCCAGCGCTCCGTGGCCGCGCTCGCGCATGGACAACCGGATCGTGGCCGCGGGCGGCAGGTGGGTGGCCGCCAAGGCCTATGACCGCCTCGTCCAGGCCTTCGCCATCGTGGCCGACAAGCGGCCCGACTGGCGGCTGAGGCTGTACGGCGGCGGCCCCGAGGAGCGGCGGCTGCGTGCCCTGGTCGCCGAGCTGGGCCTGCACAACCACGTCTACTTCATGGGCACCACGCCGGATCTGGCCGGGGAGTTCGCCAAGTCCTCGATCGTGGCCAACACCTCGCGCAGCGCCGATCTCGGCATGACCGTGCTGGAGGCCATGGGGTGCGGGGTTCCGGTGGTGGCGATCGAGGGCGCCCGGGGTCCGGCGGAGTTCGTGGCGACCGGCTACAACGGCGTGCTGGTGCCGGAGTCCGGCGCAGGGCCGGAGCTGTTCGCGGCGGCGCTGCTGGCGCTGATCGACGACGAGCGCAGGCGCCGCTCCCTGGCGGCGGGGGCGCTCGACACCGCGATCCGGCACGCGGCCGACGAGGTGGGCGAGCAGTGGGAGAAGCTGATCGCCGACCTCCGCTGAGTGATACCGGTAGCGGGTACCGTAGGACTATGCATGGGTACAGCGGAGACAAGCAGGCCTATCTGACGCGGCTCAGGCGGATCGAGGGCCAGATCAGGGGCCTGCAGCGGATGGTCGACGACGACGCCTACTGCATCGACGTTCTCACCCAGGTCTCCGCGGCCACCAGGGCGCTGCAGGCGGTGGCGCTCGGGTTGCTGGAGGAGCACATCTCGCACTGCGTGGCCGACGCCATCGCCACCGGGGGGCCGGAGGCCGACGCGAAGGTCAAGGAGGCGTCGGCCGCAATCGCGCGTCTCGTCCGTTCGTAGGAGAAAGGTCACGCGATTGACTAGTCATGGTGAGCCATTCGCGCAAACCACTGTCCCGGACCCCTGAGGAGTCCGGGACTAGGTCTTGTGATCGTCTTCAGCGACTCGCCGAAGTCCGCAATCCGAGCGCGTCGTCGAGCTCGTCCAAGGTCAGCCGCCGCTCGCTTACTGCTACAGCGGTGAGCACCTCGGCGTAGAGCGCAATCTCGTCCAACGCGACACGGTCGTGGACCCGAGAGTCCAGCTCATCGTGCCCCACCGCGTCGTCCTTCCTTCCGCAGCCCACACCCACTTCGAGGTTACGGCGCAGGCCCTTGCGGCGACATGGCCCATCGGAGTCATTCCTTGCGGCGCCGCCTGGCCCCCACGAGGATCATTTCCCGAAATCGAGATCACAATTCAGCGAATGGCTGATGGTCTGCAGTGTTAGAACGATATAGGCGGAGTTAGGGTGAAATATCGGTATTAGTGGTTTAGGTGGGACTGTCGTCGCGTTCGTGGATGAGCCTGTGCACCAACGCCGCCGATCCGGCGAACCCTCGCTCGGGCACCCGTGCCCCCGACAACCCGCTCCAGGCCAGCCCGGCCGCGTACGCGGCCCCCAGCACCGCCGCCGCGCTCGCCCGGTCCGGGGGCATCACGCCGGTCCCCGCCTCCTGCCGGGCATGGGTGAACCCGCCCCGCCCGCCGGTCGGGCCGCCCCCTGTCGGGTGCTCATCAGAATTGCGGCCGATCTCCTCGCGGGATTGGCCGCCGGTCTCACTGGAATAACGGGCGGACCCTGTACGCCGTTCGTCCGGTGCCGGTCGATGGCCCGTTCCCGTCGACGGGCCCGGCGGCAGGAACGAGCCCGTGTGGGGGGATTGCGGAGCAGGCCGAAAGGCGGGGGCCATCACCGGAAAGCCGTCAGGCTGCGTCCGCTCACTCGCCGATGTGCTGGTGAGCCCCGCCTGGTCCAGCTCGTCGTAGGCGTGCCTGAGCCGGTGGTCGAGCCGGCCGGGCAGCAGGCTCCTGGAGTCCGACAGGTCGGCCAGGTAGGTGGCGGCGGCGCGCGGTGGGTCAGGGGTGAAGGCCAGCGCCTCCACCAGGTCGTAGACGACGTGCGACAGGTGCGCCTCGGGGTCGGTCTCCATCAGCACCGCTCTGGAGAGCCGCTCCGGGCAGCGCTCCAGCCAGGCCTGTCGCATCACCTCGTCGCGCAGGGCCGCGTGGTCGTCCAGGCCGGGCCTCTTGAGCGCGGGCTCGACCATCGTCAGCAGCGCGAGGGCACGCGGCCTGAAGCGGGTGTCCGACAGCAGGATGTGGGCGGTGTCGGCGATCAGTGCCGCCAGGCGCAGCGCGGTGCGCGGATGGCCGGACCGCTGGCGCTCCCCGACGAGCGTGACGAGGTCGACCAGCGGCGGAGCGGGCAGCCAGCGCACCCACTCGTCGCCGGGCAGCGGCCTGCGCAGGAATTCGCCGAACATGGTGAGCAGCCGCTCGTTGCCGTCGAAGGCGGGCGCGTAGGCGCACCACATGATGGTGCCCCACACCGCGGCGACCGTGCTCGGCACGTCTGTGGCGAAGATCTCGTCGAAGGCGGTGAGCGGGTAGTCCCCCTCGGGCTTGCGGCAGTTGGCGCGCAGCAGCACGCCGACCTGCTCGCACAGCTTGAGCGGCACGTCGGGACCGACGAACGCCTGGGTGGAGCCGGGTTCGGCGGCGAAGTCCGGGCCGCGCGGGATGACATCGGAGGGCAGCGCCGCCGCGTGGTGCCCCACCTGGCGGGCCCGCAGGCGCCTGGGCGGCGGGGCGGGGTGCCAGCGGCCGTCCGCGGGGTCGTGCAGGTGCCAGCGCGCGTGCCTGCCGAACAGCCACCTGTCGCCGTCGCGTGTCACCAGGGTCCTGGCGGCGATCGAACGCGCGCGAGCGGGCTCGGGGAGCCACGGCCAGCGCGGGTCGGCGACCATCGCGCGGACCTCCGCCTCGGCGGCGGTGAACGCATTCCAGGGGCGCACGGCGGCCATCGTACTGGGCCAATTCGGATCACTCGCGGGCACAACACGGCAGAATGTCCGCTATGAGGGCGAAGAAGGCGTGGCTGGTGGCGGTTGTCGGCGTGCTCGCAGGGTGCGGGACGGCGGCGCCGCAGGAGCCACCGTCCACCGTCGCGGGCGTGCTCACGCTGGACAAGGCCACTGCGCCCGAGCCCGGGGGCGAGGTGGGCGGGGCCTCCACCGAGTTCGCCTCCGGCACCGAGCTGTCGGTGTGGACGAAGCTGAGCACCACCGAGAAGGACGTGGACCGGATCGCCGAGCTCGACGTCGACAAGACGGCGAAGGGCGCGATGTACCTGGAGCCCAGAACGTCCGCGTGGTTCGACGGCTTCCGCGGCCCGTTCCTCTACCAGGAGCTGGCCGGGGACATCGTCATGCACGCCAGGGTCAAGGTCGCGGGCAGGAGCGGCGGCAAGCCCAAGCGGAAGTTCTCGCTCGGCGGCCTGATGGCCCGCCAGCCCGACTCCTACGCCACCCCCAACTGGATGTCCGTCACCACCGGCACTGCCGACAAGAGCGGCCAGGTCGAGGTGAAGTACACCAAGGACGGCAGCTCCATGCCGCAGGAGCGGATGGTCAAGGGCGAATGGATGGACCTCGTCCTGGCCAGGGTCGGCCGGGTCGCTGTCGCCCTGTACAAGGAGGACGGCGGCACGTGGAAGGTCGGCAGCCGCTGGCCCTGCGAGCTACCCGAGGTGCTGCAGTGGGGTATCACCGCCTACACCGACTGGGACAGCTACAACACCCTCAAGAAGGACGCCACGAAGGGCAACGCCAAGCAGGTCAAGGGGGTGCCGGACGTGAAGATGACCGTGGACTTCGTCAGGTTTCTCCGGCCCGAGCTGCCGGAGTACGCCGACCCGCTCAACACCGCCTCTGTGTCGGACGAGGTCATGATCAAAATGCTGACGCCTGCCGGTGCCTGATCGCCTTGGCGATGTAGTTGTCCGGAGTGCCGGCGAAGGAGGCCCGGTCGTCGTCGGTGAGCTCGCGCACGATCTTGCCGGGCACCCCGGCGACCAGCACCCCGGCCGGGATCCGCTTGCCCGGGCCGATCAGGGCCCCGGCCGCGACCAGCGTGCCCGCGCCGACGCGGGCGCCTCCCAGCACGATCGCGCCGATGCCGATCAGCGCGCCGGACTCCACGTGAGCACCGTGCACCATGGCCTTGTGGCCCAGGCTGACCCGGGACTCCAGGATCGCGGGCTCGCCCGGGTCGGAGTGCAGGCAGCCGAGATCCTGCACGTTGCACTCCTCGCCGATCTCGATCCGCTCGTCGTCTCCCCGGAGGACCGAGCCGTACCAGACGCTGGACGCCCGGCCCACCGAGACCCTGCCGACCACGACGGCCCCTGGAGCTACGTAAGCTTGGGGGTGAATGTCCGGAACTGCCCCGTTGTCCAATGCGGCGATGTACATCTACCACATCGTAATTCCCGCCTCAGGTCTGGCGTTCCGGTTGCGGACGTGGGCAGATGGCAGGAAAGTCGATTCTTGACGTCTCGTCCGCAGACCCTTACAACCCGCAGTTTTCCCCCGCCTCACGCAAACCCTTAGGTAACCCCCATGACAAACCGGCACGAGAGCATTCCCGATCTGATGCAGGACGACACCTTCGAAGTCGTGATGCGCGGCTACAACCGTCGCCAGGTCCACGACTACATGATCCGAACCCGTAACCAAGTCAGGGATCTCGAAGAGCGGCTGGCGCGGGCGATCGATCAGGCCGAGCAGGGCCGCATCGAGCTGGCGGAGGCCAGGCGGCAGATGGCCGAGGTACCGCAGAACTTCAACCCCAGCACCCGGCTGGAGCAGATTCTCAAGCTGGGCCACGAGGAGGCCTCCGCCATGCGGCAGGAGGCCGAGTCTGAGACCGTCGCCCTGCGCGAGTCGGCGCGGGCCGAGTCTGAGCAGCTGATGTCGTCGGCAAGGGAGACCGCCGACAAGATCCTCACCTCGGCCCAGGCGGAGGCGGAGCGGCGCGTGGGCGAGGCCACGGAGGCGGCCGAGCGCATGCTGGCGCAGGCCGGCGCCGACGCCGAGGAGACGCGCAACAGCGCCCGGACGGAGGCGGAGGGCAGGCTGCGCGAGGCGCACGCGGAGGCGGAGCGCCTGGTCTCGACCGCTGCGGCCGAGGCGGAGCGGCTGGTCTCGACCGCCACGGCCGAGGCCGAGCAGATGATCGCGGGCGCCCGCGCCGAGTCGGAGCAGACACTGGCGAGCGCGCATGGCGAGGCCGAGCAGACGCTGGCGGCGGCGCAGCAGCGCGTGGCCTCGCTGGACGAGCACGCCGGCCGCCGGGTGGAGTATCTGACCAACACCCACACCGAGGTCGTGCGGCGGCTGAACGAGGTCAGCACGGTGCTGGGCGACCTGATGCGCAACGAGTCCGCGGCGGGCCCGCTCGCCTCGGACGCGCCCCAGGCGGCGACGCCCGCGCCCCAGGACGACGTACGGGTGATCGTCGAGGAGGACGAGGACGAGGACGACGACCGGCCGCAGGAGGAGTCGCGGTCGGAGGTCCAGGTCGTCTCCGAGGACACGGACGTGAACATCGGCCGTCTGTCGGAACTGCGCAAGTAGGGGCGGAAGCCTCCGCCCCCGATTGGGTCGGAGGCTTCCACGTTCCCGGGGGAGGCCCGGTTGGTGGCCCGGTGCCGGAGCCGCCGAGACGCTGGACCCGGCACCGGGCTGATCGTGGGCGATGGACCGTGAGAACGGTCCATCGCCTTTCCTACGGAGGGGCGGGGCCGGCGCGCCACTCGCGCTCGCCCGCCCGCCTCTCCTGGTCCCGGAGCTGCTCGCGCAGCGCGTCCGGGTCGTCCGCGTCGATGGTCATCGCACATCCGGCGTCGCGCTGCTCCGCGTTGAGCGGATGGTGGCGGGTGGCCCACCACCGGCCGGCGTCGCTTCGCCAGATGGTCCACTTGGGGAACTCCCGGGCGATTTCTGCGAGATGCCGGTCAAAGGTCATCTGGTCAACCTTCCAGGGCCCCTGTGCGAGGTTCCATCTCCTTCGAAGGTGCGCTACATCTCTAGAGAATTCAATGATCGCGGAGGACAGGTCAACCTATCGCTTAACTCTCCCGCTTGACCTAGGCGTCGAAGTCGTACTGGAGTACGTATGCGGCGGCGTCCAGGACCATCTCGTTGAGTTCGACGGGCAGGCCGCCCGCGGTGTAGGCGGTGCGGTCGATGACGATGACCGGGGTGCCTCCCGGAAGGCCGAGCAGCGCGCTCTCGCGGGGGCCGGGCATGCGGGCGCGCACCTCCTCGGTGAAGTGGGCGGGAGGCAGGCCGAGGTCGCTCAGCCTGGCGTAGACGCCGCCGGGCCCGGTCTCGGCGGCGGTGATCGCGCTGCCTTCGACCAGGTTGGCGGGGAAGTAGGAGGTGGCCAGTTGCACGGGGCGCGCGTCGACGGAGTAGCGCCGCCTGCGTACCCACACCTCGTGGCTCTCCAGCACGCCGGCGATCTCGTCGGAGGCCCGCTCGCGTACCACCTCCACCTCGTCCACGGTGAAAGGGCGGCCGCGGGTGTCGGCGTCCCAGATCGAACGCCCCTGCCCCCACTGCGCGCGCGCCAGGCGCCGCGAACCGTGTCTGCGGATCGGTTTGAACAGTCGCACATAGACCCCCGAGCCTCGCTTCGGCACCGCCAGTCCTTCGTTGATCAGAACACCGAGCGCCTGCCTGGCAGTGGCTCGTGCGATCGCGTAGTCGGCCATGAGCGTGTTCTCGCCCGGTAGCCGGTCCCCGTCGCGCAGTTCGCCGGACAGGATCCGGGAGCGGAGGCCGTCGGCGATGCGTCGATAGATGGGGGGCTCGTGGGGTACCGGGGATTCAGACACAGTTTGATCACCCTCTGTCACCAAGCGGGTTTGGCGTCTCCAGAGAACTTGCCCCGTCTTGTCCACGATCGCACAGATACGGAGGTTGGTCCCGGGCTTCTTTTGAGCGGTGTGTGCCCGTGTGTCGAGAAGCGGGAGTTTTCCGCTGACCGTTACCTTGGAACGGTCCTGGCCGGTATTCGCCCCGCCCACCAGCGGCGAGTAACCAACGCCGCCAGCACGGCCCCCAGGGTGTTGATGAGCACATCGTCCACGGACGAGAAGCGGCCCAGGCGCAGGACGTACTGGAGGGTCTCCACGAGGGCCGAGGCGGTGGCCGCGACGGCGGCGACGCGGGTCCAGCGGGCCCAGCGCGCGCTGCGCACCGGCAGCAGCGCGCCGAGGGCCGCGAACACCAGCAGGTTGCCCCCGACCTGCACGAACACCGTCTCCCATGGCTCGGTCGCGACCCATGCGAGGTCGGTGAAAGGAACCAGGCTGACACCCTCCTGGCCGTTCGCCGGGGTGAGGATCATCCAGATCCAGGGGGCGGTGCCGACCACGATCCCGACGTCGGCGAGGGCGGTGCGCACAGGTGCCGGATGCTTCCCGCGGGTCCGGTGGCGGGCGAGGAGCAAGATTGCCAGCACCCCTACGAAAAGCGCAAAAGTACCAGCAATAATGACGTTTCCCCACAAATCCCACGTCCGCGTCACCGGACCATGATGTCGGCCCGTTCCCGGCTACGGGAAGCTGACCCTGCGGACAGGTCCGCTAGGCCGGCAGGTGCTCGGCGAGGAAGCGCGTAGCCACCTCCCAGGCGCGCTCGGCGGCCTCCGGGTGGTAGAAAATCGGCGCCTCGCTGTTGAGGAAGGCGTGCCCGGCCTCCTCCCCGACATGTACGCGCACGTTCGGCCTGCCTTCGGCGGCCTTCTCCACCACGGCGACCCGCTCGCGCGGGATGTACGGATCGCTGCCGCCGAAGACCAGCAGCAGCGGCGAGTCGATCCGCTCGATCAGCCCGGCCGCGTCGGGCACGGCCGAGCCGTAGAACGACAGCACGGCGCTCTGGCCGATCTGCGTCGACAGCATGAAGACGATCGAGCCGCCCAGGCAGAACCCGAGCGAGCCGACCCCGCCGGTGACCTCCGGGAGCCCGCTCAGGTGGTCCAGGGTGAGCGCGCAGTCGGCCACCCCCTGCGCGAAGTCGAACGAGGAGGCCAGCTCGATCGAGGCGGCCACCCCCTCCTCGGTGTGCTCGGCCTGCCAGCCCGGCCGGATGCGCCAGAAGAGGTCCGGCGCGGCCACGACGTAGCCGCGCCCCGCGAGTTCCTCGGCGACCTTCCTGATGTACGGGCCCACGCCGAAGATCTCCTGCACGAGCAGGATCCCGGGGCCGCTGCCGCTCTCCGGCAGCCAGAGGTGGACGTCGAAGGAGCCGTCGTGCGCGGTGACTTGGTCGATGCGAGTCTGCATGCTCACAGCATGGCGACTGAAACCCTGAGTCGCGTATCAGCGGCATGGCGCGCCGCGCGCTGGAGAGAGACGATGGCAGGCGAGTGGACCACGATCACGATCAAGCAGGAGCAGTCCGATGCAGGATGAATGGTCGCAGGCAGTGGACGCGCGTGGACAGGCGGCCGACCGGCTGCTGGAGGCGGCCCGTACGGGCAAGCCGTGCGCGCCCATCCGGGACCTGGTCAACACCGTGGACGGCGCGTACGCAGTACAAGAGATCAACACGCGTCGGGCACTCGACGAGGGGCGGCGGCCGGTCGGCAGGAAGATCGGCGTGACGAACCTGCTGATGCAGAAGCAGTTCGGAATCGATCAACCCGACTACGGCATGCTTTTTGCGGATATGTCGTATCTGGATGGGCTTCCTGTGCCGCTGGAGAGGTTCCTTCAGCCGCGGGCCGAGGCGGAGATCGCGCTGGTGATGGGCGCCGACCTGGTGGGCGGGCCGTTCACCGTGGCGGAGGTGATCAGGGCGGTGGACTTCGTCCTGCCCGCCATCGAGATCGCCGACTCGCGCGTCGCCGACTGGGACATCACGCTGGCCGACACCATCGCCGACAACGCCTCCGGCGGCGCGTTCGTGCTGGGCAGCACGCCCGTCTCGCTGATGGGTTCAGACCTGCGGCTGGCGACGATGACGATGACCCGGGGCGGGCAGGAGGTCTCGGCGGGCTCCGGCGCCGCCTGCATGGGCCACCCGCTCAATGCCGCCGTCTGGCTGGCCACGGCGCTGGGCGGTGGCGCGTTCCCGCTGCGCGCGGGGGACGTCGTGCTGACCGGCTCGCTCGGGCCGGTCGTGCCGGTCGAGCCGGGCGACGCGTTCGAGGCCCGGATCGACGGGCTCGGCTCGGTCAGGGCGGTGTTCTCCCGGTGACACGCAGCCGGGGTGACGCGCTGCAGGTGCGCGGGAAGGCGATCCCGCGCGGGCGGTTCCCGCACGTCAAGCGCGCCGGAGACTTCCTGTACGTGTCCGGCACGAACTGCAGGAGAGCCGACGACACCTTCGTCGGCGTCCAGGTGGACAAGTCGGGGTCGACCGACCTCGACATCCGCGAGCAGACCCGCGCCGTGATCGAGAACATCGGCGACATCCTGAAGGCCGCCGGCGGATCGCTGGCCGACCTCATACAGATCACCACCTACCTGGTGAACATGAACGACTTCAAGGGCTACAACGAGGTCTACGCCGAGTTCTTCGACGAGGAGGGACCGACCAGGACCACGGTGGCCGTGCACCAGCTCCCGCACCCGCACCTGCTGATCGAGATGCAGGCCGTCGCCTACCATCCCCGGGACCGATCATGATCTTGGCGTGAAGGGAGCACCGGATGCGGTTACCCGTGGTCGGGCTGGTGGCGCTGATGGCGGCGGGCTGCGGTGGGCCGGCGACGACCATGGCCCGGGACGATCCGGAGCTCAGGGTGGGCGCGATCATCTCCCAGACCGGCGTCTACGCGATGCTCGGCGACGAGATGGAGACCGCCATGCGCCTCTATCTGAAGCGCCACGGTGGCGAGCTGGGCGGCAGGCCGGCCCGGCTGATCGTGGCCGACGACGGGGGAGCCGCCGATCGGGGGCGGCAGGAGGCCGGGCGGCTCGTCGAGCGTGACCGGGTGGACGTGATCACCGGCCTGCTCGCCTCGCCGGTGGCCGTGTCGGCGGTCGAGGAGGCGGGCCGGACGCCCGTGGTGATCGCCAACGCCGGAGCGGACGAGCTGGGCGGCCCAGGCGTCTTCCGGGTGTCCTACACCAACCACGCGCACGGCTACGCTGCCGGCCGCTACGCCGCCGAGCGCTACGGCGGGAGCGGCGCGGTCCTCATGGCGTCGGACTACTCGGGCGGCGTCGAGACCCTCGACGGCTTCGAGGAGGGGTACGGCGCGGGCCGGCTCGAACGCATCCTGACTCCGTACGGCAAGACGCAGGACCTGGCGCCCTACCTGGCCAGGATCCCCCCGGACGCGGAGGTGCTGTACGCCTTCTACGCGGGCGGCGAGGCGGTCACCTTCGCCAAGGCGTTCAAGCAGCTCGGTTACGACTCCAAGATCAGGCTGCTTACCTGCCAGAACATCACGGACGAGGACGTGCTGGCGGCGATCGGCCCGGACGCGGAGGGCATCACCAGCGTCGGGCTCTACTCGCCGGCCCTGGACAACCCGGAGAACGCCGCGTTCGTGGACATGTGGAAGGCGGAGACCGGCCTGAACCCCTCGGCGGTGGCGTTACAGAGCTGGGACGCCATGCGGCTCATCGACGCGGCGGCGGCGCGGGGCGGGGACCTGACGAAGGCGCTGGGCGAGGTGGGGGAGCTGGCGAGCCCGCGCGGCAGGCTGAGGCTGGACCCCATCACGCACGACCCGGTGCAGAACTGGTACGCCCGGCAGTACCAAAATGGGATAAACCGGGTAATAGCCACCATCCCCCCGAAGGAGTGATCAGGTGCTGGATCGCGACCACTGCCTCTCGCTGGACGCCGAGGATCCGCTGCGGGACTTCAGGCAGGAGTTCGTGCTGCCCGACGGCGTCATTTACCTCGTGGGCAACTCGCTCGGCGCGCTCCCGCGACGGGCCGCCGAGCGGGTGCGGCAGGCCGTGGAGGACGAGTGGGGCGAGCAACTCGTCGGCGGCTGGAACAGCGCCGGCTGGTACGAGCAGCCCCTGAGGGTGGGCGACCGGATCGCGCCGCTCATCGGCGCCGGGCCCGGCCAGGTCGTGGCGGGCAACACCACGTCCATCGCGATCCACCAGGCGGTGTCGGCGGCCCTGAGGCTGCGCCCCGGCCGCCGGGTGATCGTCTCGGACGTGCGCAACTTCCCGACCGACCACTACATGGTCCAGGGGCTGGCGGAGGCGCTCGGCGGCTACGAGATCCGCGACTTCGCCGAGGGCAGGTTCGACGACGCGGCCGTGGTGCTGCTGTCTGAGGTCGACTACCGCACCGGCGAGCGCCACGACGTGCCCGAGGTGACCGCCCGCGTGCAGGCGGCGGGCGCGCTCATGGTCTGGGACGTGTGCCACAGCGTCGGCGCCCTCCAGGTGGACGTCTCGGCGGCCGACTTCGCGGCAGGCTGCACGTACAAGTATCTCAACGCGGGGCCGGGGGCGCCGGCGTTCCTCTACGTCAACCCGCGCCACCACGCCGGCGCGGTGAACGTGCTGTCCGGCTGGCTCGGGCACGCGGAGCCCTTCGCGTTCGAGTCCGGCTACCGCCCGGCCGAGGGGATCAGGCGGTTCTCGGTGAGCACGCCGCACGTGCTGTCGTTCGCGGCGCTGGAGGCGGCCCTCGACGTGTGGGAGCGGGTGCCTCTCGACCTGCTGCGGGCCAAGAGCGTGGCACTGGGCTCGCTCTTCGTCGACCTCGTCGGCGACGCGCTGGAGCTCGCCTCGCCGGCCGACCCGGCGAGGCGCGGCAGCCACGTCAGCTTCCGCCACCCGGACGGCTATCCGGTGATGCGGGCGCTCATCGACCGGGGCGTGCACGGCGACTTCCGGGCGCCCGACATCCTGCGCTTCGGCTTCGCGCCGCTGTACAACCGGTACGTGGACGTGTTCGACGCCGCGGTCACCCTGCTGGAGGTGCTGGACAAGGAGGACTGGCGGGACGAGAGACATGCCCCGCGCCTGGCGGTCACCTGAGCCGGGTAACATTCGGCGGTGCCCACAAGGCACTGTCGATGTTCGCCCGCGTCACCGTGCGGCCTGCGCACGAGCGGGTTGACCGGAGCGCGCTCTCAGCTCCGGGAGACCCCCTCCATGCTGCCGACCTTCGTGGTCACCACGCTCGTCATGATCATGATTCCCGGCCCCGACGCCGCCCTGATCATGCGCAACTCTCTCGCCCACGGCCGGATGGCCGGGCTGCTCACCATGCTGGGCGGCCTGCTCGGCCTGTCGGTGCACGCCGCCGGCGCCGCGATCGGCCTGTCGGCCCTGCTGGTGGCCTCGCCCGCCGCGTTCACCGTGGTCCGCGGGCTCGGCGTCTGCTATCTGCTCTGGCTCGGTGTCCACTCGCTGCTGACCAGCCGCCGCCAGGTCGCCGAGCAGCCCGAGGCCGCGCCCGCCGGTTCGCCGCTCGCGCACGTGCGCAGGGGCCTGCTGTCCAACCTGCTCAACCCCAAGGTGCTGCTGCTGTTCGTGACCTGGCTGCCGCAGTTTCTGCCGGCGCACGGCGACACCCTGGGCAGCGCACTGCTGCTGTCGGGCATCGTGGCCGCGCTGTACGCGCTCTGGTTCAGCCTTTACAACCTGATCGTGGACCGGGCGGGCGTGCTGCTGCGCACGCCGCGGATCCGCGCCAGGATCGAGCGGCTCACCGGCGTCCTGCTGGTCGGCTTCGCGCTACGGCTGGCCGTCCAGTAGCTTGATCGCCCGCTTGGGGGCGATCGTCCGATAGCTCTCCTCGACCCAGTCGAGCAGCACCTCGGTCTCCGGCAGCGCGGCCAGGAACGGCACGGTCACCCACCCCGCCTTGCCGAGCCCGTAGCCGCTGGGCGCGGCCCCCTCGACGGTCAGCGCGTGGCCGTGCGCCTCCGACAGGAGCTTCACGCCGAAGGTCGGATCCCACTTGTCGGTCCGCTCGTCGATGCCGAGGAAGAGGAAGACCTTCTTGTTGACCTTGATGACCGTCTCGCCCCACGGGTGGTCCTCATGGGTCTCGGGCAGCCCGAGGGCGAACGCGCGGAGCTCTTCGCGTACGTCGTGCCAGTCGCTCATGGCTGGACGCTACGCCATTCGGCCAGCTTGCGGTCGATGCCGTCCCTGATGCGCTCGCGCGCTTCCATGCGGGGCACGCCCGCCATGAGCAGCCGGTCGTAGTCGGTGTCCTGGTGCCTGACGGAGGCGACCACCGCGAGGGTGATCGCGTTCTCGTCGAGCGCCCTGGCCGCCGCCGTGCGCCCCACCCTCCCGCTGCCGCGCAGGCCGGCGTGCTCGGCGATCTCCCGCGCCCGGCCGGGCGGGCAGCCGGGGAACAGGCGGGCGATCTGCGCCGCCATCGCGGCCTGGTATTCGACGTCCTGCTCCGCCCTGCGCACCGCGTCGCGCTCGCGGCGGCGCTGCCGCGCGTCCTCGTCGGCCAGGCAGCGCTCCTCGGCCCGCTCCAGCGCGCCCTCCTCCACCAGCAGGCCGTGGCGCTGATAGACCTTGCGCCGCCGGTTGTACCGGACGACCACCGCCGACAGGCCGCTCTCCTGTTTGGCCCGGCGGGTCAGCGCCGCGTCGCCCGATGGCAGCAGCACGAGGTGATCCAGGTCCGTGCAGGTCAGGCAGTGCGGCTGATCGTCCTCCATGATGAGGAAGGGGCCGGTGTCGCGGCAGGAGGCGCACGCCCAGGCGTCGAGGGGCGCGACGACGACCAGGTCGGGCGCCTTGCTCTGCCGCTCCGTGAGCCGTTTGGCCCGCGCCTCGCTGAGGTCGGGAGACAGCCAGTGCACCCGGAACGCGTCCTGCTCGAGCCCCGCCGTGAAACGCAGCGGGCGGCGGTCCCTGCTGCCCGACACGTACGGCGTCGGCACCGGACGCAGTCCCTTCGCCCGAGCCCAGTCCTGCAGCAGCGCCGCCGTGGTCAGCAGGCGGTCCTCGTCGACCGCCGCGAGCTCGGCGAGCGTGGCCGCGCGGCCCTGACGCCACAGGTCGACATCGCGCGAACGCAGCCAGCGCAGCCCCGTCACCACATCGATGAACGTCACGTACTTGTGGTCGGTCAGCGCGATCTCGGCGGCTTCGGCGACCCTGCGGGCCAGGTTCGGCTTGCTCACGCCCCTCAGTGTGCCGCCCCTTTGTCGGCGGGTGGGCATCTCTTGTGGCGATCGCGGCAAGTAACCGTGCGGTGTCCTGCCCAGAGGGGAGCGGGGGCCTGCTCATAGGGGGAAATCGTGCGCCTGCTCTGGCCTGCCGTACTCGTGCTCGCCACGTCCTGTGGCGTGACGGAGGGCGGCACGCTGCCCGTGGTGACCGGCACCTTCGGCGCCCGGCCGATCGTCGCCATCCCCAGGGGCAAGCCCGGGCGCATGCCCAGGGTCGCGGTGCTCTCCACCGGGAGCGGGCGCCGCACCATGCCGGGCGACGTGGTGCTCGCCGACGTCGAGATCCGCCACTGGTCGGACAACAAGCCGCACCTGAACACCTATGACACCAACCAGCCCGCCACGATCATCTTCGACGGGCGGCACGTCCCCGACACCTGGCGGCAGGCGCTCATCGGACAGGCGGCGGGCAGCCGGGTGCTGCTGGTCGGCACGGCGGCGGAGGCGCTCGGGCCGGACATGGAGCCCGACGGGGTCGACCCGGCCGAGACGCTGGTGGTCGTCTTCGACATCCTCGGCGGCTACCCGCCGGACGCCCGCCTGGTCGGCCGGCCGCTGCCCGCGGTGCCCGCCGACCTGACGCCCACGACCCCGCCCCGCACCCTGATCGGCGGTTCTGGCGCCGAGGTGCGGGCCGGGGCCAAGGTCGTCGTGCAGTACGTCGCGGCCGCCTGGCCTGAACGCACGGCGGTGGACTCCTCCTACCGCCGCGGCGGGCCGAGCGCCTTCACGCTCGTGCCGGGGGCCGTGCCGCCCGGATGGCTGACCGGGCTGCTGGGCCAGCGCGTGGGCGGCCGTGTCGCCATCGGCTCGCCCACCAGCGGTCCTCCGATGGGTACGGGCGAGCCGATGCTCTACGTCGTCGACATCCTGGACTCGGTCTAGCTGCCGCAGTGCTCGAAGGGGCTGTCGTAGACCGAGGAGCCGGCCTTGCCGCCCCACTTGACGCACTTGCCCGGCGCCGCGGCGGTGACCGGTCCGGCGTAGTAGGCGAAGTTGCCCGAGTCGGTCTTTCTCGCGCTGCCCTGCACTTCGAGGTAGGCGCTGGTGGCGGTGGCGGTGCCGAGCGAGGTCTTCTTCAGCGTGGCCACGCAGTTGTTGCCGTTGCCGCTGTTGTAGAGCAGGTAGACGGTGCCGCTGGTGCCCAGGGCCGCCGAGTCGATCACCTTGTAGCCGGTGCCGCAGACCTTCTCGGGGGTGTGCGGGTTGCCGCCGCCTGAACTACCGGTCACGTAGCTCATGTACGTGGTCCAGTTCCAGTTGGGCCCCGGATCGGTGTGGTCGCTGCCGGGCACCTGGACGTGGCCGACGATGTGCGTGCGGTCCTTCGGGATGCCGTACCTGTCGGCGATGTTGCGGGTCAGCGCCGCCGAGGACCGGTACATCTGGTCGGTGAACCACGAGGCGTTGTTCACATAGCCCTCGTGCTCGATGCCGACCGACCGCCTGTTGTAGTCGCCCGCGTGCCAGGCGCGGTCCTTCTCCCGCACCATCTGCGTGACCTGCCCGTCGGACGAGCGCACCACGTAGTGCGACGACACCTTGGCCGCCGGGTTCTGGAACCACGAGATCGTGCCCGCGTACGAGCCCTGCGCGACGTGGACGACGATCCTGTCGATCTTGTCGCTGGACGGGCGGCTGGACACCGCGTAGTTGGCGGTGCTCGCCGCGACCCAGAGGGCGCCGGGGTAGTCCGTGGCCGCCGCGAGCCGCTGCGGGGTGTCGGCGTACTTGCCGAGGTCGGGCTGCACGGACCGCGGCTTGGCCGCCACGCCCTTGGCGTCGACCCCGTGGGCCAGCGTCTCGTAGACGGCGTCGGCGTAGATCTTGGCGGTGCCGTCGTTCGCGGCGTTGCTGTAGGCGGCGACCGCGCCGTACCAGCGGCCCGCGTCCTTGCGCGCGGCGGCGTTCAGCCCGAGCGCGTCGGCCCGGGCGCGCAGCACGGCCGCGCCGCCGAGCACGTTGGCGGCGTCGTCGGACTTCAACTCGGCCACCGGCTGGGAGGTGAGCTTGGCCGCCTGCTCAAGGGTGTGCGTGGAGGGGTTGCTGACCAGGTGCATGACGCCGTAGCCGCCACTCGCGCTGGGCTCGCCCGCATGGCCGTCGAGGCGGGTCTCGGCATAGGCGACGGCCACGAGCAGGTCGCGCGGCACTTCAAAGGTGGCGGCGGCCTTGTCGAAGGCGTCGGCCAGGGGGCTGTCGGCCGCTTGGGCGGCCTGCTGGCCGGACAGGACGAGCAGCCCGGCCACGATCAGGATCTTGGCTTTCACGATCCGTGGTGCTCCTAGAACTGTTGAAGGGGCCGCCCTGCCAGGCACGCGGCCTGGAGGGGCGGTGTGAGCGCTAGCTGCCGCAGTGTTCGAAGGGGCTGTCGTAGACCGAGGAGCCGGCCTTGCCGCCCCACTTGACGCACTTGCCCGGCGCCGCGGCGGTGACCGGTCCGGCGTAGTAGGCGAAGTTGCCCGAGTCGGTCTTCCTCGCGCTGCCCTGCACTTCGAGGTAGGCGCTGGTGGCGGTGGCGGTGCCGAGCGAGGTCTTCTTCAGCGTCGTCACGCAGTTGTTGCCGTTGCCGCTGTTGTAGAGCAGGTAGACGGTGCCGCTGGTGCCCAGGGCCGCCGAGTCGATCACCTTGTAGCCGCTGCCGCAGACTTCCTCGGCGGTGTACGGGTTGGTGGCGGCGCCGCCGCAGTTGCGCGAGGTCAGGGTCTGGTTCGGGTAGCCGAACGTGGTGCCGTTGAAGACCGCCTGGCGGACGTTCGCCGGGTAGCCCGTGCCCTGCCGCACCTCGTAGTGCAGGTGCGGGCTGATGTTGTTGCCCGGCCTGCTGGTGTTGCCCACCGTGCCGATCTTCTGGCCCTGGGACACGCTCTGGCCCGCGCTGACCGAGCGGACGTTCAGATGGGCGTAGTACGTGGACCAGCCGCTGCCGTGGTCGATCTTGACCAGGTTGCCGAAGCCGTTGGTCGAGCCCTGGTGGGCCGAGATGGCCACCGTGCCCGACGCGGCCGCCACCACGGTGTCGCCGAGGTCGGCGCCCGCCGTGCTGCCCCGGTTGAAGTCGATCTCATAGGACTGGTGGGCACTGCTCTGGTTGGAGTTGCCCGTCCAGGCCTGACCGCAGGGGAAGGGCAACTGGAAGTTCGTCGCGAGGATCTGTGCCTGCGCCGACTCCGGCTCGGGATCGGCGGCGGCCGCGGAGGCCGTTCCGAGGCTGAGTAACAGCGCGATACCAGCGACCATTGCTCCGCTGAACTTCATGGGGGTGATCCTTTCGGGAGGGATCTCTGTGCACCAGGGTCGGAATAAGGCGTACAAAGAACGTCCAGAACCGGTACAAAAAGCTGTCAGGCCTCCAAAGAGAAGCTGGTGCGGTCATGACGGTCACTTTCCATGTGCTCGGGCCGCTGGAAGTCCGATCGGCTGGACGAGCCGTCCGGATCTCCGGCAGGAAACCCAGGCTGCTGCTCGCCACGCTGCTGCTCGACGCCAACCGGGTGGTCGGCGCCGACCAGCTCGTCGAGGTGCTCTGGCCGCAGCTCCCGCCCCGCTCCGCGCAGGCCAACCTGCGCACCTATGTCAGCTCGCTCAAGTCCGACCTGGCCAGCGCCGACCCCGGTGGCGGGCGGATGCTGCGCGGCGACGGCTCCGGCTACGCGATCGACGTGCCGGACGGCGCGCTCGACCTGCTGAACTTCGAGGAGCTGGCCGCTCAGGCCCGCTACGGCGAAGCGCTCGCCCTCTGGCGCGGCGCGCCGCTGGCCGACCTGCCCGGCAGCCCGATGTGGGACCGCCGGCTCGAACCCCTCCAAGAGATACGATTACGCGCCGCCGAGCAGCTCATCGGCCAGCGCGTCGACCGCGGGGACCACACCGGCGCGGTCAACGACCTGCGTGCGCTGCTGGCCGAGCACCCCTACCGGGAGGACCTGTGGGGCCGGCTGGTGCTGGCCCTGCACGGCGGCGGCAGGAAGGCGGAGGCGCTGCGGGCCTACGCCGCCATCCGCGCCAAGCTGGTGGAGGAGCTCGGCGTCGAGCCGGGCGCGGAGCTGCGTCGCGCCCACGAGACGATCCTGGCCGACGAGGCGCTGCCCGCGGTGCCGCAGCAGCTCCCGCCTGACGTGCCCGACTTCACCGGCAGGAGCGACGAGCTGACCGCTCTGGCCGGGCCGTTCACGATCGCGGTGATCTCCGGTCCGCCGGGTGTGGGCAAGTCCGCGCTCGCGCTGCGCGCCGCGCACGCCCTGCGCTCTCGCTTCCCCGCCGGCCAGCTCTACCTCGACCTCGACGGCAGGGAGCCGGCCGAGCTGCTGGCCGAGGCGCTCAGGGCGCTCGGTGTGGACGGCCCGCCGCCCACCTCGCACGAGCGCTCGGCCATGCTGCGCTCGATGCTCGCCGAGCGGCCGATGCTGGTGCTGCTCGACGACGCGCTCGACGCCGCCCAGGTGCGGCCGCTGCTGCCCGGCAACGACTGCGTGGTGATCGTGACCAGCAGGCGCAGGATCACCGAGCTGCCCGGCGCGCTGCAGATCGGCCTCGGCGAGCTGCCCGCCCACGAGTCGCTGCTGCTGCTCGGCCGGATCGCGGGCGCCGAACGGGTGGCCCGCGAGCGCGAGGACGCCCTGGCCATCGTCGAAGCGTGCGCCCGGCTGCCGCTCGCCGTCAGGAGCGCCGGCGCGCGGCTGGCGGGGCGGCCGGGCTGGTCGCTGTCGGTGCTCAGGCAGCGCCTCGCCGACGACCGGCTCGGCGAGCTGAAGGAGGTCGGGGCCAGCCTCGACCGCAGCTATCGCTACCTGCCGGACGAGGCGGCGCGCACGCTGGGCACGCTCGGCCTGCTCGGCGGGCACGCCCAGCCCGGCTGGGTGGTCGGCGCCGCGCTGGACCGCCACCGCGCCGACGACGTCACCGACCTGCTCGTGGACGTCAACCTGCTGGAGCTGGTCGGCACGGACCCGGTGGGCCAGCCGCGCTATCGGGTGCCCGACCTGATCCGCCGTCACGCCCTCGAACGCGGACCCGACGGGAGCGGCCTGGCCAGGGTGCTGGCCGCCTGGACCGCGACCACCGAGCACGCCATGGACCGGCTGCCCACCACGGTCTTCAGCCTCACCGCGGCGAGGGCGCCCCGCTGGCGGCTGCCCGAGCAGACGCTGGACAGGCTCACGGTGGACCCGCTGTCCTGGTTCGAGGCCGAGCACGAAGCGCTGGCCGGCGCGGTCGGCGTGGCGGCCCAGGCGGGGCTGGCCGCCTCGGCGTGGGGCCTGGCCGCCGCCATGGTCCCGTACCTGGACCTGCACTGCCACCTCGACACCTGGCAGCGCACGCACAGCGTCGCGCTGGCCGCCGCCCGCGCCGCCGGCGACATCTACGGGGAGGCCGCCATGCTCAGGGGCCTGGCCCAGGTCGCCCTCTACCAGGACCGGTACGACGAGGCCGCCGACGGCTTCACCCGCTCCCGCCGGCTGTTCCGCGAGCTGGGTGACACGAGGGCGGAGGCCACCTCGGTCTGCGGGCTGGGCGCGGTCAGCCAGTTCCGCGGCAGCCAGGCCCGCTCGCTCGGCCACTTCAGGCAGGCGCTGGCCATGTTCCTGGCGGCCGGGGACCAGCACGGCGAGGCCTTCGCCCGCCAGGCCATCGGCCGCGCCTGCCTGCAGTCCGGCGACCTGGCCCAGGCGTCGGAGTCGCTCGGCCAGGCCATGCGGCTGGCGCAGGAGCTCGGCGACGCGCACCGCGAGGGCTGCGTCTGCCTGCAGATGGGCAACCTGCACCAGGCCATGTCCTTCCACCGGCACGCGCTGGAGATCTTCGAGTCGCTCGGCGACAGGCACTGCGGGGCCTATGCGCTGCAGAGCCTGGCCGGGCTGCAGGTGGCCCGCGGCGAGCTGGCGCCGGCCTCCGCCGGGCTGGAGCGGTCGCTGCTGGTCTTCCAGGAGCTGGGCGACCGCAGCGGTGAGGCCTCCACCACCCAGCTCCTCGGCGAGCTGCACCGCTCGGCCGGCCGCATCGGGCTGGCCCTCGACTACCTCAAGCACGCCAGCGCGCTGCGGCGCGAGCTGCCCGCCTGAGTCACTCCCCGGACATGATGCGGCGGAACATGCGCCTGAACCGGGACACCTGGGCCGTCCCCTGGAGTGCGGCGATCGACTCCGCGGCGCTCGGGCGCTTGGCCGGGGAGTGGTCGAGCATCCGGCGCACCACCTCGGGCACGTCCGGGCCGTGGGCGTCGGAGCTGGTCGGCAGCTCGCCGGTGAGGAGCTGGTAGGCGATCACGCCGGCTGCGTAGACGTCGGCGGCGGCGGTCATCCTGTCGGGCCGCTCGTGGCACTCCGGCGCGACGTAGTGGGCGTCGAGCACGTTGTGCAGCTCGTGGGCCACCGTGTAGTCGCGCTGCCCGGGCTTGGCGTAGTCGAAGCCGGTGAGCACCGCGTGCCCGTCGTCCGTCACCAGCACGCTGGCCGGGGTGAGCGCGCGGTGGATGACGCCGTTGGCGTGCGCGTGGGCCAGGCCGCTCAGCATGTCCTGGATCACGCCCAGCCGCACCCCCTTGCCCAGGCGCAGGTGGAGCGCCTGGCCGTGCACGTCGTCGAGCACCAGCACGAACCGGCTCTCGTCGTCGATGGCGAAGAAGTCGCGCGAGCGCACCACGCACGGGTGCGGCGGGATCTTGGCCAGCGTCTGATAGGCGTTGGCGATCCGCTGCCGCTCGGCCGCCCGCGCCGCCTGGTCTGCCAGCGGGTCGGCCTGGTAGACCCGCAGCAGCACGGTCTCGCTGCCCGGCAGGGTGGCGTTGAAGGCGCGGTATTCGGTCGTCTTGGCGTCGCCGCCGAGCTGCTCCTCGACCTCCCAGTTGCCGAACCTGGGGGGCGCGGTGCTGCGCCGCACGGTCTGGTTGAGGGCGTCGAGGATGGCGCTCATGTAGGGCCTGGCGTCCGGGCTGCACCCGCGCCTGACCCGGGAGACGTCGCTCAGCGTGGCGATCAGCCGTGGCAGGTCGGTGACGTTGGCGGCGTCGCGCCCCGCCGGATCCACCAGCTCGGCGTCGGGCGAGGTGAGGACCACCAGGCTGTCGACGTAGACGCGCTCCAGCTGCGTGGCTCTGGAGACCAGCAGGCCCTTGAGCGCCTTGGCGGTGCCGCGCAGCTTGGTCGCGGGGGAGCCGAACGCCTCCCTGCGCGGCGGGAACCAGCGCGAGCCGGACACCTCGATGCGGCCGCGGGTGCCTTTGACGTCCACGACCACGAGGGAGTGGCCGGTCAGCACGAGCAGGTCGACCTCGAAGACGTCCTCGCCGCGCGGGACCTCCACGTTGTGCAGCAGCAGCCAGTCGGCGGGCGCCTGATCTCGCAAGTAGGAGATCACCCGCCGCTCGGCGTCGTTGACCGGACGTCCCCCGCCGACGATCTCTGCCATGGGACCTATCCTCGCATGGGAATCGATTGACAACATGCTGTCGTTATGACAGTATATTGTCATGAGCGAAACGAAGAAGACGGTCCATGTAGGCGTTTACGACACCATGGCGGACTGGGAGATCGGGCATGCGATCGCCCACCTGCGCAGCGGCCGCTTCCACCGCGAGCCGGGCGGCTATGAGATCGTCGTCATCGGGCTCACCCGCGAGCCGATCACCAGCATGGGCGGCCTGCGCATCACCCCCGATCGCGCGCTCGACGAGCTCTCGCCGCAGGACAGCGCGATGTTGATCCTGCCCGGCGCCGACCTGTGGGACGCCGGCGACGACCTCGCGCCGTTCGCCCGCAAGGCCCGTGAGTTCCTCGACGCGGGTGTCCCCGTCGCGGCCATCTGCGGAGCCGTCGCCGGACTGGCGCGCGAGGGCCTGCTCGACGACCGCGACCACACCAGCGCCGTCGTGCACTATCTGGAGGCGCAGGACGGCTACTCCGGGTCCAAGCACTACCTCGACCAGGACGCGGTCACCGGCGGCGACCTCGTCACCGCCGGGCCCACGGAGCCGGTGGCCTTCGCCCGCGAGGTCTTCCGCAGGCTCGACGTCTACACCCCCGAGGTCCTCGACGCGTGGTACCGGCTGTTCGCCAGGAGTGACGCCTCGGCCTACGAAGTGCTGATGTCGGCATGAGCGAGCCGGGCGACCTGCTCTCCGGCGCCGCGCTGGCCGTGTTCCGGCTCAACGGTCAGTTCCTGGAGGTGTCGGAGAAGCTGGCCCGGCCGGCCGGGCTGACGGCGGCCTGGTGGCAGGTGCTCGGCGCGGTCCTGCGCGAGCCGCTCCCCGTGGCCGGCATCGCCAGGGCCATGGGGATGACCCGCCAGGGGGTGCAGCGGATCGCCGACCTGCTGGTGGAGAAGGGGCTGGCCGAGTACCTGCCCAACCCGGCCCATCGCAGGGCCAAGCTGCTGCAGCCGACCCCGGAGGGGCGCGCGGCGATCGACAGGATCGGCCCCGCCCACCAGGAGGTGGCCGACAGGCTCGCGGCGGACCTCGGCATGGAAGGCTTCCGCGCCTGCGTGGAGTCCCTCCACAGGCTGTCGGCCGCCGTGGACCGGCTCACCGGACACGAGTAGGTCCATGACACCGGCGCGGGTCAGCGTGCCCGTACGGCTCCGCGCCGGTAGAGGGTCAGCGTGCCCGTACGGCTCCGCGCCGGTAGAGGGGCGGCGGTCCGTTCGGCCTCCTTGGCCGTTCCAGCTACGTAGGGCTGCGCCGGACGTCGGCTTTCAGTGCCGGGTCACCGAGGCCTGTACTCGCGCCCCAGTGCGTGGTCCGCGTTTCTCAAGGGCCGGTTGATCATTGCCTAACCGCAGGCCCCGGAACGGCTACGTCATTCTCGGCGGAACACAAATGAATGCCTTTTTGACAGCGGACCGCGACGGCGTATACGGCTGAGCGGCCAATCGGCATGAAATCCGAACGCCAAGAAATCGAGGCGGCCCCTTGACCTCGGCCAGGGGAGATCGGGTTGCGGCAATCGGTCACTGCCGGGACAGTTATTGCGGCACCTCACAGCCCTGCAGAAACGACTATGGCGTCGGATTACCGCGCCGATCAATGGAGGAACGAACACATGATCCGTCGCATTCTCGCCGGTGCAGTCATCGCGGGCTTCGCGCTCGGCTTCTCTGCCAGTGCCGCATCGGCCGACGTCGGCCCGAACACGTACAATGGCGGCAACGCCGTCCTCAGCCAGTTCAGCATCATCGACGACGTCACCGCGCTGAACGACGTCCTGAACGACTCGGTCAAGTACGTCAACGTCATCAACGGCGCCAACCTGCAGAACATCGACGTCGACCTGCTGAACAACCAGGAAGACACCTGGGACCACCACCACTAAACCAAAACCCGCGGCGACAGCCTGCGGCATTCGTCATAAGCTCATCGGTGAAGAACCGGTGAATCGCCGCCCCAGGCCATCTCGCGTATGACCACGTGAGGTGATTTCCGGAAAAGCGACCGTGGATACTCGAGGCCGCGATCGCTTGGTGCGCACCATCCGGCCACGGCGGCGGGCGGCCCGGGCACCCCTGGCTGAAAAGCGGGGGGCCCGGCCGCGCACACCCTACAGCTCGATGCCGGCACGTCCGGCGTCCGGCCTGACCACTCCCCGGAAGGTCGGCCTGTCCAGCGGCTCGATCCGTACGGACGCCCCGGTGAAAGGGGCGTTGATCATGCGGGTCGCGTCCACGACCAGCCCGACGTGCTCGGGTCCCGGCTGCCGGCGGTTGCTGTCATAGAAGACCAGGTCCCCGGGCCGGAGCTGGTCCCGCGGGATGCGGGGCCCGGACCGCCACTGCTCCCGCGTGGTGCGGCCGATGAGCACGCCCGCGCTCGCCCACGCGTACTGCGTCAGGCCCGAGCAGTCGAATCCCCGGGTCTTGAGCCCACGGCCGACTCCGTATCCCGGCCCGCGCACCCCGCCGCCGCCCCATGAATAGGGGACGCCGATCATTTCCATCGCCGCCCGCAGCGCCATGCCGCCGGCGGCCGCCTGCGTTTGCCCGGCCGTATTCGGCTGAATCGGTCCGCAAATTACCGGACCCAGCTCCGGGCAACCGTCGCGAGCCATTGCCGTGGTCGGCCCGACAATGCCCGGGAAAGCGAACCAGCCGCCTGCCATGGCCATCACGACAAGCGCGCGTGCTGCCTGCATGGCTATTCACCGCTTCTATGACTCGTCTGCGCCGAGCCCTTGCCGGCCGGGCGCCCATGGAGACGTTCGCTCTAAGCTTTCCTCCCGCCCTATGGTGATAAAACGCCCTTTAGGGATGCTGGATGTGCATGTGGCCATAAGATGAAAAAAGAACGACGTAGCCGCCCCGACAAATGCGGAGAAGTCGGGACATGTGATGCGAGTGAAATTTCCAAGCGACCGGGAATTGCTTTTGACTTCTGTTTGGCCGCCACGACTTGTGGTCCGCGCGGCGATAGGGGATTGTTGTCGGCGGCATCTCGAATCTCGTGAAAACAATTGCGATGACGCGCATCCCCGCGCCGATTCCATCGAAGGAGCAGCAAAAAATGATGCGTCGCATTCTCGCCGGTGCCGCCATGGCCGGATGCATGTTCGGCTTCTCCGCCATCGGCGCCGCTGCCGATGTCGGGCCCAACACGGCCAACACGGGCAACGAAATCCTGAGCCAGTGGTCGGTCATCGACGACGTGACCCTCGGCAACAAGGTCCTCAACGACTCGGTCAAGTACGTCAACCTCGGCAACCTGCTGAACGCGCAGAACCTGGACCTCGGCGTGCTCAACAACGAGTACAAGACGAAGGACCACCACCACTAGGAGTGGCCGGGCGCCGCTCCATCGCCCGCCTGGTCGCGTGACCCCACGGCATCTCGCCGGCCACGACCCCTTCCCGGCAGGAACCCTGGACGCAGGGTGCCGGCGTGGCCGAGCGTTCGGGTCCCGACCGCCTCCGGGCGCGATGTGTTCGGCGCAGCCATCCCGACCGGCCCCGGCATCCCATGCCGGGGCCGTTCCATGTCAGGGCGCGGGATCAGCGGGCGAGGCCGGGATCGCTCGGCGGGATCCGGACCCGTCGATGCGGAACATGTCCAGCAGCCCCTGGATGTGCACGCCCGCCTGGGCCGGATGCCGGAACTCATGGGCGGGGCCGAGGCTGTAGTGGTTGCGCCGCCCCACCCGGACGTGCGTGAGATAACCGGCGGCTTCGAGATCGGCCACGATGCCCTGGGTGGCCCGCTCGGTGATCCCCACCACCGCCGCCACGTCACGGAGCCGCTGCCGGGGGTCGCGAACCAACTCCAGCAGTACACGAGCGTGGTTGGTGAGGAAGGTCCAGCGTGATGACGCCGAACGCCGAGGGAAGCCGTCCATGAATGTACTGTAATACGGTCATATTCTCGCGAAAATCACCTAGCGAAACGCATTTCATGTAATCTGGTTCTCGGTCACTGCCGATGCGGTCACCTCGCCAGCGCCTCCAGTTGGGAGGATGCGATGACGGTCATCCTTCGCTCGTGGCAGGACGGTCACAACCCCCGGACTCGACGTTTTGGGGGGTGGGCGCCAGATGGATGACGCGGAGCGGCTGCTCTACGCGGACGAGCAGCTCCGGATAACCGTGCGGGCCCGGGTGGTCCCGGCCGTGACGCTCACCGGAGAGATCGACATCACCAACAGCCAGGCACTGGCCCGCGCGCTCGACCTGGCCAGGCAGGGCAGCACCTACATCGACGTCGACACCGGCGCGCTGACCTTCGTCGACCTGTCCGGCATCCGCGTGCTCGTGATGCCCACCGTGCCGCCCTCGCAGCGCTGGATCCGTCTGCACAACATCACGCCGTTCCAGAAGAGGCTGCTGGAGCTGGTGGGCTGGTTCCATGACGCCCACCAGCGGGCACTCAGCTAGACGATCAGCGCGGCCGAGGTGCCGAGTCCCGTCGGCCCGGCCAGCCGCCACCGGGGCGGCCGGTGGTGGCGGCGCAGCGACGCCTCGTCGTACCTGAAACAGTCGCGGTGCCAGACGAGGATGCCCGACATCCAGTTCTCCAGCTCCCGGACATGGTCGCCGATCGCCTGCCTGGCAGCCTCGCCCAGGCCGAAGTCGTCGCAGAGGATCGGCAGCTCGTGCGCGACCACGTGCTGGAACTGCCGCATCCGCGACTCCATGAGGTCGACGACGATCCGGAGGCCGGTCGGGTAGTCGCAGCCGAAGAAGCACTGCACGACGAGCACGCCGTTGTGCACCTCGCCCTCGTACTCGATCTCCTTCTGGTAGGAGTAGACGTCGTTGAGCAGGGTGGCGTAGTCCTGGGCCGAGTTCTCCAGCGAGCGCATCGGGCCGCTGTCGTAGACCTCCTGCGGGATCACGCCCACGCGGGCCAGCCGGCACAGGCTCATGGTGAGATCCGAGCCGAAGGTCAGCCGCCGCATCTCGACGTAGTCGACCGGGTCGGGGATCCGGTTCTCCGCCTGGTTGTCGAGCTCCCACAGCCAGCTCTCGGCCATCTTCTCGATGGCCGCGCGGAACGTACGCCGGGCGCTCGGCGCCATCGGGCCGGCCGAGCGGCGCCACAGGTCGGCGAGAGAGGTTTCGAGCGGGCTGGCCGGAACGGGAAAGGTGACGCCGTCGAGCGGCATGTAGGCCGACAGCCGGTCCACGGTCGCGCGAGCGGCGGCGAGGTTGCGGGTGCGGCCGAACACGACGGGGAAGAGGTCGTCGCCGTAGGTGCCCCAGGCGAGCCAGCATGAGGACAGGTCGAGCTCGTCCGGTGTGGCGTCCGGGTCGAGGCCCGCGGCGCAGAGCGGGAGATCGTAGTCGATGAGCTTGGCCTCGTCCCAGACGACCGAGCCGGTGACGCCGGGCTGCGCTTCGAGGATGCCCATCCTGTGCGCCCAGGCGACCAGGTTGCCGCGTGCGGCCTCCAGGTGGGGGGAGAGCTGCGGCTCGAAGGGCATGTAGAGATCCGGCACCTGCGAGGGACCGACCTTGGTGTGGGGGACGTGCGCGTAGGTGCGGATCCGCTTCGCGCCGAGCAGGTCGACGATCGACTTCATGCCCAGCGGCGGGCCGGACCGCGCCCCCTGGTTCATGTAGCGGCTGGAGCGCATGTGCCACTCGTGCCCGCCCGACTGCCAGTCCTGCAGGCCCTTGACGTAGGCCAGCACGCCCGCGCAGCTGAGCGGGTCGAGGGCGTGCTCGGCGAAGAGCGGGCCCAGCTCGGTGAACACGGTGTGCTCGAACTGCTGCAGCCGCGAGGTGAGCAGGTCGTTGACGGCGTCGGCGGCCTCCTGGGTGGTGCAGCCGAGGAACGTCTCCAGGACCAGGACGCCGTTGCTCAGCTCGCCCTCGTCGGCGGTCTCCCGCTGGTAGGAGAACAGGTCGTTGCGCAGGTGCACCCCGTCGGAGAAGGCGTCGCGCAGCACCCGCATCGGCCGCGAGCCGGCGATCCGGGCAGGCACCTCGGCGCCCACCGCGTGCTCGACCAGGCCTGCCGACCACGGCGCCCCGCCCACCTTGCGGCGCATCTCGATGTACTCCACCGGGTTCGGCACCCGGCCCGCGTTGATGTTGGACAGCTCCCACAGCGACTCGTTCAACAGGTGGCGGGTGCTCTCGGCGAAGCGCGCCCGCCAGTCGGCGGACGTGCCGGGCACCGTGCGCGCCCACAGGTCGGCCAGCCCGGCCTCGACCGGGTTGGCCGGCTCCGGCACCTCCGCGCCCGCTTCCAACGGCATGAAGGCGGGCAGCCGGTCCAGGTAGGCCTTGCCGCCCTCACGGTCTCCCGGCCGCTTGAACACCTCCAGGAAGTGGTCGTCGAAGAAGAAGACCCACACGTACCAGTCGGTGACCAGGCAGAGCTCCGGCCCGTCGCAGTCGGGATGGGTGTACGCGCACAGCAGCGCGTAGTCGTGGGCGTCGAGGTCCTTCTCCTCCCAGATCCCCGAGCCCTCCAGCATCCCCATCGCCCGGGCCCACTGCTTGGCGTGCGCCCGCGCCTCCTCGGCGTGGGGGTTGAGCCGCGCCGGATGCGGCAGGTAGAAGTCCGGCAGTTCGAAAGGCTGCGCCATCGTCACTCCGCTCGTGTCATCAGGGTCTTCAGCCGTACACCTCGACGTCCTCGAGCACACCGAGCGCGTCGGGGACGAGGACGGCGGCGGAGTAGTAGGCACTGACGAGATAGGTGGTGACCGCCCGGTCGTCGATGCCCATCACCCGCACGCTGAGGCCTGGCCGGTACTCGTCGGGCACGCCGGTCTGGTGCAGGCCGACGACCCCCTGGTCCTCCTCGCCGGTCCTGAACGCGAGGATCGAGCTGGTGCCCGCCCCGCTGACCGGGATCTTGTCGCAGGGCAGGATCGGCACGCCGCGCCACGCGCTCAGCCTGCTCCCGTCCACCTCGACGCTGTCCAGATAGATGCCCGCGGCGCTGCACTGCCTGCCGAACGCCGCGATGGCCAGTGGGTGGGCCAGCAGGTAACGGGTCTTCTTCCTGCGGCAGAGGAGGTCGTCCAGGTCGGCCGGGGCCGGCGGCCCGGAGCGGGTGGACAGCCGCTGCGCGGGATCGGCGTTGTGCAGCAGCCCGAATTCGCGGTTGTTGACCAGCTCGCGCTCCTGCGCCTCGCGGACCGCCTCGACGGTCAGCCTGAGCTGCTCCTCCGTCTGGTCCATGGGGTCGCTGAACAGGTCGGCGACCCTGGTGTGGATCCGGAGCACGGCCTGGGACACGCTCAGCTCGTACTCCCGAGGCCCCGGGTCGTAGTCGACGAAGGTGCCCGGCAGCGCATGCTCGCCACGGTGGCCGGACGACATCTCGATCGCGGCCTCGCCGTGCTTGGTCCAGGGCCTGGCCAGCCTGGCCCGGTGCAGCTCGATCTGATCGCGCAGCGAAGGCGTCCGCTCGGCGAGGTCGCGCAGCGCCTGCCAGGGGAGGACCAGCACCGTGCAGGGGGTGCCGGCCTCCAGGGTGAACTCCCACCGCTCCGCCGGCTGCGGCAGGTCGGCGCCGACGTGGTCGCCGGGCGACAGCCTGGCCCGCACCAGGCTGTCGCCGTAGCCGCCCGCCTGGAGCTTGGCGACCTTGCCGCGCGCGACGAGGACGAGCTCCCCGGCGGGCTCGCCCTCCCGCACGATCGCCTCTCCGCGCCCGTACTCGCGTTGCTCGAACCGTCCGGCCAGGGTCTCCAGCACGGTACGGTCCCCGTACCCGTGCAGCAGTGGCAGTTCGGTCAGGCTGGGCGGCACCACCCGCAGCCGCGCGCCCGAGTGGGAGAAGCACACCCGCCCGCCGCCGGCCACGTAGGTGAGCCGGCGGTTCACCCGGTAGCCGCCGGCTGCGAGCTCCACCCACGGCAGTGCCCGCAGCAGCCAGCGCGGGGAGATCTCCCGCATCAGCGGAGCCGTCTTGGTCGTCGTGGCCAGCTTGCGCGCTGCCGCCGGGTCCAGGCTCAGCCGCGAATCCCGCTCGTCCAACTCCGTCAACCGAAACACCACCCAATCCCTGAGACCGGAAGGCCCCTGTTAGTCCTCGCGCCCGATCTCGACGTCCTCCAGCACGGCCAGCGCGTCGGGGACGAGCACGGCGGCCGAGTAGTAGGCGCTGACCAGGTAGGAGATGACGGCCTTCTCGTTGATGTTCATGAACCGGACCGACAGGCTCGGCTGGTACTCATCGGGGATGCCGGTCTGGTGCAGCCCGACCACGCCCTGGCTCTCCTGGCCGGTGCGCATCAGCAGGACCGAGCTCATCCGCTGCCCGGTGATGGGGATCTTGTTGCAGGGGAAGATCGGCACGCCCCGCCAGGCGGGCACCCGGTGGCCGCTCGCCTCGGCGGCCTGGGGATAGAGGCCGCGCTTGCTGCACTCCCTGCCGAAGGCCGCGATGGTCTGCGGGTGGGCGAGGAAGAAGGCCGGGTCCTTCCACACCTTGGCCAGCAGGTCGTCCATGTCGTCCGGGGTGGGCGGGCCGGTGCGGGTGCGGATGCGCTGGCTGAAGTCGGCGTTGTGCAGGAGGCCGAATTCGCGGTTGTTCACCAGCTCGTGCTCCTGCCGCTCGCGCAGCGCCTCGACGGTCAGGCGGAGCTGCTGGTCGAGCTGGTTCATCGGCTGGTTGTAGAGGTCGGTGACCCTGCTGTGCACCCGCAGGACGGTCTGCGCGACGCTCAGCTCGTACTCGCGCGGGCTCAACTCGTAGTCGACGAACGTGCCGGGCAGCGTGGCCTCGCCACTGTGGCCGGACGACATGTCGATCGCGGCCTCGCCATAGTCGTTGCTCGCCCGATCGCCGCTGCTCTGCCATGCCTCCAAGTGCTCGCGCAAGCCGGGCGAGCGGTCCAGCAGCGCCTGGAAGTCCTCGCGGGAGAGCGTCAGCACCGTGGTGGCGGTCTTCGCCCGCGCGGAGTACTCCCACTGGCCACCGCCGACGAGCAGCCGTTCGCCGAGATGGTCGCCGTCGGCCAGCACGCCCAGGTTCTGCTGGTCACCGTAGGCGCCGTTGGCGACCTTGCCGACCCTGCCGTGCGCGATCAGCACGAGCTGCTCGACCGGGTCGCCCTCGCGCACGATCTCCTCACCGGGCTCGACCTCGCGCTGGGCGAAGCGGTAGGCGAGCGCCTCCAGGACCTCGATGTCGTCGAAGCCGCGCAGCATCGGCAGCTCGCAGAGCTCGGCCGGCACGACCCGGACCTCCGCGCCGGTCGTGCTGAAGGTGATGCGGCCGTCGCCCAGGGTGTAGGTCAGCCGCCGGTTGACCCGGAAGACGCCACCGGCGGTCTGCACCCACGGCAGCAGCTTCACCAGCCAGCGATTGGTGATCTCCTGCATCTGCGGGGCGGTCTTGGTGGTCGTCGCCAGATTGCGCGCGGCGTCGGTGCTCAGGCTGAGCTGCTGACCGTTGTTGCCTGGAGCGGTCGATTCGGTCGTTTCTGTCATCGTGCACCACCGATCTTTAGAGTTGCGCTACAGATAGTGAGACAAAGTGGCTCTGGGTAATCGCCCTTGGGCAGGGTGAAGCGCCGATCGCCGGTGATCCATGCGATCAGCTGTCGCGGTGGGCCAGCTGGGCGGCCAGCACGGTCAGGGCGACGCGCGCCTCGGACGCGATCGGGGCGGCTTCGAGCGCCTTGACCGCCAGGCGGACGCGCTCGTCGATCATCCCCTCGACCCTCGTCGGCGCGCCGGTGGCGATGAGGATCTCGCGCACCTCCCCGGCGTGCTCGTCGGTCAGCTCCGGGTTGCCGTGCCAGGTGCGCAGGTAGGCGAGCTGCGCGGGGGTGGCTCGCTCCACCGCGTGCGCGAACAGGACCGTCTGCTTGCCCTCGCGCAGGTCGTCCAGCGCTGACTTGCCCGTCTCGCCCGACGAGCCGAAGGTGCCGAGCATGTCGTCGCGGAGCTGGAAGGCCTCGCCCAGCGGCAGCCCGAACGCGGAGTAGGAGCGCAGCAGCTCGGGCGCCGCCCCTGCCAGCGCGCCGCCGATCTGCAGCGGGCGCTCGACGGTGTACTTGGCGGTCTTGTAGCGGATCGTCGTCAGCGCCTGCTCCACGGTGGCGCCGTCGCGCAGCTGGGCCAGGATGTCCAGATACTGGCCGCTGATGACCTCGGTGCGCATGGCGTCGAACAGGTGGTGTGCCGCGCGCAGGCGGGCGGGCTCCACCCCGCACGAGGACAGCAGCGCGTCGGACCAGGCCAGGCTGAGCGTGCCCAGCAGGATGCCGCCGGCCCTGCCGAACGCCTCCGCGCCCGCTCCGCCGTGCAGGTGGGCGAGGCTGCGGTGGACGGTGGACCGGCCGCGGCGCAGGTCGCTGCCGTCCATGATGTCGTCGTGGATCAGCAGGCCGGCGTGACACAGCTCCAGGGCCGCGGCGGCGCTGATGATCTCCTCGCAGTCCTCGCCGCCGGCGCCCCGCCAGCCCCAGTAGCACAGCTGGGGGCGGATGCGCTTGCCGCCGCCGAGAATGAATTCCACGAGCAGCTGGTAGGCGGCCACCACGTCCCTGTCGGCCACGGGGGCGCGCCAGCCGTCGAGAAAACCGGCCAGGCGATCGTCAATGCGCGGTCCCAAGAGGTTGGGGGTGAAGCTCACCGTCATGAGCGGGCTCCTTCTGTCGACCGTCATCACCAGTAGTTACTCATTGAATACGGAGGGTGTAAAGCCGCTTTAGGGATCAGAGTTTTTCTCGCGCCTGGCGAGGCCTGCCCGTGACCGCGGGCATGCCCGGATCCCCCGCCCGCCGCCGGGCTGGTTCGTTTGACAGCGGATGTGGGGGTATGCGGCTGTTCGTGCCCCCAGTAAGGAGGAGCCATGAAGGCCGTCACCTGGCACGGCAAGCGCGACGTGCGGGTCGAGGAGGTTCCCGACCCGGAGATCAAAGAGCCGAACGACGCGGTCATCAAGGTCACGAGCAGCGGCATCTGCGGCTCGGATCTGCACCTGTACGAAGTGCTCGGCGCGTTCATGACCGAGGGCGACATTCTCGGCCACGAGCCCATGGGCATCGTCGAGGCCGTCGGCGCCCAGATCACCGACCTGAAGGTGGGAGACCGGGTCGTGGTGCCGTTCAACATCTCCTGCGGCCACTGCCACATGTGCGGCCTGGAGCTCTACGCCCAATGCGAGACCACCCAGGTGCGCGAGCACGGCATGGGGGCGGCCCTGTTCGGCTACACCAGGCTGTACGGCCAGGTGCCCGGCGGCCAGGCCGAGTACCTGCGGATCCCGCAGGCCCAGTTCGGCCCGATCAAGGTGCCCGACGGCCCGGCCGACGAACGGTTCGTCTTCCTGTCGGACGTGCTGCCCACCTCCTGGCAGGCCGTGCAGTACGCGCACGTGCCCCCGGGCGGCAGCGTCGCCGTCTTCGGCCTCGGCGCCATCGGCCAGATGTCCGCCCGCATCGCCCGCCACCTCGGCCACCGCGTGATCGGCATCGACGGTGTGCCGGAACGGCTGGAGATGGCCCGCCGCCACGGTATCGAGGTCATCGACGCGCGCGACGCCTCCGACGTGCCCGAGGCGGTCAGGCAGCTCACGGCCGGGCGGGGCACGGACTCCGTCATCGACGCCGTCGGCATGGAGGCGCACGGCTCCCCGGCCGCCAAGCTGGCCCAGAGGCTCACCGGCCTCCTGCCCGACACGGTGGCGGCGCCGCTCATGACCCACGCGGGAGTCGACCGCCTGGCGGCGCTCAACCAGGCCATCGACACCGTACGACGCGGCGGCGTGATCTCCGTCGTCGGCGTCTACGGCGGCATGACGGACCCCCTGCCGATGCTGCGCATGTTCGACAAGGGCATCACGATGCGGATGGGCCAGGCCCACGTCCGGCGCTGGATCGGCGCACTTATGCCGCTGGTGACCGACGACTCCGACCCGCTCGGCGTGATGGACCTGGCGACGCACCGGCTGCCACTGGACCAGGCGCCGCAGGCGTACGAGATGTTCCAGAAGAAGCGGGACGGCGCGGTCAAAGTGCTGCTGCGGCCATGACCTTCCAGGTCAGAGCGGTTTCGCGGCCGCCACCGCGGGCAGCCAGAGGCGCATGAGAGTGGTGGTGGTGGGAGCGACGGGAAACGTCGGGACGAGCGTGGTGCGGGCGCTCGAGGCCGACGACAGCGTGACGTCCATCGTCGGCGTCGCCCGGCGGCTGCCGGGCTGGCAGTCGGAGCGCACCGAGTGGCGCCGGGCCGACGTGGTCACCGGCGACCTGTCGCAGATCTTCGACGGCGCCGACGCGGTCGTGCACCTGGCCTGGCTGTTCCAGCCCACCAGGAACGCCACGGTCACCTGGCGGGCCAACGTGCTGGGCAGCGTGCGCGTCTTCCAGGCGGTGGCGGAGGCGGGCGTGCCCGCCCTGGTGTACGCCTCCTCGGTCGGCGCGTACTCGCCCCGGCCCAAGGACGAGCCGGTGGACGAGAGCTGGCCCACCCACGGCTACCCGGGCGCCGCCTACGGGCGGGAGAAGGCCTACGTCGAGCGGGTGCTCGACGTGTTCGAGAACGACAACCCCGGCATCCGGGTGGTCCGGATGCGGCCCGGCTTCATCTTCAAGCGGGAGGCGGCCACCGAGCAGCGCAGGCTGTTCGCGGGGCCGCTGCTGCCGCGCAGGCTGGTCAAGGCGGCCAACATCCCGTTCGTCCCGGACATCCCCGGGCTCAAGCTGCAGATCCTGCACGCCGAGGACGCCGCCGAGGCCTACCGGCTGGCCGTCACCAGGCCGGTCAGCGGAGCCTTCAACCTGGCCGCCGACCCGGTGCTCGACCCTTCGGCGCTGGCCGAGCTGCTCGGCGCCAGGACCGTCCCGGTCTCGCCGGCGCTGGCGCGTGCCGCCGTGTCCGCGGGCTGGCACCTGCGGCTCGTGCCCGCCGCCCCCGGCCTGCTGGAGCTGGCCCTGCAGATCCCGCTCATGAAGATGGACCGCGCACGCGACGTGCTCGGCTGGATGCCCGTGCACTCCGCCGCCGACACGCTGCGGGCACTGCTTGAGGGAATGCACGACGGCGCCGGCCTGGACACCCCGCCGCTCGTCCCCGACACCGGCCGCAACCGCCTGCGCGAACTCGTCACCGGCTCCGGATCCCGCGCCACGCCTGACGGTTGACAGGTGTAGCGACTCCCAGACAGGGCAGAGGCTGAGGGTACGCGAGGTCCAGAAGCGTGGCCCTGCGTGTCGTTTCCGACACGGAGGACAGACGTGGACCATCTGAGATCGCCCGAAGCCCAGCCGGCCGGCCCCTCCCGCCGAGTCCGCGGCCGGGCCCACCCCGCTGACCATCCGCTCGGCCCTTCGGGCCGCGCGCGTCGGCGTGACAGGCAATCATGAGGAGCTTGCCATGCGCACGTTGATCACCCAGCCCTTCACTCTTCAGGAGGTCACCACTCTGCGCCACGCCGTGGCACGCCACGCCTCAGCCTCCGGGCTGGCCGGCGCGCGACTGGAGGACTTCGTCCTGGCCGTCCACGAGAGCGTCGTCAACGCCGTGGAGCACGGAGGCGGCTACGGCCACCTCAAGCTGTGGACGAGCGGCGGGATGCTCCGCGCCGAGACCGCCGACCACGGGTCCGGCATCCCGCACGGCTACGTCAACGGCCACCGGCTGCCATCGGACATGGCGTTCACGGGCCGGGGGATCTATCTGATCCGCCGGCTGTGCGACGGCGTCGACTTCCGCACCGGGCCCGGCGGGACCGTCGTCCAGATCACCATGCGCCTGCCCCGTCACCAGCTCAGGCACGTGTCGCCGATGAAGCGGGTCAGAGTGGCGGTGAGCGGACTCCACCGGCACATGAACCACTTCACGGCCTGACGGGCACGGCCTGTCGAAGACCGGGAGCTCCGCCCGCCACGCACAGCCCGCGCCCGGCAGGCGGGGCTCCCGCTCCACCCGGCGCGACAGCGGTGAGCGGCCGAGTGGAGCGCGAACGGGCCGGGTAGGCTCGGGCGGGGTGGCCGGAGTCTGGAGGATGGGTGCCGTGAGTGGCGTAGCTGGCACGTCGTTCTCCGGCGAGATCATCGAGCCCGTGCGGCGGATCGGGCGGCGGGAGTTCGACTTCCGGCGGCAGGTGGCGATCATGGCCATCGTCAACCGGACCCCCAACTCGTTCCACGACCAGGGACGGACCTTCGAGCTCGAGAGGGCTGTGGAGGCGGCGCGGCGGGCCGTCGACGCGGGAGCCGACTGGGTGGACATCGGGGGATTCGCCTTCAGCGCGGCCCAGGCCGAGATCGGGGTCGACGAGGAGATCGAGCGGGTGGCGCCCGTCATCTCCGAGGTGCGGCGGGTCACCGACGCGGTGATCAGCGTGGACACGCACCGGGCGGCCGTGGCGCAGGCGGCCCTGGATTCCGGGGCCGACGTGATCAACGACACCAACGGGCTGCGCGAGCCGGGCATCGCCGAGGTCGCGGCTCGGGCGGGGGCCACGGTGGTGGTGACGCACAGTCTCGGGGGACCGGGGCGGCGGGTCTTCCGGCCCCGTTATGACGACATCCTGTCCGAGGTCACGGCCTACCTGCGCGAGCGGGTGCGGGCGGCCCTGGACGCGGGGATCGCGGCCGACCGGATCATCATCGATCCGGGGCACGATCTGAACAAGAACACCTACCACTCGCTGGAGCTGATGAGGCGGCTGGAGGAGGTCACCTCGATCGGATATCCGACCTTGGTCGCGCTGTCCAACAAGGACTTCATCGGGGAGACCCTGGACCGGCCCCTGGGCGAGCGAGGGGAGGGGACGATCGCGGCCAACGTCATGGCCATCCTGCGCGGGGCGCGGATCGTCCGCGTGCACGACGTGCCCGCCACGGTGGCGGCCGTGCGGATGACCGAGGCGATGCTCGGGTGGCGCGCGCCTGCCGCCGCCAGGCACAACCTCGCCTAGAGGAGGGAGATCGGCGCGTGACCGAGCGCAAACCGCCAGGGATGCCGTTCGAGAGCTGGGTGGATCGGCAGATCCGCGAAGCCGAGGAGCGCGGGGAGTTCGACAACCTGCCGGGCAAGGGCAAGCCGCTGCCCGATCTGGACAGGGCCTACGACGACCTGTGGTGGGTCAAGCAGAAGCTGCGCAGCGAGGGCCTGTCCATGCCGCTGCCTCCGACGCTGGCGCTGCGCAAGGACGCCGAGGAGTCGCTCGCGGCGGCCGCCGAGGCCAGGTCCGAGGGCGAGGTGCGGCTGATCGTGAACGACATCAACGACAGGATCCGCGAGGCGATCAGGACCGGGCTGTCCGGGCCGCCGCTGAACCTGATGCCCTACGACGTCGAGCGGGTCGTCTCAGACTGGCGCGCGAATCGCTGAGGGATTGGGACAGGGCCCAGGCCGGGACGGGTCCGGCGGCCTGGGCCCTGTGATCGGGTCAGGAGAGCGGTGGGTAGGCGTTCCTGACGAGCTCTCTGAACTGGGCGGAGAACCACTGGCCGGAGAGCGGCGCGTCGGGCAGCGCCCCGGTCAGGTTGTTGCCGTTGAGGTCGTTGCCGGTGTAGGTGGGGTCGCACATCCGGTCGAACTTCTTGCCCTCGTCGTTCGGGATGTCCGTGCTGGCCCCGTCGGACTCACCAGGCGGCTTGATCCAGACGTAGGCGTCGAAGCCGGCCTCGGGGCTGGCCTGCGGCCGGTAACCGATTCCTGCGCCGCTCTGGTTGCACCAGTTGCCGGCGTGGATGCGGCGATCGACGCGTGACTGGTTGACGAAGGGGTTCAGCTCGGTCGAGGTGCTCGGGCCGGTCGGGCGGGCGGAGCCGCCCCAGCCGTTGCGCGAGGTGTCGATGAGCATGCCGAGCCCCTGCCTGAAGCCCTTGCCGATGAGGGCGTTGCGCAGGGCGGTGGCGAAGGACAGCTCATCGATGTAGTAGTTCCAGTCGACCCAGTCCGACTGCCGGACCGAGGTGCCGTTGACGGTGGAGTTGATGGTGAAGTACGGCTCCCGGGTCGCGGAGGTGTTGGCCGTGTTGACGATGAAGCCGTCGACGCTGTCGACGCCGGCGGTGGTGCCCGCGACCGTGGAGTGGAACAGGTCGACCGACGGGTTGAAGTTCGAGTCCCAGCCGAGCCAGGCGTGGTGGGCGGCGTCGATGTAGGTGTAGACGTTGGTGATCGCGTGCAGCTTGTTGAGCGCGTACTGCACGCCCTGGACGTAGGCGCCGGTGGACTGGGCCTCGGCGCACTTGGGGAAGCTCAGGTTGGTGATCAGGTTCGGCAGCGAGTCGGGCTCGATGATGGTGACGATGCGCAGGTTGCCGTACTGCGGGTCGTCGAGGATGGCCGCGATCGGGTCGATGTATTCGGCCTTGTAGCGGTTCAGGCCGTTCTCGGCGATGAGCAGTTCGCCGTTGGAGGCCAGCGCCGAGCAGTCGCGGTTGGGCAGGTCGTAGATGACGACCTGGATCGTCAGGGGCGAGGCGCCGTTGGCGGCGTCCTGCTGGACGGCCTCGTCCATGTGGGCCCGCAGGCTCATGGCGCCTGCGGTGCCGCCGATGGCGGCGATGCGATCCATCCACACGGCGGTCGAGGTGTTGGCGATCGCCGCGCCGCCCGGCTCGGCGGCGGCCTTGGCCCGCCAGTTGGGATTGACGTAGCCGGTGGCTCCGGCGTAGGGGTTCTCGACGTGCACGGGGTTGCTGACGCCGTCGTCGTCGGCTTCGGTGGCGGTGACCGTGCGCGAGGTCAGGCCGGAGGCGGCGACGGTGAAGGTGCGCGAGCCGGCGGCGGTGTCGGAGTCCTGGGCGGCGGCGAGCGTCACGGTCTGCGGAATGTTCCAGTTGGCGGCGGTGAAGGTGAGCGAGGCGCCGGAGCTCACGGTGAGGTTCGCGTCGCCGCTGCCCGCGGTGGTGGTGACGGTCACGTTCGAGGTGGGCTGCGCGGCCAGGCGCACGGTGTAGGTGGCGCTGGAGCCTTCCGGCACGGTCACCGACGTCGGCGTGACGATCAGGGACTGCTCCTGGACGGCGTCGTCGTCGACCTCGGTGGCGTTGACGGTCGCGGCGGTGGCGCCGGTCCCGCCGACGGTGAAGGCGGCGGTGCCCGCCGTGGTGTCCGCGTCCTGGGCCGCGGCCAGGGTCACCGTCTGCGCGGTGTTCCAGTTGGCCGGCGTGAAGGTGAGCGAGGCGCCGGAGCTGACGGTCAGGTCGGCGTCACCGCTGGTGCGGGAGGTGCTGACGGTCACGTTGGCCGTCGGAGCCGACGACAGCCTGGCGGTGAAGGTGGCGGTGCCGCCCTCGTTGACGGCGACCGAGCTGGCTGAGGTGACCACGGCCGGGGTCTGGCCGCCGGGGCCGCCGCAGGTGGTGCCGTTCACGGTGTAGGAGGCCGGGTTGGGGTTGGTCCCGGACCAGGTGCCGTTGAAGCCGATCGAGGTGCTGGCCCCGGTGGCGAGGGTGCCGTTGTAGGGCAAGTTCTGACCGGTCACGCGGGTCCCGGACTGGCTCCAGTTCGCGCCCCAGCCGCTGGGCGTGTACCTCTGCGTGGTGGTGGGGAAGTCGAAGGCCAGCGTCCAGCTCGTGAGCGGGTCGCCGAGGTTCTTCAGCGTGATGTTCGCGGTGAAGCCGCCCTGTCCTGGACTCGATGTCCACGTGTTGGGGGTGTACACGACGTCACAGGCGACCGCGGCGTGGGCCGCGGTGGTCTGCCCGGCGACCAGGCCGAGCGCCGCGACGCAGGTCGCGGTCGCGGTCACCGCCCATCTCCGGAGGGCGCGTGGGATTTTCACGGGTCATCATCTCCAGCAGGTACTGAGGCTGACTTGGGAGCGCTCCCATAGTGAGCGGGACTCGAGTGGCTGTACAGCGGGCCGCCCGGTCCGCCCGCCTCGCCGCCCCGTACGCTCGCCGAATGCTCCGGAACGCGCGTGAAACTTTCATGCCGCGCAGCCAGGTGGGAGGAAATACGGCGGTTACCCGGACGTCGTTTCGTTGACATCCGGTGCTCAGCGAAACACACAATCCCCATGGGAGCGCTCCCACCCCCTACTCCCATGGAGAGACAGTGACCCACAGACCCCGATCAATGCTCGCTCGCCTGGCCAGGCGACTCGCCATGGCCGCGGCGCTGGTCCTCGTCGCGGGCACCACGACCGTGCTGGCCCAAGCCCCCGCCAGCGCGGCCGTCGCCTGCGAGGTGACCTACACCTCCAACGAATGGACCAGCGGCTCGAACCAGGGCGGCTTCACCGCCAACCTCGCCGTCAAGAACCTCGGTGACCCGCTCACCGGCTGGACGCTGACCTTCGACTTCCCCACCACCACGCAGAGGTACACGCCCAGCGGCTGGGGCGCGAACTGGAGCCAGTCGGGCACCCGGGTCACAGCCCAGAACATGCCCTGGAACGGCAACCTCGCCACCGGGGCCAGCACCTCGATCGGCTTCAACGGCACCTGGTCCGGCTCCAACCCCAAGCCCACCACCTTCGCCATCAACGGCACCACCTGCGGCGGCACCGGCACCAACCAGCCGCCCACCGTCGCGCTTACCTCGCCCACGGCCGGCCAGACGTTCACCGTCCCCGCCACGGTGCCGATCGCCGCGACCGCCGCCGACGCGGACGGCACGGTCGCCAAGGTCGACTTCTACCAGGGGTCCACGCTGCTGGGCACCGACACCACCTCGCCCTACGCCTACAGCTGGACCAACGTGACCGCGGGAAGCTACTCGATCACCGCGCGGGCGACCGACAACGCGGGCGCGACCACCACGTCGTCCCCGGTCGGCATCACCGTCTCCTCCGACAGCACGCCCGCGCTCGTGGTGAGCCCGCTGAGCCTGGCCGTGCCGGAGACCGGCACCGCCTCCTTCACCGTCAGGCTGTCGAGGGCTCCCACCGCCGGCGTGACCGTCAGCACCGCGCGGGTCAGCGGTGACGCCGACCTGACCGTCGGCGCCGGCGCCACGCGCACCTTCACCACGGCCAACTGGAACACCGCCCAGAACGTCACGCTCGCCGCCGCCGACGACGCCGACACGACCAGCGGTTCGGCCGTGTTCAGGGTGAGCGCCACCGGCTACAGCGCCGTCGACGTCACCGCCACCGAGGCGGACGACGACGTGCCCGGCGGCGACAACGAGTACATCCAGCGGTTCACCGAGCTCTACAACGACCTGCACGACCCCGCCAACGGCTACTTCTCGCCCGAGGGTGTGCCGTACCACTCGGTGGAGACGTTCATGGTCGAGGCGCCCGACCACGGGCACGAGACGACGTCGGAGGCCTACAGCTACTTCCTGTGGCTGGAGGCGGTCTACGGGCAGGTCACCGGGGACTGGTCGAAGTTCAACGCAGCCTGGGCCTCGATGGAGAGGTACATCATCCCGGCCACGGCCGACCAGCCGACGAACTCCTTCTACGACCCGGCCAAGCCCGCCACCTACGCGGCCGAGCACCTGGAGATCGACAACTATCCGACCCAGATCGATTCGAGCGTGAGCGTCGGCACCGACCCGATCGCGAACGAGCTGCAGAGCGCCTACGGCACCCGGGACGTCTACGGCATGCACTGGCTGCTGGACGTGGACAACACCTACGGCTTCGGCCGCTGCGGCGACGGCACCACCAGGCCCGCCTACATCAACACCTACCAGCGCGGGCCGGAGGAGTCGGTCTTCGAGACGATCCCGCAGCCGTCCTGCGACACCTTCGAGCACGGCGGTACCAACGGCTACCTGGACCTGTTCATCAAGGACAGCTCCTACGCCAAGCAGTGGAAGTACACCAACGCCCCCGACGCCGACGCCCGCGCCGTGCAGGTGGCGTACTGGGCGCAGACCTGGGCCAAGGCGCAGGGCAAGGAGTCGCAGATCTCCGCCACCGTGGCCAAGGCCGCGAAGATGGGCGACTACCTGCGCTACGCGATGTACGACAAGTACTTCAAGCAGCCCGGCTGCACCAGCCCCTCGTGCCCGGCGGGCACCGGCAAGAACGCCTCCAACTACCTCCTGTCCTGGTACTACGCGTGGGGCGGCGCGACCGACTCCAACGCCGGATGGGCCTGGCGCATCGGTTCCAGCCACAACCACGCCGGATATCAGAACCCGTTCGCGGCCTGGGCCCTGGCGAACGTCGCCGAGCTCAAGCCGAAGAGCGCCACCGGAACGACGGACTGGAGCACCAGCCTCACCCGCCAGCTGCAGTTCTACACCTGGCTGCAGTCGGCCGAAGGCGCCATCGCCGGCGGCGCGACCAACAGCTGGGAAGGCCACTACGCCACCCCGCCGAGCGGCCTGCCCAAGTTCCACGGCATGACCTACGACTGGCAGCCCGTCTACCACGACCCGCCGTCGAACCAGTGGTTCGGCTTCCAGGCGTGGACGATGGAGCGGGTGGCCGAGCTCTACAACGTCACCGGCAACGCCGACGCCAAGGCGCTGCTCGACAAGTGGGTGGCGTGGGCGCTGGACAACACCACGATCAACGCCGACGGCAGCTACCAGATCCCGTCCACGTTGCGCTGGACCGGCCAGCCGGCGGGCAACTTCACCGCCACGACGGGCATGCCGCCGGCCAACCCCGGCCTGCACGTCACGGTCGTGGACCACACGCAGGACGTGGGCGTCGCCGGAGCCTACGCCAAGGTGCTCATGTACTACGCGGCCAGGGCCAACCACGCCGAGGCCAGGGACACGGCCAAGGCGCTGCTGGACGGCGTCTGGGAGAACCGTGACGCCGAGGGCGTCTCGGTGCCGGAGACCAAGACCGACTACAACCGGGTGGACGACGCGGTCCACGTGCCCGCCGGCTGGACCGGCACCATGCCGAACGGCGACCCGATCAACTCCGACTCAACGTTCATGTCGATCAGGTCCTTCTACGAGGACGACCCTGACTGGCCGAGGGTCCAGTCCTTCCTCAACGGCACCGGGCCGGCTCCGGTCTTCAACTATCACCGCTTCTGGGCGCAGGTCGACGTCGCCGTCGCCCTGGCCGAGTACGGGCGGCTCTTCCCGTGACGAGCCCGTTCGTGAAAAGGGCCGCCGCCTTCGCGGCGGCGGCCCTGGCCGTGCCCATGCTCCTCGCCGCACCGGCCGCCGGGGCCGCCGCTCCCGCGTTCGCGTACGGCGAGGCGCTGCAGAAGTCGCTGTGGTTCTACGAGGCCCAGCAGTCGGGCGAGCTGCCCGGCTGGAACCGCGTCGGCTGGCGCGGCGACTCGGGCCTGGCCGACGGCGACGACGTCGGCGTGGACCTCACCGGCGGCTGGTACGACGCGGGCGACCACGTCAAGTTCGGCTTCCCGATGGCGTTCTCCGCCACCATGCTGGCCTGGGGCGCGGTGGAGTACCGCGACGCGTACGCGGGCTCCGGCCAGCTCACCCACCTGCTGAACAACCTCAGACACGTCAACGACTACTTCATCAAGGCCCACCCGTCGCCGAACACGCTCTACGGCCAGGTGGGCAACGGCGGCACGGACCACGCCTGGTGGGGCCCGGCCGAGGCGATGGCGATGGCGCGGCCCGCGTACAGGATCGACGCCTCGTGCGGCGGGTCGGATCTCGCGGGAGAGACGGCGGCGGCGATGGCCGCCTCCTCCATCGTCTTCCGGCCGACCGACCCGGCCTACGCCGACACGCTGGTGACGCACGCCAAGCAGCTCTACACCTTCGCCGACACGGTGCGGAAGAAGTACAGCGACTGCATCACCGACGCCCAGAGTTACTACAACTCCTGGAGCGGCTACACCGATGAGCTGGTCTGGGGCGCGATCTGGCTGTACAGGGCCACCAACGACCCGGCCTTCCTGACCAAGGCCGAGTCGGGCTACAACAGCCTCGGCACCGAGCCCCAGACCACCATCAAGTCCTACAAGTGGACGATCGCCTGGGACGACAAGTCCTACGGCGCCTACGTGCTCCTGCACAAGCTCACCGGCAAGCAGCGCTATCTCGACGACGCCAACCGCTGGCTCGACTGGTGGACCGTCGGGGTGAACGGCTCCAAGGTGAGCTACTCGCCCGGCGGCCAGGCCGTGCTGGACCGGTGGGGGTCGCTGAGGTACGCCGCCAACACCGCGTTCGCGGCGTTCGTCCACAGCGACGCGATCACCGACGCCACGCGCAAGGCCCGCTACCACGACTTCGCGGTGCGGCAGATCGACTACGCGCTCGGCGACAACCCGCGACGCTCCTCCTACGTGGTCGGGTTCGGCGCCAACCCGCCGAAGAGCCCGCACCACCGCACCGCGCACGGCTCGTGGACCGACCAGATCTCCGCCCCCGTCGACAGCCGCCACACCCTGTACGGCGCGCTCGTCGGCGGGCCGCCCGAGGCGAACGACGCCTACACCGACCGTCGGGACGACTACGTCATGAACGAGGTCGCCACCGACTACAACGCGGGCTTCACCAGCGCGCTCGCCAGGCTCTACAAGGAGTACGGCGGGCCGCCCGCGACGGGGTTCCCCACCGGGGAGACGCCCGACGGGCCGGAGATCTTCGTGGAGGCCGGGGTGAACGCCTCGGGGGCCGGCTTCACCGAGATCAAGGCCATCGTCCGCAACCAGTCCGGCTGGCCCGCCCGGGTGCTGTCCGACGGGTCGTTCCGCTACTACTTCACGCTCGACGGCGCCACCACCGCCTCGCAGATCACCCTGTCCTCGGCCTACACCCAGTGCGCCGCGCCCACACTGCACGCGGCCGGCGGCAGCACGTACTACGTGTCGGTCGACTGCTCAGGCCAGGTCATCGCCCCGGCAGGGCAGTCGCAGCACCGCAGGGAGGTGCAGTTCCGCATCACCAGCTCGGGCACGTGGGATCCGGCCAACGACTGGTCCTACCGCGGTATCGCGACCACTCCCGGCGCGACGCCGGTGACCGCGCGCAACATCACGCTGCACAGCGGCGCCACCAGGATCTGGGGCGATCCGCCAGGACCGGAAGAGGAGGACGAGACCCCGCCCGGCAAGCCGGGCAAGCCTGCCGTGTCAGCCGTGACCGGCTCCACGGCCAGGCTGTCGTGGACCGCCGCCACCGACGACGTGGGCGTCACCGGCTACGACGTCTACCGAGGAGGCGCGAAGGCGGGCACGGCCACCGGCACGACCTTCGAGCTGACCGGGCTCACACCCGGCACCGGCTACACCGTCCACGTCGTGGCCAGGGACGCGGCGGGCAACAGCTCCCCGCCCTCCGACAGCACGGACTTCACCACCACCGACACGCCGCCGCCCACCGGCGGCTGCACGGCCGTCTACGAGCTGGTCAACTCCTGGAACGGCGGCCACCAGGCCAAGGTGACGGTGGCGAACGCCGGCACCTCGGCGCTCACCGGCTGGACGGTCACCTGGACCGCGTCCGGCTCCGTCACCCAGCTCTGGGGCGGCAGGCACACCCAGTCGGGAACCACCGTCACGGTCCGGAACGAGACCTGGAACGGCGCCCTCGCCCCCGGCGGAACCACCACCTTCGGCCTGCTGGCCAACGGCGGCGGGGCCCTCCCCGACCCCGTCACCTGCACCCCGGCCTGAGCAAGCCCCCGCCCCGCCGCACCCCCCGGCGGGGCGGGCCCCGAGCGAAAGGCAGCACATGAGATCACGGCTCGCCGCGCTGGCGGCACTCCTCCTCCTTCCCGTCGTCCTGATCGCGACGCCCGCGCACGCCGCCACCGGCCTGCACGTCAGCGGCACGAACATCGTCGAGAGCGGCGGCCAGACCTTCGTCATCCGCGGCACCAGCCACGCCCACACCTGGTACACGGGCGAGACCCAGTCCTTCGCCGGCATCAAGTCGCTCGGCGCCAACGCCGTCCGCGTCGTGCTCAGCGGCGGCCGGTGGACCCCCAACGACACCGCCGACGTGGCCAACGTCGTCTCCCTGTGCAAGCAGAACAAGCTCATCTGCATCCTGGAGAACCACGACACCACCGGGTACGGCGAGCAGAGCGGCGCCTACACCCTCGACCAGGCCGCCGACTACTGGATCAGCGTCAAGAGCGCCCTGGTCGGCCAGGAAGACTACGTCATCGTCAACATCGGCAACGAGCCCGTCGGCAACAACGCCGTCACCCCGGGCTGGGCCTCCGCCACCACGGCCGCGATCAGGAAGCTGCGCGACAACGGCTTCGACCACGCGCTCATGGTGGACGCCCCCAACTGGGGCCAGGACTGGGCCTTCACCATGCGCGACAGCGCCAGGACCGTTTTCGACAGCGACCCCGACCGCAACACCGTCTTCTCCATCCACATGTACGGGGTCTTCGACACCGCGGCGGAGATCACCTCCTACCTGGACGCGTTCAGGACCGCCGGGCTGCCGCTGGTCGTGGGCGAGTTCGGCCATGACCACTCCGACGGCAACCCCGACGAGGACACGATCATGGCGCAGGCGGTGAGCCGCGGGATCGGCTATCTGGGCTGGTCCTGGAGCGGCAACGGCGGCGGCGTGGAGTATCTGGACCAGGTCACCGACTTCGACGCCACCCGGCTCACCTCGTGGGGCCAGCGGCTCTTCAGAGGCGCCAACGGCATCGCGGCGACCGCCCGCGAGGCCGCCGTCTACGCCGGTGGCGGCGACCCCGACGACACCCCGCCCTCCACCCCCGGCACCCCGGCCGCGTCCGGCATCACCGCGACCGGCGCCACCCTGAGCTGGACCGCCTCCACCGACGACACCGGCGTCACCGGCTACGACGTGTACCGCTCGCCCAGCACCCTGCTCGGCCAGTCGGCCACCAACTCGATCACCCTCACCGGCCTGACCCCGGCCACCGCCTACCAGGTGTACGTCCGGGCCAGGGACGCCGCGGGCAACCAGTCGGGCCAGTCCGCGAGCGCCTCCTTCAGCACCCTGCCCGGAGGCGGTGACGGCGGCTGCACGGCGACGGCCACCGTGCAGAGCCAGTGGGGCACCGGCTACGTGGCCCAGCCGGTGACCGTGACCAACACCGGCACGTCCGCCAAGACCGGCTGGACGGTGACCTTCACCCTGCCCGCCGGCCACACGATCACGGGCTCATGGAACGCCGCCGTGACGGTCAGCGGGCAGACCGTCACGGCCAGGAACCTCGCCTACAACGGCAACCTCGGGCCCGGCGCGAGCACGTCCTTCGGCTTCCAGGCCGGCCGCCCGAGCGGCCAGACGAGCGTGCCGTCCGGTTACACCTGCGCCAACTGAGCCAGCCGTCGAGCCACCGAGGAGGTGAGGCCCCGATCCCTGTCGTGTAAACGCCCCTACGACACCCATCCCGCCCGGATGGCGAGAACGCGGCCGGCCCCGAGACCTCCCCCTCTTCGCCGGCCGCGTTCTCATTCCCGGATCATCGCGACGTCGCCTGCGCGAACCTCTCGCGCGCCGCCTCGATCGCCTCGTCGTCGGCGAACTCGCCGAACGCCTCCTCGTGGTAGCGCTCGGGAATCGCCTGCCTGACCCGCTCCGGGTAACCGATGCCCGGCTCGGGCACCCGTACCTCGGCGGGCTCGTCGAGGCGCACGGCGAGCGGGCCCGAGACGCGCACGGACATCGCCCAGTTCTCGCCCGCGCCGGTGATCGCGCACAGGTGCCGCGCGTACACCCAGCGCACCTCGGCCACGGTGGCCGCGTCCGCGGGCTCGACCCCGAACGGGTCCACCGCGCACACGACCCTGCCCGCGTCCTCGCCGAACTCGTGGCCGTGCTCGTGGTGCTCTGCAGGCGAGGACTGCTCCAGTATCCCCGTCACCAGGACGGCGAGCGGTTCGCGCAGCCCGGACGGCAGCCCCTGCCGCCACAGGCCGGCGAAGAGCGCCGCCCCGGCGACGGAGGCCACGACCACGGCGGTGATCGCCACGATGCGACCCCGCCGTGCCGGTGGCCTCCTCACTTCGTCGAGCATCGCCGGTGACCTACGGGCTGGTGCAGGTCAGCGTCGGCACGGGGCTTGGCGCGGTGCCGGTGGCGTTGAACCCGAACGTGGTGGACGCGTTCGCCGCGAGCTGCCCGTTGTACGACGCGTTCTTGACCACCACCGAGGGCGGTTGCCCGGTCAGCTGGGCGTTCCAGGGCGCGCCTTCGAAGCCCTGGCCGCCGCTGTAGGTCCAGCGGACGGTCCAGCCGTTGATCGCGGCCGTCCCGGTGTTGCGCACGGTCACCTCGCCCTGGAAGTGGCCGGCCCAGCCGTTGTCGACGGCGCGGAGGGTGGCGCTGCATGCGCCCGTGGGCACGGGGTCCGTCGGGGTGCTGGTGGGGGTCACGGACGGGTCCGGGGAGCTGGTGCCGCCGGGGCCGACGCCGGTGACCTCGCCGTTGCCGCCGTCGAAGGCCACGTCGGAGCAGCTGTAGAAGTTCTCGTTGCTGTCCGAGCGGATCCAGTGGGTGAAGATGATGTGCCGCCCGCTCTTGCCGGACGGGAGCTGGGCGTTCCAGTAGTAGTAGTTGAGCCCGCCGGGACCGCCGTTGTCGGGCGGGTTGGTGACGCTGCCGAACGGCTCCAGGTCGGACCACTTCAGCGGCCCGTTCGGGTTCCAGCCGTTCTTGGTGACGTAGTAGTTGAAGGCGCCCGGGTGCTCGGCCCAGTTGCTGTGCCGCATCTGGATGTTGGCGCCCGACGTCAGGTGGGTGAGCGGCCAGTCGGAGCGGACGGCGTTGTAGGCGGTGAAGTCGTAGGGGCCGCCGGTCCCGCCGCTGCAGAGCTGGCCGTCGGGGATGAAGCCGCTGGTCCGGCCGGCGCCGTCGGAGCGCAGCACGGCGAACCAGTTGTACAGCGGGGTGGCGCCGCTCTGGGCGACCGCCGCCGCGCAGGCGGGGTTGTAGGGGAGTATCTGCCCGTTGTCCCGCAGGCCGTCCTGCCAGCACAGGAAGGTGCGGCCGCCGGGGAACATCGAGACGCCGTGGGCCTGTGCGGGGATCACCAGGGCGGCGACGATCATGGCTAACGCCGCGGCGGCTGCCAGGACCGCCGATCGGATGACTCTCATGAGGAAGATTCCTTTGCTCGCATGACTGAGGAACCCCCCACGACCCCGCCCGCCCGGCAGCACTCGCGTGGCCGCATTACAACACGTCTCGACAGATCTGGACAACGCGTCGTGAAACTTTCAGGCCGGAGCGTTCCACGGACGTGCCGAGTGCGGTGTGCGGCCGAGGTCAGGGCTGGCGGCGGGCGGCGGTGATCTCGTTCAGCCGGATCTCCAGCTCGACCCGGCAGGCCGGGTCGAGCCTGCCCTCGCGCTCGCGGTCGGCGAGCTTCCGGCGCAGGCCGACGAGGCCGGACTCCTCCTTGCCCGGGGTGACCAGGGCGCCGCGCAGCACCTGCTTGATGTCGAGGGCGACGTCGCCTCCGGTGGCCTCGCAGACGCGCGTCTCTTCCAGCGTCGCGTGGAACCCGTCGACGGCCTGCCGGATGGTGTGCCCTTCCACCTGCGAGCGCTCGATGGCGGGCAGGGAGGCGGTGGCGGAGGGGGTGGGGGCCGTCACCACGGGGGCCGGCTCGCCCGGTGGGTACTCGAACCAGGCCAGCACGGACAGGACGACCGCGCCCACCCCCGCCCCGGCGATCGCCAGCCCGCGCCGTACCCGCTTGCCCAGCTTGGGTGCGGCGGTCAGCGCGTCGGCGACCTCGGCGGCCGCGGGCCGGCGGGCGGGATCGTGGGCGAGGCAGCGCTGGCAGAGCGAGGCGACGGAGTGCGGCACGCCGGTCAGGCGCGGGGGAGGAGAGGTGCGGCGGGCCGCCTCGATCTGCTCCCAGGTGGTCTCGGGGTACGGCGTGCGGCCGGCGATCATGGTGAACAGCAGCACGCCGAGCGCGTAGACGTCGACGGCCGGATGGGTGGGCGCGCCGTCGAGCCGTTCCGGGGCGACGTAGGGAGGGGTGCCGCGGTCGTCGTCGGGATCGCCCGCCCAGGCCGCGATCCCGAAGTCGAGCAGCTTCGGCCCGTCGGCGGTGAGCAGCACGTTCTCGGCGGTGACGTCGCGGTGGACGAGGCCGCGCGCGTGCCCCGCCGCGAGCACCCGGGCCATCCGCACGCCGATGCTCGCGGCCTCGGCCCAGGGCAGCGGTCCTCCGGAGATGCGCTCGGCCAGTGGCGTCCCGTCGAGCAGCGGCATCACGACGAAGGCCGCGACCGCGCCGTTGCAGGTCACGGCCTCGCCGTAGTCGTAGATCTCGATGGCGTCCGGATGGATGAAGCGGGCGGCGGCCCGCGCCTCGGTGCGGGCCCGGGCCCGGTCGCCGAGTCCCGTCTGCAGCGAGGAGGTGAGCACCTTGACCGCCACCATGCGCTGCAGTGACTGGTCGAACGCCCGCCAGATCACCGACATGCCCCCGCTGGCCAGCGGGTCCAGCAGCAGATACCTACGGGCCAGGAGGTCCCCGGGCTCATGCCGAGTCACGGACGACCAGTTCTGTCGGGAGGACGGGGTCGATCCCGGTCGTGCCTGACAGCAGCAGCCGGGTGGCGATCGTGGCGACCTCCTCCACGGGCTGGCGGACCGTCGTCAGCGCCGGGTTGGTGTGCCTGGCGACGGGGGCGTCGTCGAAGCCGATCACCGCGACGTCGGCGGGCACCCGGCGCCCGGCCCGCCGCAGGGCCTGGATCGCGCCCGCGGCCATCAGGTCGGAGGCGGCGAAGACGGCGTCGAGTCCGGGAGCGTGGCGCAGCAGCCACTGCATGGCATGGGTGCCGGAGGCGGCCGTGAAGTCCCCGTAGGCGACGGGCACCTCGGCCATGCCCGCCGCGCGCAGCGTGCGCACCAGCCCGTCGAGCCGGTCACGCGCGGCCGGCAGCGACGGGGGGCCGCCGATGGCGGCGACCGCGCGGCGGCCGGTCAGCAGCAGGTGCTCGGCCGCCTGCCGGCCGCCGTCGTGGTTGTCCACGTCGGCGTAGGGCAGCTTGAGGTCGTGCGGCGGGCGGCCGATGTTGCGCACGTTGACGCCGGAGGTGCACAGCTTGATGGCCAGGGGGTGCCGCTCCCTGGCGCCGACGAGGAGCACCGCGCCGGACAGCGCGGGCAGGAAGGAGGAGGTCGGGTTGACGGTCGTCACCATGAGGTGGGTGCCGTGCTCGGCCACGACGGAGCCGGTGGCCGACAGGAGCCTGGCGTAGTACGGTTCGGAGAATAATCGCGGCAGATGGTCGCAGATGACCGCGGTGACTCCGGTCGCCGTGCCGCTGGAGACCGAGCCTCTGGGCGCCCGTTGACGCACGTAACCCATCCGCGAGACCGCTTCATAGACCTGGCGACGGGTCGACGTGCTGACCCGGACCGACCCTGTGAGAACTCGGGAGGCGGTCGCCGGGGAAACCCCGGCTTCCGCGGCGACCTGTGCAAGTGTGGGCTGCTCGGACATGCTCAGCACCTCGCGGCGAAGATCCCTGGGAGCGCTCCCACGTTATCAATGTTTCGCCCTCGTTAACAGGCCCACTGAACTGCGTTGTTAGACCCCAGTAAGGAAGCGGGTCACCCCGAGGCCCCCGGCCGTGGGCGGCAACCGCCTCCGGCCGGGGAACGCGAACGCGGCTACCGGCCGCCCGGCGGGTCGGCGAGGGTGAAGTCGTCGTCCTGCACGTCGGACAGCTCGTCCGGGTCCACGCGGTCCGGCTGGACCGGCGCGCAGCCCCGGCCGCAGCCGCCGAAGCGCGAGGAGTTGATCGGGCGGAACGGCGTGGCCTCGACGCCCTTCAGCGCGGCCAGCATGGTGTCCTTCCAGATGGGCCCCGGGACGCTGGCGCCGAACACCGAGCCGTAGTAGCGGCCGCCGATGGTGATGTTGTTCAGCTTGTACTTCTGCGCGCCGCGCGGGTCGCCGATGCTGACCGCGCCGGCGAGGTCCGGGGTGAACCCGGCGAACCAGGCCGTGGCCTGGGCGTCGGTGGTGCCGGTCTTGCCCGCCGCGGGCCGGCCGATGCCGCCGACGCCGCGCATCGTGCCCTTGGTGAAGACCCCGGACAGCACGTCCGCCGTTGCGTCGGCCACCTCCGGGTCCAGCACCTGCTTGCACGTGGGGTCGTACTTCTTGACCTTGCCGTAGCGGTCGGTGATCTGGGTGACGACCATGGGCTCGCAGTACTTGCCCCGGGCCCCGATGGTGGCGTAGGCGTTGGCGACGGTCACCGGGTCGATCTCGTTGGTGCCGAGCGTGAACGTGGAGAACTCCAGCAGCGGCAGCCCGTCGGCGCGCTTGATGCCCAGCGACTTGGCGGTCTTGATCGTGTCGCAGAGGCCGACCCTCTCCTCCAGCTTCATGAAGAAGGTGTTGACCGAGCCCCAGGTGCCCGACTGCAGGGACTTGAAGCCGCCCGAGCCCTCGTCGTTGGTGACGGTGTGGGACGGGTCGCCGATGTTCTCGCCCTTGCAGTTCTTGAACGTCGAGTAGCCAGGCGCCCGGTAACCGGCGCCCACGGAGAACCCGTCGTTGATCTTCATGCCCTCCTTGAGGGCGGTGATCAGCGTGAACGTCTTGAAGGTCGAGCCGGCCTGGAAGCCGATGCCTCCGCCGTGTGCCGCGTCGGCCACGACGTTGTAGGACATCTCGTTCTTCTTCTTGGAGTTGCCGTACGTGCGGCTCGCGGCCATCGCCTTGATCTTCCCGGTGCCCGGCTCGATCAGCGCCTCGGAGGCGACCGGGCGGTCGGAGGCGTGCACGTGCTTCTTGATGGCGCTCTCGGCGGCCCGCTGCATCTTCGGGTCCAGCGTCGTCCTGATCCTCAGGCCGCCCCGGTTGAGCAGCTGGGTGCGCTGCTTCTTGGTCTTGCCGAAGACCGGGTTGTTGAGCACCTCGGCGCGCACATACATGCAGTAGTACGGGTAGCGGCTGACCCCGCACCCGCCGGGCAGCTCGGTGCCCTTGTAGCCGAGCTTCTTGGCCTTGGCCTCGGCGGCCTGCTCAGGGGTGATCTTCTTCAGCTCGGCCATCCGGTTGAGCACCACGTTGCGCCGCTCCAGGAGCCGGGCGCGCTGCTGCTTGCCGAGGTTGGGGTCGGTCCTGTTGGGGTCCTGCACGGCCGCGGCGAGCGTGGCCGCCTGCGCCAGGTCGAGCTCGGCGGCCGGGACGCCGAAGAACCGCTTGGCCGCGGCCTCCACGCCGTTGGCGCTCGCGCCGAAGTAGGCGATGTTGAGGTATTTCTCGAGGATCTCGTCCTTGGTGTACTTCTCCTCGATCGCCATCGCGTAGCGCAGCTCGTTGAGCTTGCGGGCGTAGCTGGCCTCCAGTGCCTTGGCCTTCTCCTCGTCGGTGGTCGCGGAGGTGAGGAGCACCTGCTTGACGTACTGCTGGGTGATGCTGGAGCCGCCCTGGGCGACGCCGCCGGCCTGGAGGTTCTTGGCCAGGGCGCGCACGGTGCCCTCAAGGTCGATCGCGCCGTGCTCGTAGAAGCGGTAGTCCTCGATCGAGATGATCGCGGTCTTCATGACCTCGGCGACCTGGGACAGCGGGATGACCTCCCGGTACTGATCCCAGAACTGCGCGATCTGCTTGCCGTTGGCGTCGAGGATCTCGGTCTTCTCCGCCAGCGGTGGCTCTTTCAGGTCCTCCGGCTTGAGGTTGAGCTCTTCGGACGCGCCGACGAACATCGCGCCGGCGCCGCCGATGGCCGGTAGCGCGATGGCGGCCGTCAGCACCCCCGCCGCCGCGGCCGCGCCCGCTAGGCGAAGGATGTTCGAACCACGGCTCATGTGATAGAACCTCCCCGATTACCGTTAAGCCCGTCCCAAACCCTATAGGCATGGCGATTGTCGCGAATCCCTATCTGGTGGATGCCGCAGTGGCGGAGGTCACCCCGCGGCCGGGTCCGGTGCAGCTTGGCGGGCAATCTTCTGAATCCCGCACAAACTGGAATGGTGGTCGTTGGTGAGAACGCCTCCCTGAGGGAAGGCGTACGGGATGGCCGAGAGCGCTCTGCGTATCGAGACGGTCCGCCACGAGCGGTGCACGGTCCTCCGAGCCTCGGGTGAGCTGGACCATACCGGGCGGGTCCGGTTCAGTGCTCGCATCGACGCCGCCTGGGACTGGTCGCCGGGGCCGGTGCTCGTCTTCGACCTGGCCGGGCTGGTCTTCTACGACTCCTCCGTGATCGGCGTGCTGGCGATGGCGCTGCAGCGGATGCAGGAGACGGGGAGCGGGCGGGTCATCGTGATACGGCCGTCCGCGCACCTGCTGAACGTGCTGCGGCAGACCGACCTGCTGTCACATGTGGAGGTGCGTGACAGCGTGGCGCAGGTCGTGGTGGAGCTGATGCGCCCGGACGGGGCGGCGGGCGAGCGTGCGCAGGTGGAGCTCGGCGGCCGCGACGGCGAGGGAGCCTGAAGAAGATCCGGCAGGCTCGGGCGAGCCGGCTGACGGCGCGCCTTTCCGGGAACCGCGGAGACTTGATGATCGTTTCAGGTACGGTCGCGAGCCGTACCTGAATGGAGAGCAAGCAGTGGTATTCAAGCGAATGCTGGGCGCCTTCGGCGTCGGAGCCCCTTCGGTGGACACCGTCCTGACCACGCCGCGCGTGCGGCCGGGCGGGCGGCTGGCGGGCGAGGTGCGGCTGAAGGGCGGCGACTTCGACGCCGACATCGAGCACGTGACGCTGGGGCTGGTCGCCCGCGCCGAAGCCGAGTACGGCGAGGGCGAGCAGAGCGGGGTGGCCGAGCTCTACCGGATGCGGGTGTCGGGTCCGTTCAAGCTGGGCAAGGGCGAGGACCGGACGATCCCGTTCGAGACGCCCGTGTCGTGGGAGACGCCGATCAGCGAGGTGCAGGGGCAGCCGCTGACCGGGATGGCGCTGGGCATCCGCACCGAGCTGGCCATCGCCAAGGCCGTCGACAAGGGCGACCTGGACCCGATCGCGGTGGAGCCGCTGCCCTCGCAGCAGCGCGTGCTGGAGGCGTTCCTGGCGCTCGGCTTCACCTTCAAGTCGGCGGACCTGGAAGCGGGCCAGATCTACGGCGTGCGCCAGGACCTGGCCTTCTACCAGGAGATCGAGTTCTACGGCCCGCCCGGGCAGATCCGGGAGGCGGAGCTGACCTTCGTCACCGACCCCGACGGGATGGACATCGTCGTCGAGGCGGACAAGCGGTCCGGCTTCGGGTCGAGCGACGCGATCGGCAGGTTCCGGGTCGGCCACGAGGAGGCGCTGCGGATGGACTGGGTCGCCGAGCTCGGCGCCTGGCTGCGCGACCTCCCGAGGCACGGCCACAGCCATCATGGAGGCCACCACCACGACGACCACCACCACCACCATGGGGGCGGGATGGGCGGCGCGCTCGCCGCCGGCGCCCTGGGCGTGGCCGGCGGGCTGGTCGCCGCCGAGGTCATCGAGGAGGCGTTCGAAGGCGATGACGAGGGCGGCGACTGGTAGCCGCCCTCGTCCCTCAGCCGACCCGTTCGCCGGGCAGCAGCTCGGCGAACAGGGTCTCCCACATCGGCATCACGACGTCCGGCGCGTAGGCGCGGGCGGCCTCGGCCGCGGCGGCGCCCATCTCCAGCCGCCGTGCCTGGTCGGAGACGACCTCCTTGAGCCCGGCGGCGAGCGCGTCGACGTCCCTGGGCGGCACCAGGATCCCGTCGACGCCGTCGGTCAGCACGTCGCGCGGCCCGGTCGGGCAGTCGAAGGCGACGATGGGCAGCGCGTGCGTCATGGCCTCGATCATGACCATGGGCAGTCCCTCGAACCGTGAGCTGAGCACGTAGACGGAGGCGGCGGTCAGCTCCTCGTCGAGGCGCTCGGTGCGGCCCAGCAGCGCGATGTGGTCCTGCATGCCCAGCTCGTCGATCTTCGCGATGAGCTGGGCCTGCCTGGGGCCGGTGCCGAAGATGCGCAGCCGCCACTCCGGATGCTCCGCCACCACCTGGGCGAAGGCCGGGATGAGCAGGTCGAACCCCTTCTGCGGCACGAGCCGGCCGGCGGCGATCACGACCGGATTGTCCTGCTTGGAGCGTTCCTGGTCGACTTTGTGCACCGCGTTGGGGATCTGCACGATCCTGGACTTCGGCAGCAGCTCCTGGTACTGGAGCCGGTTGGTCCCGGTGAGCACGGTCACCGCGTCGAACCGGCCGTAGTAGCGGGCGATTTCCCGGCGGATGGTGTCGGGGTAGGCGTCCAGGTTCATGTGCTCCTGCGCCACCCGGATCACGCCCTTGGCGGCACGCCGGGCCGCGATCAGGTTGAGCGCGGGCCTGGTGGTGACCAGGATGCCGTCGTCCAGCCCGGCGACGTAGTCCATGACCGCCTTCTCCACGCGTTCGGTGAAGTAGTCGGCGGCGAACTCGCCACGCGGCACCATCTTGCCCCGCACCCTGCGCCAGGCCTTGCGCGGGAGCGAGTCGGGCAGCCTGCCCTCGCGCTGGTCCACGAGCGTGCTGAGGCGGACGCCGCGGTGGATGGCGAACTGCGGCTTGGTCCGGCGGCGCACCACGCTGACGATCTCCACGTCGTGCCCGGCGATGGCCATCGCGTTGGCCTGGTTGACGACCGTGCGGATGGTCCCGCCCATGCCGTAGGCGTGCAGCATCAGGTAGCGGATCTTCATGGCAGATAGCCCCAGCTCCGGCTGATGGACTTCAGCGACTCCGGGATCGACGAAGGATCGGGGAGCGCCCGGCCGGGCTGCACGGCGCCTGAGCGGATCTTGTCCCGCCAGTCGCCGAGCCCCTTCTCGATGACCGTCTGCTCGCCGTACGAGAGCATCTGGGGCTCCCATTCCAGGCCCAGGAACGCGCAGATCTCGCGGGTCACCCTTTCCGGCTCGGCGCTGAGATCCTCGTAGCGCACGGTCAGGCCGGTGAGCGCCGACTTGGCGCGCTGCACCGCCTTCATGTAGCGCAGCGCGTCCAGCGCGGCCTCCTCCGGGGTGCGTTTGTCGGGGCTCGCCTCGTGCCAGGACGTCGCGATCGAGGCCGGATGGCGCAACAGGAAGATGAAGCGCGCGTCCGGCCAGCAGGTGGACAGGCGCTCGTAGGCGAACGCGTTCGCCGGTGTCTTGTCCACGATGAACCGCTTGCCGCTGCGTTCCAGCTCGCGGTGCAGCACGCGGTCCCAGAGGAGATGCTCCAGGTCGGCCTGGTTGTGGCCGAGTGCCGTCATTGCCTTCTGCGCCAGGTTGGTGCCGAACTCCACTCTCAGCCGTCGCACGTGAAGCTCGTGCGGGGCGTGCATGGCCGAATGGGCGTTGAGTATCGCGCGAAGCAGGGTGGAACCGGACCGCACCGGCGAGATGACGAAGATCGGTGCCGTCAGCAACCGATCGGCCTGCGGATCCGCGGGCGGCCGAACCTCGACTTCACTCGGCTTGGCCGGGGTCGGCGCCTGGGTAATACCTGGGTTCCCTACTCGGTTGACCTGGAATCCGGTGAACCTGACCAGCGCTTTGTTGAACTTACGCTGCCAGCTCATGCCGAGGGAGACTACCCAGCCATCCTGGTAGTTCCCTGGCAGTCTGGTGACAGAACACGTCCGCGTCTCTCCCGTGCCGACCCTGCTCCGGAAGCTCTATGAAATTTCGGCTATCTGGCCGTATATCCTCGTCCGCATCTCGTTGCTGTACGGTGACGCCGGTGCGCCGGAGGCCTGGTCGGCAATGTCCCAACGCATCGGCTTCCTGGAGGTCTCCGATGGTTCATCGGTCAGCGAGCTCCGTGCCGGAGCCCGGCTTGTGATGAGACGTGTTCGAGCCGCTTCTGCCCTCCTCGGCGGCTATCAACACCCCGCACAGGTCATCGCGACGGGGTTCAGCACAGCCGTGCTGTTCGGCACCCTGCTGCTGGCGCTGCCCGTCGCCACCGCGTCGGGCGAGTCGACGGGCTGGCTGACCGCGCTGTTCACCGCCACCTCGGCCGTCTGCCTGACCGGGCTGATCATCGTCGACACCCCCGAGCACTGGTCGGTGTTCGGGGAGGTGGTGATCGCCGGGCTGGTGCAGATCGGCGGGCTCGGGATCATGACGCTGGCGACGGTGTTCACCGTGCTGGTGTCGGGCCGGCTCGGCCTGCGCGCCCGGCTCTTCGCCCAGGCCGAGACGCGGACGCCGACCATGGCCGACATGCGCAAGGTGGTCCGGAAGGTGGTCGTGTTCAGCCTGGTGTGCGAGGCGATCGCCGCCGTGGCGTTCATGCTGCGTTTCATGATCGGGTACGACGAGACGTTCGGGCGTGCCCTGTATTTGGGGATATTTCATGGGATATCCGCCTTCAACAACTCGGGGTTCGCCCTGTGGCAGGACAACGTGATGAGCTTCGTCACCGACCCCTGGATCTGCCTGACCATCGCCGCCGCCGTCATCGTGGGCGGGCTCGGCTTCCCCGTGGTCTTCGAGCTGCTGCGCTCCTGGAGGCATCCCGGCAAGTGGAGCGTGCTGACCAGGATCACCGTCGTGGCGACCATCCTCCTGCTCGTCGTCGGCACGCTGGTCTACCTGGCCACCGAATGGCGCAACCCGAAGACGCTGGGCGGCCTCGACGACTCCGGCAAGCTGCTGGCGTCCTTCTTCCTGTCGTCCATGGCCCGCACCGCCGGGTTCAACAGCATCGACGTCGGAGAGCTCTACCCGTCGAGCTGGCTGCTCACCGACCTGCTCATGTTCATCGGAGGCGGCAGCGCGGGCACGGCCGGCGGCATCAAGGTGACGACTCTCGGGCTGATCGTCTTCGTCATGTGGGCGGAGATGCGCGGCGAGTCCAAGGTCAACATCGCCCACCGCCAGGTGCCCGACAGCGCGCAGCGCCAGGCCGTCGTGGTGACCGCGATGAGCGCCGGCCTCGTCGCGGCCTGCACCTACCTGCTGCTCGTGCTCACCCCGCACAATCTCGACCAGGTGCTCTTCGAGGTCATCGCGGCGTTCAGCACGGCGGGCATGTCCACCGGCATCACGGCCGACATGACGCCCGCCGGGCACCTGCTGCTCGTCGTGCTCATGTTCGTGGGCAGGATCGGCCCGCTCACGATCGGCTCCGCGCTGGCGCTGAAGGAACGCACCCGGCACTACGAACTACCTGAGGAGCGGATGATCGTTGGTTGAGAAACGCAATGACCCCGTCGTGGTGATCGGCCTCGGCCGGTTCGGCAGCTCGCTGGCCCTCGAGCTCACTCGCCGCGGCACCGAGGTGCTGGCCATCGACAGCCGCCCCAAGATCGTGCAGGGGCTCGCGGGACACATCACGCACCTCGCCACCGCCGACGCCACCGACATCGACGCGCTGCAGCAGCTCGGCGTGCCCGACTTCTACCGGGCCGTGGTGGCGATCGGCGACCTGGAGGCCAGCATCCTGACCGCGTCCCTGCTGGTGGAGCTGGAGATCGACGACATCTGGGCCAAGGCGGTCAGCCAGCAGCACCGCCGCATTCTGAGCCGGGTCGGCGTCCACCATGTCGTGCTGCCCGAGCACGACATGGGCGAGCGCGTCGCCCACCTGGTCAGCGGGCGGCTGCTGGACTACATGGAGGTGGACGAGGACTTCGCGCTGATCAAGACCCGGCCGCCGAAGGAGTACGTCGGCACCCCGCTGGGTGAATCCGGCCTGCGGGGCAAGTACGGCGTCACGGTGGTGGCGGTCAAGAAGGACGGCGAGGCGTTCACGTACGCCACCGCCGAGACCGAGCTGTCCTACGGCGACATCATCATCGTCTCCGGCCGCACCGACCAGGTCGAACGCTTCGCCGACCTCAGCTGAGAGCGCCCGCGGCCCGGTCGAGGAAGTCGCGGGCCTTCGTGATGCCCGAAACCCCGCCATCTGCCGGCCGTCCGGCGTTCGCGCCGCCGTAACGCCGGCGATCTAGCGTCGATCCCTCGGCAGCGCATCCCCGCGACGGGAGGATCCCCATGGCCGGCCGCCATCCCACATCGGTGCCCTACCGGGCGGGCACGGACGGTTACCACACCTTCCGCATCCCGGCGGCCGTGGTCACCCGGGCGGGCACGGTGCTGGCCTTCGCCGAGGGGCGGCACGGCTCGGCCGGCGACTCCGGCCACATCGACCTGATGCTGAGGCGCTCGGCGGACGGCGGTGACACCTGGAGCGAGCTGACGGTGGTGGCCGAGGAGCCACGGCGGGGCACCGTGGGGAATCCGGCGCCGATCGTGACCGCGGACGGCGGGATCGTCCTGGTGTCGGTGCGGCAGGGGCCCGCGGCGACCGAGCAGAAGATCAGGCGTGGCCAGGTGGCGCCCGCCGACAGCCGAAGGGTGTTCGTCCAGGCCAGTGAGGACGACGGCGTGACCTGGTCGGCGCCGCGCGAGATCACGTCGAGCGTGAAGAGGCCGGAGTGGCGCTGGTACGCCACCACCCCGGGGCACGCCCTGCAGCTGCGATCAGGACCGCACGCGGGCCGGATCGTCGTCCCCGCCAACCACTCCCTGCCGCCGACCGGCGATGACGACGGCACCGAGGGCGCGTACAACGGCGGCCACGCGCTGCTCAGCGACGACGGTGGCGAGACCTGGCGCATCGGCTACGTCGACGACACCCCCGACGGGTACGTCAACGTCAACGAGACCACGGCCGCCGAGCTGCCCGGCGGCCGCCTCTACCTCAACACCCGTACCGACTCCACCGCTCCCGGCACCCGGGCCGACGCCTACTCCTCCGACGGGGGAGAGACCCTCGAGCTGCCCTTCCGCCCCCAGGCCGGGCTGGTCTGCCCCGTGGTGGAGGGCAGTTTGCTGCACTGGGAGCCGTCCGGCGCCCTGCTGTTCTCGGCCCCCGCCGCGCCGGACGCCCGCGCCGTGATGACGGTGCGGGCGAGCGACGACGACGGGGTCACCTGGCGGCCGGTGCACACGGTCTCCGGCCTGCCCGCCGCCTACTCGGACCTGGCAGCGGTGGACGCCGGGACGGTCGGGCTGCTCTACGAGACGGGCGACTTCGGGCCGTACGCCTCGATCGCCTTCCGCCGCATCGCGGCGGCCGAGCTCGGCTGAGTCAGCCCTCGGGCGCGGCGGGCACCGCGCGCTCGGCGTCGGTCCAGCCGGACTCGATGGCCATCGAGCTTCACCAGCATGCCCTCACGGTCTTCGTGTGCCAGTACTTGCCTTCTTCGGGCACCGATGTCCTCATCCGCCTTCACGGCGGCCGCTCTCCCGCGGCGGTGCTGCCCCGTGTGACGTCGCGTCCCTCCAGCAGGCCCCTGGCCTGCTCGGTCAGGAGTCGTCGTGATCGGGGTCGTACTTGGTCGGCTCGGCGGGCAGGGTGTAGCGGTGCTCGATGAGCTCCGTCACCTTGCGCAGGCTGTCGTCGGGCTCGTCCCGCTCAACCGCCGCCACCTCGTCCGCCAGCTCGTCGTCACCCAGCTTCTCGCGGATCCACTCGGAGTAGTCGCCCCTTTTCAGGTGGTAGGTCCAGGTGTCAGCGTCCACTCCCTCGGCGAGTTCGACGAACGTGTGCAGGTTACGGGCACGCAGGCGCAGGCGCTCCTCCGGGCCGGTGAAGTAGAAGCTCTTGTCCTTCGACATGGTGCCGGCGGCGTACTTGCGGCGGTGTCTGGTGCGCTGCGCGCGGGCGGGGGCGGGCCGCACCCGGCGGGCGGCGTCCAGGGAGGTCCGCCAGAGCACGATGCCCTCGCCGTCGCCCTCGATGTCCGGAGCCGCGTGGCCCAGCGCGTCGGCGAAGGCCGAAAGCGTGGAGTCCGGTTCGGGGCCCACCGCTATCACGCTGTCCACCAGGTTGAGCGCGGCGGGGCTCAGCGCCTCGGGATGCACTGTGATCATCAACATCGAGCCGGCGTCACCCACGTCCTTGATCGGCACCTCCTGCAGCTCGGCCGGCATCAGGTGGTGGGCCTCGTCAACCACGACCCAGTGCGGATGCCCCAGCCTGGCGCGCAGGGCGATCAGGCGGGGCATCAGCTCGGCGAAGAACGTGGGCCGGTCCCGCAGGGGCAGCCCGATCATGTTCACCACCGCGCTCCGCTCCGGCGACTCCAGCAGCCGGAGCACCTCCTCCGCGCTGGGCGGCCGGTCCGGCTCGCCGAGCACGGCGACGTCGGGGAACTCCGCGTAGTCGCCCTCCGGATCGATCACCACGCACTGGTAGTCGTCCTCGACGAGCCGCTCGATCAGGGCCGTGGTCACCGTGGACTTGCCGCTGCCCGACGGTCCGGCCACCACGAGGCCCGTCCCGTACGGCGAGATCCGCACCTCCTCGTCACCCTCGTGGCCGAGCAGCACGTCGTGGCGCGACACGTCGATCCGGTCGAGCTCGCCCGACAGCAGCATCGAGGCGAGCTGGACCACACCCGCGCCGTCCTCCCGGCCCAGCGGCAGGTCGCACTGCCGCAGCAGCGCCGGCACGGCGTTCGCGACCGCGGCCCCGCACTCGGCGGCGGTGAGGAAGGCATGGTCGTTCTCCGCGTCGCCGACCGCCACCACGTTGTGGCGCGACATCTGCAGCCGTTCGAGCGCGGCGCTCAGCCCGCTGGCCTTGTTCACGCCGGGCGGCAGCACCATCACGGCGCCCTTGTTGCGGATCACCTGCAGCTCCAGCCCGAGCTCCCGGATCGCCTCGTGCACCTGCGCGTCGTACGGCTCACGGGTGGCCACGACGACGGCGCCGACGCCCAGCGGAGTGACCTCCTGCTCGCGAAGCCGCTCGACGAGCTCGGCAGAGGGCGGGGCGGCGAGCGGCTCCCTGGTCCGCTGCCCGGGGTCGTAGAGCAGCCCGCCGTTCTCGGCCACCACCAGATCGAACAGGTCGGCGTGCGGGAAGACCGTCAGCAGGTCGTCGAGCTCGCGCCCGGTGACGAGCAGCAGCTTCCTGCCCGAGCGGGAGACGCGTTCGAGCGTCTTGACCGTGTGCTCGTGGACCTTGCCGTGGAGGGCCAGCGTGTCGTCGTAGTCGCAGGCGAGCACGTGATATCTCATGGTCGGCACGTACCCGCCGAGATCGGCGGAAACTTCGAGGTGGGGTAAATCTCCGGCCCGGCGCCGGCCGTCCGGCGCCGGGCCTGCGACGGATCAGCTCACGGGCAGCGGATAGCTCACCGGGCTGCGGTGCCCCGCGCTGTCGACGGCGCGGACCCCGAACTGGAAGTTGTCCTTGGACTTGCCCTCGACGGTATAGGCGGTCACGTTCCCGACGAAGCGGGAGTGGGTCCACAGGGGCTCGGTGGTGTCACGCCACACCACCTCGTACCCCGCGATGTCGGGCTCTGCGCCGGCGTCCCAGCGCAGATCGGTGTCGTTGGTGAGCCGCGTGGTGCGGATCCCCGTCCCCCGCGGCGCCTCGGGGGCGCGGGCGAGCGCGGCCAGCGAGGCGACGTTCACCCGGGTGACGCGGGCCGTGTAGGCGTGCTCGACGAACTCCGTCAGGTCGCCGTACTGGACCCCGTCCTCCACCCGCACGTCCTGGTGCTGGTGCCTGTAGTCCTCGTGCACCTCCGTGAACCTGATCGCCGGGTAGCCGCGCTGCAGGAACGGGATGTGGTCGCCGCCGCGCAGGTAGCGGTCGCGCCGGTAGATCAGCATCGCGTCCATCGGCCGGGCGTAGGCCTCCGCCGCGTCGCGCACGAACCTGGCCAGCTGCCTGGACACCCCGTCGTTCTCTCCGCCGACGGACTGGCGGGTCGCCGCCTGGGCCGGGGTCTCGGAGGTGGGGACGCCTTCGGAGAAGACGCGCACGGCGTCGGGGGCCCGGCCGTTCTCCCCGTCGGCGCTGCCCACGATGTCGTTGGTGAGCATGCCCTGGATGTTCACGTTGCCCTGCTTGGCCTGCTCGGCGTAGTGGGTGGCGCCGTACAGGCCCTGCTCCTCGCCCGCGACGGCCATGAACACGACGGTGGCGTCGAACGTGCGCGTGGCCATGACGCGGGCGGCCTCCAGCGAGACCGCCACGCCGGAGGCGTCGTCGTTGGCGCCGGGGGCGTCGCAGGTGACGTTCATGACGTCGGAGCAGCGCGAGTCGTAGTGCCCGCTGACGACGTAGGTGCGGCCGGCGGACGCGGGCTGGGTGCCCCGCAGCGTGGCGACCACGTTCGTGATGACGGTCGGCTCGGGGATGCGGGGGGAGACCGGCTGGACGAAGGACTGCTTCGCCACGGTCATGCGCCCGCCGGAGCGGGCTGCGATCGCGCTGAACTCGTCGTAGAGCCAGTCCCTGGCGGCGCCGATGCCCCGCTGCGGGTCGTCCTGGCTGGACAGGGTGTGCCTGGTGCCGAACGAGGCGAGCTTGCCGATGATCCGCTCGATGTTGCGCGCGCTCACATCGTCCACCATGCGGGCGATCTCGGCGTCGCGCGGGGCCTTGCCCGCGGCGTCGGCCCGGGGCGTTTCGGTGGCGCCTGAGGGGGTGAGCAGGCCGGTCAGCAGGATGGTGGCGGCGATGGGGAGGGTGGCGCGCGGGTTCAGTAATCGGCTGGCCATTACATATCTCCTGACATAGAGGGATATGTGGATTGACAGGGGCCCTCACCGTACGGCCGGGCCGCGGGCGTGAAAAGCCGATTGTCCTTTTTGTGGTGGGGTATCCGGTTGTCATGAGTGATGAGCGCGAGCCCCGCCCCGGGGACGAAGTGACCTGGAAGAGCCACGGGTCCACGGCCGAGGGCAGGGTCGAGAAGAAGATCACCAGCAGGACGAAGGCCGCAGGCCGCACCGTCAACGCCTCGAAGGAGGACCCGCAGTATCAGGTCCGCAGCGACAAGAGTGGCAAGAGCGCCGTGCACAAGCCGTCCGCGCTGAAGAAGAAGGGGCGCCGCGGCAAGTAGCCGGCCGCCAGGCCCCCGCCTCCCGGCGAGGGCCTCGAGTGTGTTCGTGGGGCGCCGATCAGGCGGACAGGGTTTTGCGGCTCAGGAGACCTCGCGCATGTCCTGGACGCCGCGGGTCGGGCTCATGCCCCGCTCCTCACGTCGTCGTGCGGGCGACTCCGCCGTCGACCCCGACGGCTGTCGGGGGAGGTTCACCGCCGCACGCCCAACCAGAGCGCGACGAGCACGTACGGCGCGGAGAGCAGGGCGAAGGCGACGCCGTGCCCCGTCATCGACGAGGCGGCGCCGTAAGCGGCGAAGACGAGCAGCGTGATCACGTTCGTGCCGAGCCCGGCCACCGAGGTCACCGTGGCGCGGCTCGGGCCGGTGATGCTGTCCTGGAGCCGGGCGTCGGCTAGCACCTCGGACATCTGGAGCAGCCCGAAAGCCACCGCGATCGGGACGATGCCCGCCGGATGCCCGCTGAGCGCGCCGCCCGCCAGGGCCGCCGCCGCCACCGCCAGCGTCACGGCCAGGCCCCGCTCCGTCAGCCGGCGCGCGGCGGCGCCTGCGAGCAGCCCACCCGCGGTGGCCCCGATCCACACGATCAGCACCAGCACCGGAATCCCGGCGTCGGCGACCCCGGCCTCCGTGCCGAGGAAGGGGATGTACTCCTCCAGAGCTCCCCAGATCGCCGTCACCATGGTGACCAGGATCAGGGCCCGCAGCACCAGTCGATCACGGTGCGCCTCGGCCAGCCCGGCCTTCATGACCGCCCAGTAACCGGAATCCTCGCCCTGGCCGGTGCCATCAGCGCCAGGGGAGGCGTCCGCGCCGCGGTGCGTGGCCGTGGGCTCGTGCAGGTCGCGGGTGCGGTGCTCGCGGAAGGTCAGGCCCGTGGCCGCGCAGAGGAGGCAGGCCAGGACACTGGCGGCGCCCACGGCGGGATAGCCGCCGACGGCGAAGACCGGGATGGCCACGCCGATGGCCGCCGCGTCCGCGAGCAGGCCGACCGACGAGGCCCGGCCCATCACCTTGGCGTACCGCCCGGCACTGCCGTGACGCTGGAGCTCCTCGTACACGAGGGCTTCCATGGCGCCCGAGCTGAGGGCGCCGGACGCGCCCCACAGGACGAACCCTGCGGCGAAGGCCCAGTAAGACGGGAAGATCATCCACAAGGCGAGGCCGGTCGCGGTGAGCAGCGGGCCCAGGCACAGCAGCAGCCGCCTGGAGACGGCGTCCGCCCACGCGCCGGAGGGCACCTCCAGCACCATCCCCGTGATGGACCAGATGACGAACAGCGAGGTGATCTCGGCGACGGACAGCCCGGTGTCGGTGAACAGCAGCGCGTACACCGGGTAGAGCAGAATGAACTCATCGAGAAACGAGTAGACGTAAAGCGTGCCGACCAGCCGGTCCGCGGGCGCGATCGAGGCACGGTTGAGCGAGAACATGCATGAGGCCTTCCGAAGGGACGATCAGGGACTCCGAGCGCCTGTCGTCCCGGCGGCCCGCGTGCCCTTCGTCGGCCTCTGGTTATGCATCAATGTCGCCAGGTCATGCGGAAATCCTAGCCGCGCCACCGCCGGCGCGCGTGGGATTTATCCGCCGGTCACGGCGCGGCGGGCAGACGCAGCTCGGCGAAGACGCCGCGGTGGTCGGTGCGCGGCACGTCCAGCACCTCGACCGTGTGCACGCCGGCCCGCCGGTCGGCGAGGATGTGGTCGATCGTGATGAACGGCGGCAGGCCCCGGCCGTTGGGCCAGGTCGGCGTCAGGCCCTCGCCCACCTGGTGCGCGGCGTCGATGTAGCCGCGGTCCAGCAGGTCGCGCATGGCCCTGTGGTCGAGGCTGGCGTTGAAGTCGCCGGCCAGGACCCGGATCGCGCCGGGGGAGGGCGGCGGCAAGGCGGCCAGCGAGGCGTTCCACTCGTCGACCATCCTGCCCAGCGGCGGGTTGGGGTGGATGGCGACCACCTCCACCTTGGCGCCGGACGGCAGCGACAGCGCGGCCGCCGGCATGTTGTGCCCGATGGGCGTGAACAGGCTCGGCAGCGCCGTCAGCGGGTGCCTGCCGTACAGTCCGCTGCCGGAGGCGCCCCGCTCGGCCTGAAGCAGCCGGTGCGGCATCAGCTCGGCCAGCCCCGCCGCGTCAAGCGCGGCGACCTCCCTGGGCGTGAGCTCCAGCGCGCTGAACACGTCCGGCTGGAGCCGCCGCACCAGCCCGACCACGGTCTGCGGGTCCGCGCGCCCGAACAGGTTGATCGTCAGCACCTTGAAGGGAGTCCCGCCCGCGGGCTGCTCGCCCGCGGCGAACGCCCTGGGCGCCACTGTGGCCGCCATCAGGAGAGAGGCCGCCAGGGCGACGAGCGCGGCGGGGCGGTTGCGCCGGACGAACGCGACCGCGAGCACCAGCGCCAGCACCGCCCCGTACGGGGTGATGGTCATCAACTGGGTCAGGAACGATCCAGTCTCGGCCCCCGCGACCCGGACGACCGCCCAGACCGCCAGGAACGTGACGACCAGCCAGGACAGCCAGCGCCTGCGGCGTCGCGGTGCGGATTTCCCGCTGCCCTCCGCCTGCTTCGCCTCGACCGTGATGCTCACTCGCGCCGCCGTTCAGTTCGGTCCCGACCTGCCATGATCGAGCCTAAGCGGCAGCCGGGGCGGATGGCGCGCCAGGGACGGGCTTCCGATTCCTGCAGAAAGTTCTTTGTTGCGCTATTTTCGCAATAGCGTCGCGAAGGAGCATCATGGAAAGACTGGACGCGGCCGTCGAGCTGGCCCGCGACGCCTTCGAGGTCGCCGAGCTGTTCGTGCACCCCGGCACCCGGGGCGGCGGCCTCGGACGCCGGCTGCTCGGCGGTGCGGTGGCCGGTTGGCCGCGGGCCTGGCTGATCACCTCTCCGCAAGCCCCCGCCGCCCGGCTCTACCAGGCCCTGGGCTGGCGGCAGGTGGCGTCGCTGCCCGCCGACTACTGCCCGGAGCCGGAGCTGGCGGTGTTCGCCACGCGGGTAGGAGTGCCTGTGTGAGAGTGGTGGCACTGTCGGACACACATGCTCCCCGCTACTGGAAGTCCTGCCCGCCGCGGGTGGCCGAGCTGCTGCGCGGCGCGGACGCCATCCTGCACGCCGGTGACGTGTGCGTGGCGCCGGTGCTCGCCGAGCTGGCCGCGTACGCGCCGGTCCATGTGGTCAAGGGCAACAACGACGGTCCCGACGTGGTGGCGCCCGAGACCCTGGAGCTGAGCCTCGACGGCCTGCGAGTGGCGATGATCCACGACAGCGGCCAGGCCAAGGGCAGGCTCGCCCGGATGCGCCACCGCTTTCCGGAGGCGGATCTGGTGGTCTTCGGGCATTCGCACATCCCTCTGGACGAGTCGGGCGACGGCCTGCGCATCTTCAACCCTGGCTCGCCGACCGACCGCCGCCGCCAGCCGCACGGCACCGTGGGCGTGCTGTCCGTCGAGCGCGGGGTGCTCGTTCAGGCCGAGATCGTGCCCGTGACCTGAGGGTTTGCGGTCGGCTGTCGCGCGGTATGTCGATTACGTACGGTAATCGAGCAGATACGGCATGGCAATGGATCACGTACGGCGGATCGCCCAGGCCATGCTCTACGAGCGACATCTGCCCTGGCCGCAGGACCGTCACCCGTGGGCGTCCGGCGGCCTCCACCCCGAGCTCTACGGCCGGGCACACGACGGGCATCCCTGGCGGATGCAGACCCAGTGCCTGATCGAGGCGGGCCCCGCCGACACCGTGGACGTGCACGTACGCTTCCTGCATGTCGTCACCCGCGAGGTGGCCCGCGCGCGCGGCAGCGAGCTGGAGCCGGTGACGGAGCTGACCGTCGACGGCACCCGCCACCTCGCCGGACAGGAGGCGAAGGAGCGCGAGGAGGCCGTGTCGGGGCTGGAGCTCGCCCGCCTGGCGAGCGCGCCGAGCGTGATGGAGATCGTCGTCCCGGCGGATCAGGAGGCCGTGTGGCTGATCGACTCCAAGGGCCGGGCCGGGGCCGTGCTGCGCTGCTGGGAGGCATTGCACGGCAGGGCCGAGGTGCGGGCCGAGCCCCTGCGTGACAGGCTCTTCCGGCTCACCGTCCGGGTGGCCAACACCACCCGGTGCCTGGGCGAGGTGTGGAAGCACACGTTCGTCTCCGCGCACAGCGTGGTCCGCACCCGCGGCGGGCGGTTCGTCTCGCTCCTGAACCCGCCCGAGGACCTGCGCCCGCTCGCGGACGGCTGCCGCAACATCGGCACCTGGCCGGTGCTGGTCGGGCCGGAGGGCGAGCGGCACACCATGCTGTCGGCGCCGATCGTCCTGCGCGACCACCCGAAGATCTCGCCGCGGCTGCACGAAGCGAGGTAGTGCGGGAACTACCTCACACACTCGCCCCATCGCCATGGGAAACGACGCGGCGGGCGGCGAGCCTTGCAGCATGATTCTCCGGACACTCACCGTGATGGCCATGGCGGGCAGCCTCCTCGGCCCGCCCGCTCAGGCGCACTCCCTCTCCTGGCAGCCGTGCCGGGGCGCGTCCGACCGGTCGTGCGCGATGAACGGGACGGACATCGGCAGGCGGTGGCGCAAGCTGATCGCCAGGGCCGACCGCGCGCCCGTCCCCGTCAAGGGCGAGCGGGTCTCCTACAGCGGGTTCGACATGCAGGTCGCGATCATGCCCAACCTGGTCCACCCCGGCCCCGCGCCGGGGCATCCGCGCTGGGAGCAGATCGCCAAGGCCGCCAAGCAGGCGGAGGGCGGGGACGCCGCCGGGTTCGCCGAGTACGTCAAGGCGTCGGGCAGCCTCAAGCCGCCGTCCTACACCGGCATGAACGCCACCCACTGCGTGGACGGCCTGCGGTTCGCGGACTACCGCGAGTACCGCGAGGTGCTGGCGATCGGCGAGAAGGTCTCGCCGACCTGGCGATGCGGGTGCCCGGCTCGTCGGCGATCCGTTACGACGGGCCGGGCCACGGGCTCTACCTGACCGGCAAGGCCTGCGTGATCGCGCACGCCGACAGGTATCTGACCGACCTGCGCCTGCCCTCGCCGGCACGGTCTGCGTCTGATCAGGCAGGAGCCCGCTCCGCGGCGATCATCAACACCACGCCAAGAGCGGCCAGCGCCAGGTTCGCGAAGAGCTCGTAGCCGGTCAGGAAGGCCACCCGCGGAATGATCACACGGTTGAAGAAGTTCAGGAAGATGCCGAGGAAGGGCTGGACGGCGATGTGGTCGATCGCCCCGCTGGCGCCCTGAAGTGCCAGGACGAGTCCCAGGACCTGGATGGCTTTGCGCATGGCCGGAACCCTAGGCCGCCGGGCGCCGGCCCCGAATCGGCCATCGGGATCGCGTCGCGCGACGAAAGTATCAGGATTCGAGCTCTTCGCGCCGGTGCGACATGTGCGGGTAGTGCAGGTCGAAGGCGGGCCGCTCGGACCGGATGGACGGCATGAAGGTGAAGTTGTGCCGCGGTGGCGGGCACGAGGTCGCCCATTCGAGCGAGTTGCCGAACCCCCACGGGTCGTCCACCGTCACCCACGCCGGCTTCCTGGCCGTCTTGTAGACGTTCCAGAGGAACACCAGCGTCGAGGCGCCGAGCAGGAAGGCGCCGACCGAGGAGATCTGGTTGAGGGTGGTGAAGCCGTCGACCGGGCTGTAGTCGGCGTAGCGGCGGGGGAAGCCCAGCATGCCCAGCCAGTGCTGGACCAGGAACGTGGTGTGGAAGCCGACGAACAGCATCCAGAAGTGCACCTTGCCCAGCCGGTCGTCGAGCATCCGGCCGGTCATCTTCGGCCACCAGAAGTAGAACCCGGCGAACATGGCGAACACCACGGTGCCGAACACCACATAGTGGAAGTGCGCCACCACGAAGTAGGAGTCGGTGACGTGGAAGTCCAGCGGCGGCGAACCGAGGATCACCCCGGTCAGCCCGCCCAGCAGGAACGTGACGAGGAACCCGACCGAGAACAGCATGGGCGACTCGAAGCTGAGGTGGCCGCGCCACATGGTGCCGATCCAGTTGAAGAACTTCACACCCGTCGGCACCGCGATGAGGAACGTCATGAACGAGAAGAACGGCAGCAGCACCTGCCCGGTGGGGAACATGTGGTGCGCCCACACGGTCATCGACAGCCCGGCGATCGCGATCGTGGCGCCCACCAGGCCGACATAACCGAAGATCGGTTTGCGGCTGAAGACCGGGAACACCTCGGTGACGATGCCGAAGAACGGCAGCGCGATGATGTAGACCTCGGGATGGCCGAAGAACCAGAAGAGGTGCTGCCACAGCATCGCCCCGCCGGAGTCCGGATCGTAGATGTGGGTGCCGAACTTGCGGTCCGACTCAAGCGCCAGCAGCGCCGCCGCCAGCACCGGGAAGGCCATCAGCACGAGCATGGTGGTGAGCAGCACGTTCCAGGTGAAGATCGGCATCCTGAACATGGTCATGCCGGGGGCGCGCATGCACACGATCGTGGTGAAGAAGTTGACCGAGCCGAGGATGGTGCCGAGCCCGCTGAGCACCAACCCCATGATCCAGAGATCGCCGCCCATGGTGGGGCTGTAGGTGGCGTCGGACAGCGGCGTGTAGGCGAACCAGCCGAAGTCGGCGGCGCCGCCGTCGGTGGCGAACCCTGACAGGACGATCAGCCCGCCGAACAGGAACAGCCAGTAGCTGACCATGTTGAGCCGGGGGAAGGCCACGTCCGGCGCGCCGATCTGGAGCGGCATGATCACGTTGGCGAACCCGGCGAACAGCGGGGTGGCGAACAGCAGCAGCATGACCGCGCCGTGCATGGTGAACAACTGGTTGTACACGTCATTCCCGACCAGTTGCAGTCCGGGCTCCAGCAGCTCCGCCCGGATGACCATGGCCATGATCCCGGCCGCGAGGAAGAACATGAACGAGGTGATCAGATACAGGTAGCCGATGACCTTGTGGTCCGTGGACGTCAGCCAGTTGACGATCACCGCGCCCCTCCGGCCGGTGCGGGCCGACGCCAGCGGCGAGGTCAGCTGCTCGCTGTCTGACGGCTTGTGAATCGTCACCTGGTTCCCCCTCGTAAGCAGGCCGTACGCGCATGATTACCCACGGTCACGCCACGGTACGCCCAAGAAACGCCCGGCTTACGATGACTGAATCTGGGCACATGAGGTTCTCATCGATCCATTGGAGGACCCGTGAGTACTGCGCAGAGTGCGGGGCAGAACGCGACAGCCGCGGCTCGGCGGGCGGCCGACAGCCCGATGCTCGACCGGCTCGCCCGGGTCGGACTGGCCTGCCGTGGCGTGCTTTACGCCCTCATCGGCGTGCTGGCGATCCAGATCGCCATGGGAAGCGGGGATCACCAGGCGGACAAGGGCGGCGCGATCAGCACCGTGGCGGAGCTGCCGTTCGGCGCCGTGCTGCTCTGGGTGATGGTCGTCGGCTTCGCCGCGCTGGCTTTGTGGCAGGCGTCCGAGGCGCTGCTCGGCCACCAGAAACCCCTGGACCGCGCCGAGTCCGTCGGCAGGACCCTCGTGTACGGGCTGATCTTCTTCACGCTGCTGAGCGTGCTGCTGGTCGGCCGGGCCGCTTCCGAGGACAAGAAGTCCCAGGACGTGACCGGCAAGCTGCTCGACCTGCCCGCAGGGCAGTGGCTCGTGGGCGCCATCGGCCTGGGCATCATCGCGCTGGGCGTCCACTGGGCGCGTCAGGGCGTCACCAAGAAGTTCCGCGAGGAGCTCAACCTCGGGCAGATGTCCGCGCGATCCCGCTCGGTGATGGACAAGCTCGGCGTGGCCGGCTACCTCGCGCGCGGCGCCATCGCCGGCCTCGCCGGAATCTTCGTCGTCCAGGCGGCGATCACCCACGACGAGGACAAGGCCGGAGGCATCGACGCGACGCTCCGCGGGTTCGCCGACACGCCGGTGGGGCCGTGGCTGCTGGTGGTGGTGGCTCTGGGGCTCATGCTGTTCGCCGGATACTGCTTCGGTGAATCCCGCTGGCGTCGCACCTGAGCGGGATGCATGCTTCGCCGGTTCGAGGACAGGAGGTTGGGGTGTGGACGGTAGGACGGGACATGGTCGTGGTGGCCGCCTCTTCCGGAGGCGTCGAGCCGCTGCGCGTCCTGCTGGGCGAACTTCCCGCTGATCTACCGGCGGCGCTGTTCGTGGTCCTGCACGTGACCCCCGACGACAGCGGCGCCCTGCCCGGTCTCCTCGACCGGTCGGGGCCGCTGAAGGTCGTCCCGGCCGAGGACCGGCAGCCCGTCGAGCACGGCCACGTCTACGTCGCCCGCCCGGACCATCACCTGCTCGTGCACGACGGCATGACGCGGCTGTCGCGCGGCCCGCTGCACAACGGTCACCGGCCCGCCGCCGACCCGCTCTTCATGAGCGCGGCGCTCGACGCGGGCCGGCGGGTGGCGGCCGTGGTGCTGAGCGGCGCGCTCGACGACGGCGCCAAGGGCAGCCAGGCGGTGGACCACCACGGCGGCGCGGTCGCGGTGCAGGATCCGCAGGAGGCCGGCTTCCCGGGGATGCCGCAGGCCGCGGTCGCCGCCGTGGCCAATGCCATCGTGCTGCCCGTCCGCGAGCTCGCCGGCTGGATCGTACGGCAGAGCCGCACGCCGGTGATCGCGGAGGAGCAGGTGGACGACGCCGGCGTGGCGGTGGAGCTGGCCCGGTTCCTGGGCGACGAGCCCACATCCGAGGTCCCCGCCGGCGAGTTCGCCGGCCACAGCTGCCCGGAGTGCGGCGGGCCGATGTACGAGCAGAAGAGCGGGACGGCCTCTCGCTTCGTGTGCCGCCTGGGGCACGCCTGGACGGGCGACCGCATGATCGACGCCCAGGCCGACGCGGTCGAGCGCGCGCTCTGGGTGACCATACAGCGGCTGGAGGACCGGCTGCGGCTGCTCGACCGGATGCGGCACTCGGCCGGAGACCGCGGCCGGGAGATCCCGGCGCGCCGCTTCGGCGAGGAGGCCGAGCGCACCCGCGAGGCGCTGGGAACCATCCGCGTGCTGCAGTCCCGGATCGGCCGCGACCCCATCCTGAGGTCCTGACCCTCACGTGACGCCTCAACGGGCGTCGCTGGGCTCCCGCATGGCGATGACGGCGGCCAGGCTGAGCAGCCCGACCGCGGCCATGTGGGCCGAAACGGACAGGGATGTGCCCGTCGCCCCCTGCAGCGCGGCCGCGATCAGCGGCGCGAACCCGCCGCCGAGCAGCGCCCCGACCGCGTAGGAGAACGACACCCCGCTGTAGCGGTAGCGGGCCTCGAAGAGCTCGGCGAACGGCGCGATCGCCACCCGCCGCAGTTGCCCGGGGTCGGGCCGCAGATCCTCGCGCATCGCCACTCCCAACAGCCGGCGTCCCGGTCAGCGTAGATCGGCCGGCGCGCGCGAGCTAGAAGGCGACCCCGCATCGCAGGAGCACGTTGGCGTACGGCGTGGCCTCGCCGGTCCGCACGACGAGCCGGGCGCCCGCCGACAGGCGCTTGAGCTCCTCGTGCGGGACGAGAGCCAGCTCGGGCAGGCGCGCGCCGAGCAGCTCCGCGCACCGCGGGTTGCCCGCGCGCCCGCCAGGCCGGCGTTGAGTATTCCGGACCGTTTCACACGCTTCCCCCGAAGCTCCGTCAGGACGTCTGGAACTCCGAGACGTTCTCCTTGGTCGCCACCTTCACCGGCACGGCCAGCGTCTTCTCGAGCGTCTCGCCCGCGGCCGCCTTCACGGCGGCGGCCACGGCCTGCTGGCCGAGCAGCCTGGGCTGCTGGGCGACGGAGGCGGCCATGGTGCCGTCGCTCACCGCGGCCAGGCCGTCCGGGGTGCCGTCGAAGCCGACGACCTTGACCTGCCGGCCGGCCCGGTCGCCGAGCGCCTTGATCGCGCCCAGCGCCATCTCGTCGTTCTCGGCGAAGACGCCGGTGACGTCCGGGTGGGACTGCAGCAGGTTCGTCATCACGTCCAGGCCCTTGGTCCGGTCGAAGTCGGCCGGCTGCCTGGCGACCACCTGGATGTTCGGGAAGGCCTTGACGCCCTGCTCGAAGCCCTGGCCGCGGTCACGGGACGCCGAGGTGCCCGGTGTGCCCTGCAGCACGATGACCTGGCCCTTCTCGCCCATCTGCTTGGCCAGCTCCTCGGCCGCCAGCTTGCCGCCGGCCACGTTGTCGGAGGCGACGGTCTGGGCCACCTCCGCGCCGTTGACGCCGCGGTCGGCGGCGATCACCGGGATGTTGGAACGTTCCGCCGCCTTGACCGCCGGCGCCGCCGCGTCGGAGTCGACCGGGTTGATGATGATCGCCTTCATGGCCTGGCTGGTGAAGTTCTGCACCTGGTTCACCTGCTGCGAGGCGTCGTTCTGGGCGTCGGTGACGGTGAGCGAGGCACCGAGCTTCTTGGCCTGCTCCTGGGCGCCGTCGCGGAGCTGGACGAAGAACGGGTTGTTCAGCGTCGACACCGACATCCCGATCTTGACGCCCGCCTGGCCGCCGCCGGACGAGCCGCTGTCCCCGGCCGTGCCGCAGCCTGCCAGGCCGAGCGTGAGAGCCGCCCCGGCTATGACGATCGCGGGAATCCGCATGATGATCCATCCCCCTCTAGTTGGTTCCCCTGCGGCGCAGGGTGTCGACCAGGACCGCGAGCGCGATCACCACGCCGATCACGACCTGCTGCCAGAAGGCCGACACGGAGAGCAGGTTGAGCCCGTTGCGCAGCACGGCCAGGATGAGCGCGCCGACGAACGTGCCGAGTGCCCTGCCCTTGCCGCCCGACAGGCTCGCGCCGCCGATCACCACGGCGGCGATCGCGTCGAGCTCGTAGCCCGCGGCGGCCTGCGGCTGGGCGGAGGCCAGGCGGCTGGCCAGCACGATTCCGGCGACCGCGGCGAAGCCTCCCGACAGGCCGTAGGTGATGAGCTTCTGCCGGTCGACCTTGATGCCGGACAGACGGGCGGCCTCCTCGTTGCCGCCGATCGCGTACATCGCCCGGCCCGCGTAAGTACGGTTGAGTATCACCGCCGCGATCACCCCCATGACCACCATCACGATCACCGGGACCGGCAGGTAGCGGCCGATGGTGTCACCCAGGCGGGAGACGGCGTCCGGCATCGGGATCGGGCTGCCCTGCGAGATGACGAGCGCCAGGCCGCGGGCGATGCCGAGCATGGCCAGCGTGGCGATGAACGGCGGCAGCTTCCCGTAGGCGATGAGCGACGCGTTGACCAGACCGGCCGCCACGCCCACCGCCAGCGCCACCACGACCGCCACCGGCCAGGCCACACCGGCCTCCGTGGCCGTCCACGCCAGGGTGATCGCCGACAGCGCCGCGACCGAGCCGACCGACAGGTCGATGCCGCCGGTGACGATGACGAAGGTCGAGCCGAAGGCGAGGATCGCGGTGACGGCCGCCTGCACGCCCACGTTGAGCAGGTTGGTCAGGCTGAGGAAGTCGGACGACAGCAGCGACAGGGCCACGACCAGCACGACGAGCGCGGCCACCGCGCCGTTCTCGGCCAGCCAGGCCGCCGCCGGAGACCGGCGGGGAAGCACGTTACTGCGCACGGGATCCCTCCACATCCGTGACCGCCAGCGCCATCACGCCGTCCTGCGTGGCCTCGGCCGCCGGCAGCTCGCCGACGAGCCGTCCCCGGGCCATGACCAGAATCCGGTCGCTCATCCCGAGGATCTCCGGCAGGTCGCTGGAGATCATGAGCACGGCGTGCCCCGAGTCGGTGAGCGCGTTGATGAGCTGGTAGATCTCGACCTTCGCGCCGACGTCGACGCCGCGCGTCGGCTCGTCGAGGATGAGCACGCCCGCGTCGGCGACCAGCCACTTGCCGATGACCACCTTCTGCTGGTTGCCGCCGGACAGCGTGCGGACCTCCTGGTCCAGCCCCGTCATCCGGATGGCGAGCTGGTCGGCCACCTTCGCCGCCGCCCTGCGCTGCCCCTTGCGGTCGACGAAGCCCGCGCGGGTGGCGTCGCGCATGGTGACCAGCCCGAGGTTCTCGCCGATGTCGGCGCTCAGCACCAGACCCTGCCCCTTGCGGTCCTCCGGCACCAGCCCGAGCCCCGCCTCCATGGCGGCGTGCACGTCGGCCGGCGGCAGCCGCCGGCCACGCACCGCGACCTCGCCCGCGTCGTAGCGGTCGGCCCCGAAGATCGCTCTGGCCACCTCGGTGCGGCCCGCCCCCACGAGCCCGGCGACGCCCACCACCTCGCCCGCGCGTACCTCGAAGGAGATGTCGTCGAAGGCGCCCCTGCGGCTGAGGTCGGAGACCTTGAGCAGCGGCTCGCCCAGCTCGGCCGGGCGGCGCGGGAACTGCTGGTCGATCGGCCGGCCCACCATGAGCCGCACCAGCTCGTCCTGCGAGGTGTCGGCCGGCACCTCGGCCACCGAGCGGCCGTCGCGCAGCACCGTCACCCGGTCGCCGATCGCGGCGATCTCCTCCAGGTGGTGGGTGATGAACGCGATCGCCACGCCCTGGTCACGCAGCTGCCGGACGATCTCGAAGAGCATGTCCACCTCGCTCGTGGTGAGCACCGCCGTCGGCTCGTCCATGATCAGCACGCGGGCGTTCAGCGCGAGCGCCTTGGCGATCTCCACCATCTGCATGCGGGCGATGCCCAGCCGGGCGATCGGCATGCGCGGATCGACGTCCACCCCCACCCGGGCCAGCAGCTCGCCCGCCTGGCGCACCATGGCGCTCTTGTCGATGAAGCCGAACCTGCGCGGCGGTCTGCCCAGCGACAGGTTCTCCGCCACCGACAGCTCGGGCACCAGGTTGAACTCCTGATAGATCGTGGAGATCCCGAGCCGCTGGGCGTCACCGGCCGTGCGGATGTCCACCTGGCGCCCGTCCATCAGCACCCGGCCCTCGTCCGGGTGGTAGGCGCCGGACAGCATCTTGATCAGAGTGCTCTTGCCCGCGCCGTTCTCGCCCAGCAGCACGTGCACCTCGCCGGAGCGCAGGCTCAGGTCCACCCCGTCCAGAGCCTGCACGCCGGGAAACCCCTTACGCAGGCCCTCGGCCTGGAGTATCGCCTCGCTCACCCTCATGAGCCTCTCCGCTCGCACGGCCCCCGAATCACCAAATGCGCAGGTAGGACCACTGCCCGCACATACTCGGGCCGCACCTTGGGAAACGCGGGACGCCCGGCTCGCCTCTCTGCGGGAGAAGCGAGCCGGGCGCCGGAGGGAGCGGGGACTACACGCGCGAGATGCGCACCGCGTCGGCGATGACGTATCCGGTGCCCGCGGTCCATCTGCTCACGCCGACCACGTTCTGGGTGCCGGCGTTGAGCGCGAACGTGCCGATGGCGTGCCAGGCGCCGCCGCCCGAGCGCTGGTCCACGTACACCGTCTGGTTGCCGCCGGAGGCGGCCACGATGTACGGCGCCGAGCTGTTGTAGCCGGGATCGCTCGGATACCAGACCTCGATCCGGTAGTTGCCGGCGCTGGGGATGGCCGCCTGGTACCAGGCGGCGTCGCTCGCCGAGACCGGGTCGGCGAAGCGGTAGTCGGCGCCGTGGCGCTGGCTGGAGTAGGTGGAGGTGCCCCAGTTGGTGCTGGCGCTGAACTGGGAGCTCGCGTTGTCGACCGTCGTGGTCCAGGAAGGAGTGCCGCCGCCACCGGTCACGTAGTTCATGTACGTGGTCCAGTTCCAGTTCGGGCCCGGGTCGGTGTGGGTGGCGCCGGGGACCTGGTTGTGGCCGATGATGCCGGTGCGGGTCTTGGGGATGCCGTACTTGTCGCACAGATAGCGGGTCAGGGCGGCGGAGGAGCGGTACATCGCGTCGGTGAACCAGGAGGCGTCGTTGACAAAGCCCTCGTGCTCGATGCCGATGGACCGGTTGTTGTAGGAGGAGTTCCCGGCGTGCCAGGCGACGTCCTTGTCACGCACCATCTGGGTGATGGCGCCGTTGGACGACTTGACCACGTAGTGGGCCGAGACGTTGGCGCTGGGGTTCTGGAACCAGGAGATGGTGCCCGCGTACGAGCCCTGGGTGACGTGGATGACGACCCGGTCGATGTTGTAGCTCGTCTCCCGGTTCGAGACCCGGTAGTTGCCGGAGTTGGCGGCGACCCAGGCGGCGGGCGGGTAGTCGGGGCTGGCCACGGCGGCCTGCGCGTTGAGGTCGCGGGCCTTGGCGAGGTCGCCCCGGTCCGCGGTGATCTCCTGTGGCTTGACCGTCAGCCCCTGTGCTTGGAGCCCCAGGCCGAGGCTCTCGTAGACCGCGTCGGCGTACAGGCGGGCCAGCTCGGGCGAGGAGGCGTTGCCGTACTCGGCGACGGCCTGATACCAGCGGCCGATGTCCTTCCTGGCGGCCTCGTCGAGGCCGAGCGCGTCGGCGTGGGCGCGGAGCACGGCCGCGCCGCCCAGGACGTTGGCCGCGTCGTCGGCCCGCAGCTTGTCGACCGGCAGCTTGGTGAGCTCGGCGGCCTTCTCGAGCGACTTGTTGGTGGGGTTGCTGACGAGGTGCATCATCCCGTAACCGCCGCTGGCGCTGGGCTCGCCGCCGTGGCCGTCGAGGTGGGTCTCGGCGTAGCCGACCGCGACGAGCAGGTCGCGGGGGACGTCGTGGGTGGCGGCGGCTTTGTCGAACGCCTCCGACAACGGGGTTTCCGCGACGGCCAGGGCGGGCTGGCCTGCGAAGACGATGAGGGAGGCGATGACCGTGGCGACGAGGGCTGCTAATCGCGTTCGAGGGGATGTCATGGGAGCTCCTCATTGGGGGGCAACGGTCGCACAGTAAGGGACTCCATGACAGATGTCGATAATTGACATTACTTGGGTATTAAAGGAAACTTTTCGCCCGCGCGATGGGGATGACGGGATAGGTTGGGCCCCCGCGAAGGCTGTGAAAACTATTGCGCTTTGTGGGAAGTGCGCTGAAACTTCCTTTCGTGACCACGCTTCTGCGTACCGTCCTGGTGGCCCTCATCGCCGTGTTCGCCGGCGCCGTCGCCCCCGCGGCAGCCCCGGTCGCCGCCCCCGCGCTGGCATCGGCCTGCACCACCGATCCCGCCACGCCCAAGCGCCAGCTCCGGGCCATGTGGATCTCCAGTGTCGCCAACATCGACTGGCCGAGCCGGACCGGCCTGAGCGTCTCGGCCCAGCAGGCGGAGTTCCGCGCCTGGCTGGACCTGGCCGTGCAGCGCCGCATGAACGCCGTGGTCGTGCAGGTCAGGCCCACGGCGGACACGTTCTGGCCGTCGTCGCTGGAGCCGTGGTCACAGTGGCTGACCGGCACGCAGGGCGGCAACCCCGGCTACGACCCGCTGGCCTTCATGGTCACCGAGGCGCACGCGCGCAGCCTCGAGCTGCACGCCTGGTTCAACCCGTACCGCGTCGCCAACCACGACGACCCCAGCGAACTCGTGGCCGCCCACCCGGCCCGCAAGAACCCGAGCTGGCGCTTCGCCTACGGCGGCAAGCTCTACTACAACCCCGGCCTGCCCGTGGTCCGTGACTTCATCGAAGACGTGATCATGGACGCCGTCACCCGCTACGACCTCGACGGCGTGCACCTCGACGACTACTTCTACCCCTATCCCGCCAGCGGCCAGAGCATCCCGGACTCCGCCGCCTACGCCCAGCACGGCGGCGGCTTCGCCAACGTGCACGACTGGCGGCGCGAGAACGTCAACCTCCTCGTACGCGAGCTCGACCAGCGCATCCACGCCGCCAAGCCCTGGGTCTCCTTCGGCATCAGCCCGTTCGGCATCTGGCGCAACTCCACCACCGACCCGCTCGGCTCGCGCACCTCGGGCCTGCAGTCCTACGACGCCATCTACGCCGACACCCGGCTGTGGGTGAAGCAGGGCTGGGTGGACTACATCTCGCCGCAGGTCTACTGGCACATCGGCTTCAGCACGGCCGCCTACGAGGTGCTCACCGCCTGGTGGGCCGGCGTGGTCAGGAACACCGGCGTCCAGCTCGTCATCGGCCAGGCCGCCTACCGCGCGGGCGCGAGCGGCCAGGACGCCGCCTGGCAGGACACCGCCGAGCTCAGCGACCACCTGCACGTCAACAGGCAGCACCCCGAAGTGGTCGGTGACATCTTCTTCAGCGCCAAGGACGTCAAGGCCAACCGGATCAACGGCTTCGCCACCCTGGCGGCCGCCCACTACACCAAGCCGGCGCTGTCGCCGGCCCGCGGCACGTCCGGCGCCCCCGCCGCCCCCGCCATCACCTCTGCCACCCGCGGCTCGGGCGGTGTCGCCCTCGCCTGGCAGGGCGGCGGCGCGACCTCCTACGCGGTCTACCGCGTGAACGGCACCCCGTCCACCGCCGACCCGTGCGCCTTCGCCGACGCCCGCAACCTGCTCAGAACCACCAGGCAGGCCACCTTCACCGACACCACCGCGGCGGCCGGCACCGCCTACACCTACTACGTGACCTCGCTCAACCGCACGCACCAGGAGAGCGCGCCCAGCGCCGGCAGGGCCGTCACGGGCTCGGGCGGCGGTGACGGGTTCAGCGTCGTGGTCGACAACGCCGACGCGGCCTTCACCGCGAGCTCCGGCTGGGGCACCTCCACCTTCTCCGCCCAGCTCCACGGCGCCGACTACCGGTTCGCCGACCCGGTGTCCGCCAGTGACCCCGCCTGGTTCCGGGCGAGCATCCCCACCGCCGGCAACTACCGGGTGGAGATCTGGTATCCGGCCAACGCCGGCTACAACAGCGCCGCGCCGTATCTCGTGGCGGCCAGTGGCGGCAACCGGACCATCGCCGTGGACCAGCGCACCGGCGGTGGCCAGTGGCGTTCGCTCGGCACGTTCACCCTCGCCGCCGGCACCTACAACGTGGTCGGCGTGAGCCGCTGGACCTCCACCACGGGGTACGTCGTCGCCGACGCCGTCCGCATCACCCGGCTCTGAAGGGATTCACGTGAATCTTCGGGGCGTCACCCCATCCGGGCGGGCGCCTGCCGGTGAGCACGTGCGCCACCTCCTCCAGCGTCACGGTGGCCGCGATCAGGGGACGCGGATCCACCTTGCCCGAGGCGTACAGCTCGATGGCGCCCTCCAGGCCGCCCGAGGCGCTGAGGATGCCGGTGGCGGTGACGTCCTTGAGCACCAGGGCGCGGGTGTCCAGGAGGCTCGGCTCGGCGGCGATGCCGATGTAGACGACGTGGCCTCCCGGCTCCACGAGCTCCGCGGCGAGAGCGGGCAGGGCGGTCGCGCCCGAGGCGTCGACGATCGCGTCGTAGCTCAGCGCGGGGAGCGTCTCGCGGGTCCAGGCGGGGCCGAGATCCAGGGTGCGGGCGAAGGCGAGTGACGGATCGTCGCGACCCATGAGGTGCACCTCGACCCCCTGGGCGGCGGCCAGCATGGCGGCGAGCAGGCCGATCGTGCCGGGGCCGAGCACGAGCAGGCGCTGCCCCGGCGACAACCGGGCGGCGCGGACGGCTCGCAGCGCGTTGCCGCCCGGCTCGACCAGGGCGCCGAGCGCGGGGTCGAGCGTGCCGGGCAGCTCGTACAAGGCGGAGACCGGGACGGGGAGCCGCTCGGCGAGCGCGCCCGGCCAGCCTCCGCGGATGCCGATCTCGTACCGGTCGGCGCACAGGTGGTGGCGCCCGGCGGCGCAGCGGTCGCAGTGGCCGCACCCGAGCATGGTGTCGCCGGTGACGCGCACGCCGAGCAGGCCAGGGTCGGCGCCCTCTCCCACGGCCGAGACCACGCCGCACCATTCGTGGCCGATGCGGATGGGGTAGCGGGCCTGGCCGGTGTGCAGGTAGGTCATGGCGCCGGAGAAGAGCTCGGCGTCGGTGCCGCACACGCCCGCCCGCTCGACGTCCACGACCACCTGGCCGGGGCGCGGCTCGGGCGGCGGGACGTCACGGGTCTCCGCCTGACCGGGGCCGGTGATCACGAAGGCGCGCATGATCATCCCTCGACGGGCCCGCCGGCCACCGGCCGGTCGAAGCGGATGCCCGTGAGGACGTTCGCGCTCGCGCGGTCCAGCACGTGGGCGCCGGTGGCGGGCGCGGCGTGGCCGGCCCTGGCCCGGGTCAGTAACCGCCGGCAGCGGCGGCGGTGGCGGGCGAACGTCCGCTCGGGCACCACCCTGCCCCTGGCGTGCTGCCCGGCGAGCGCGGCCTCCGCGGCCACGTCCAGCAGGAGCAGGTGGAAGCCGACTCCGGAACGGCGGGCCATCCAGGCGAAGGCGTGCAGCACGACCGGACCGCACCCCCGGTTGTGGGCGACCACCGACCGGCCGCTCCGCACCGCCGACCGGATGCGCCACAGGTGCGTGGCGAACACCACGGCCGTGCGCACCGGTTTGGGCGCCCAACCGAGGGGGCCGGCCCACCGCAGGCGGGACTGCATCGAGTCGATCACCGTCGCCTCGCCCGCGGTCACCGGCCCGTCCTCGGTGCCGTCCAGGGAGTAGAGGCGCCGCAGCAGCGTGGTCTTGCCCGCGCCGGGCAGTCCGGTGAGGATCACCAGCGATCCGGCCGGGTAGTGCAGGAACTCTGCCGCGGGGCGTACGGCGGGCGACGAGACGGTCACGTTCGCTCACCCTCCCCCGACCCGAATACGACCCGTCAGTATAGGCGGGCGCGCAAAACCGCACATGATCATATTCTGACGGGTTCGCGGACCGGGTGCGGATCAGGCAGGCGGCTGGTGACCGAACCGCACCGGGGTGAGGCCGCCGAGCCGCACCACGGGATCGGCCAGCACGCGCTCGTCGGAGTCACGCTCGGCGGCGGGCTCGATGACCGGCTCGGCCTCGCCCGCCTCGACGATCCGGCGCAGCAGCCGCTCCCGCAGCCCCGCCGCCACCTTCAGATGCGACCGCAGGCCGGCCAGGTTGACCAGCTCGTGCGGGTCGCTGGCGAGGTCGTACAGGGCCTGCTCGCGGTAGCGCGGCGAAGCGGCCTCGTGCCACGGGTCGGCGTCCTCGGCGACGGCGTAGTACTTCCACCGCGCCGTGCGGATGCCTCGTCCCATCTCCGACTCGCTCACCTGGAAGAACGCCTCCTGCGGCCAGTCGGCGCGGGAGTCGCGCAGCAGCGGCAGGAAGGAGCGCCCCTGCATGCCCTCCGGCACCGGCAGCCCGGCGGCCTCCAGCAGCGTGGGCGGCAGGTCGATGGTGCTGACCGGGTGGGTGACGGCCCCGCCACCGTCGAAGCCGGGCCCCCGCACGGCGAGCGGCACCCTCAGCGAGGCGTCGTGACAGGAGCGCTTGTACTCGTCGTTGCGGGTCTTGAAGTGGCTGCCGTGGTCGGAGGTGTAGGCCACGATCGTGCTGTCGAGCAGCTCCATGCTGCGCAGCGCGTCCAGCAGCCGGCCGAGCCCCTCGTCCAGGCGCACCACCTGGCCCAGATAGCCGCCGAGGTGCCGGGCGGAGGTGCCGCCCAGGGCCGCCAGGTCGGCCGGCAGCCAGCGGCCCTGATAGCGCTCCTCGTAGCCGTCGGGGGCCGGGTAGTTGTCCACCTCGTTCTGGTGATGCGGTTCGAGGAGCGACAGGAACAGGTAGAAGGGCTCGTCGTGGTGGTCGGCGACGTAGCGGATGGCCGCGTCCACCAGCGCGTCGGAGCGGTAGCCGGGCAGGAAGACCGGCTCGCCGCGGTCGTCGTGGACGATGGTGCGGTAGGCGTCGGAGGTGAACTCCAGCGTGTTGGCCGCCAGCCAGCTCTGATAGCCGCCGCGCTCCCCGGCGGGCACCGGGTCCCCGCCTGCCAGGTGCCACTTGCCCAGATAGCCGGTGGCGTAGCCGGCCTCGCCGAAATGGTGCGCCAGAGTACGCTCCCCGGCGGGCAACGTCAGGCCGTTGCGGTGGACGCCGGTGGTGGTCGGATAGCGGCCGGTCTGCAGCGCGGCCCGGGCGGGCGCGCACACCGGCTGCGGGGTGATCGCCACCGTGGCCTGTGTGCCGTGCCTGGCCATCCGGTCGAGGTTGGGGGTGAAGGGACCGACGGTGTCCCACCGCTGCTGGTCGGTGAGGATGACGATCACATTCGGGCGCACCAGGGAAGCTCCTATCGAAGGCCGGTCAGCGTGATGCCGCGGACGAAGTAACGCTGGCTGGCGATGAACAGCACGGCGGTGGGGACGAAGAGGATCACCGAGCCCGCGGCCGTGAGATGCCACAGCGTGAAGTACTCCTGATTGAACAGCGTGAGCCCGACCGGGATCGTGCGCATCTCCGGCGTGGTCGTCGCCACCAGCGGCCAGAGGAACTCGTTCCACTGGAAGACGAAGGTGAACAGGCCGAGCACGGCCAGCGCCGGCCGGGTCTGCGGCAGGATGACGCGCCGGTAGATGGTCAGCTCGGAGGCGCCGTCGATCCGGGCCGCGCTGATCAGGTCGTCGGGGATGGGCTGGATGAACTGCCGCATGAGGAAGATGCCGAACGCGTCCATCAGGAAGGGGGTGATCAGCCCCTGGTAGGTGTTGATCCAGCCGAGGTGCGCCATGAGCACGTACAGCGGGATCATCCGCACGAAGAACGGCACCATCAGCGTCGCCAGCAGCGCCACGAACAGCGTGTTGCGCAGCGGGAAGCGGAACTTGGCGAACACGTAGCCCACCAGCGGGTCGAACAGCAGGTGGGCCAGCGTGATGACGCCGGCGACCACGAGGCTGTTGACGATGAAGTCGCCGAACGGCGCTCGCGCGAACAGCTCCGCGTAGTTGCCCCACTGCGGGCTCTCCGGCACGATCACCGCCTCGGCCGACAGAGTCTCCGCCTCGGTCTGCAGCGACAGGGAGAGCATGTAGAGCAGCGGCAGCACCATCACCAGGCTCGCGAGGGTGAGCAGGGTGTAGAGCAGGGCTCGGCGCATCAGTACTGCACCTCCCCGCGCCGCCCGGCCCGCAACTGCACGAGCGTGAAGGCGACGATCACCACGAGCAGCAGCACCGACTGCGCCGAGGCGTAGCCGAAGTCCCGGGTGCGGAAGGCGACGTTGAAGATGTGGAAGACGGACAGGTCGGTGGCGTCACCCGGCCCACCGTTGGTGATGATGTAGGCCTGACCGAACGCCTGTAGTCCGGAGATGACCGCCATCACCGAGACGAACAGCGTGGTCGGCGCGAGCAGCGGCAGCGTGATCCGCCAGAACCGGCGCCAGGCGTCCGCCCCGTCGATCATGGCAGCCTCGTGGTAGGTCTCCGGGATGCCCTGCAGTCCCGCCAGGAACAGCACCATCGTGTAGCCGACCCCCTGCCAGAGCGTGACGGCGGCGATGGTCAGCAGCGGGTGGGTGTTGAGCCACTGCTGCTCGGGCAGCCCGGCCGCGGACAGCGTCCGGTTGAGCACGCCGAGCTCGGGATCGAGGATGTTGCGCCAGAGCAGGCCGACGATGGCCACCGAGGTCAGATACGGCACGAGCAGCATCACCCGGAACGCCACCCGCCCCCTGAGCGGCTGGTCGAGCGCCATGGCCAGAGCCAGCCCGATGACGATCGAGCCGATCACCACCGCCACCGCGAAGGCCAGGGTGACCAGGAACGAGTGCCGCACCGCCGGGTCGGCCAGCGCCTGGGCGTAGTTGTCCAGCCCGGCGAACCGGTCCGCCTGCGGCCCGGTCATCAGGCTGGTCGAGACGACGTTGCCGATGGGCAGGTAGAAGAAGGCGGCGAAGAACAGGATCGCCGGAAGCAGGAACAGATAGGCGGTTCGCGCATACCGGGCGGACAGGGTGCGCGGGCGGAGCACGCTCATCGCAGGAAGGTCTGCGCCGTGGCCGCGAACTGCTCGATCGCCGCGGCGGCCGGCTCGTTCTGGATGAGCACCGATTGGTACATCTTCTTCAGTTCCTCGTCGAACTTGCCGAACTGTCCGGTCAGCCTGACCTCCTGGCTGGAGTCCTCGGCCACGGCGAGCGCGTCGGCGAACGCCTTGATCGCCGGATCCGACCGCACCTCGGGCAGCTCGGCCCAGGCGACGCGCGGCATGAGCATGCCGACCTCCTTGGTGGCCGCCCGCTCCACCTCCAGGGCGGTGATCCGCTTGATGAAGTCCCACGACAGGTCCGGCCTGGCCGCCTTGGCCGGGACGAGCAGGCTGGTGCCCGCCGCGTTGGTGGCCTGCTCGTCGTTCTCTAACGGGGCGGCGAAGCCGAGGTCGATGTCGGGGCTGGTCTGCCTGATCGGGCCGAGATCCCACGGTCCCGTGATGATCATGGCGGCGCGCTTGGCGGAGAAGAGTTTCTGCGGCCCCGAGTAATCAGTGCTGGAGACCGGCACCGGAGCCACCTTGTGCTTGTGGATCAGGTCGGCCTGGAACTGCATCGCCGCCACGGCGGCGTCATGTGGCACCAGCACCTGCCTGGTCGCGGGGTCGTAGTGGCGCACACCGGCCTGCAGCAGCCAGGGATTGGCGTAAGCGTGATCCTGGTTGAGCGCTATGCCGTACACATCGCCCTTGGTGAGCTTCCTGGCCGCCGCGAGCAGCTCATCCCAGGTGGTCGGCGGCTCCACGCCGGCCTCGCTGAGCATCGCCTTGTTGTAGACGAGCAGGGTGCAGGTCAGGTGCAGCTGCACGCCGTACACCTTGCCCTGGTACGAGTTCCGCTCGACGGTGGCGGGACGCCAGTCGGCGGGGAAGCCGATGGCGGCGCCGTCGCGGTCGACGTAGTCCTGCAGGGAACGGGCGTTGCCGGAGAGGGCGAACTCCTGGACCCACCCGCCCGGCTCCTCGACCACGTCGGGCACGGTGCCGGAGGCGAAGTCGGCCAGCAGGCGGGTGCGCAGGTCGGGCCACTGATACTTCTGCAGGTTGACCTTGACCTTGTTGGCCTGCTCGAACTCGGCGATCACCTTGCGGTAGGCCTGGTAGTCGTGGCCGGCGTTCCAGTAGGCGGTGAAGGTGCCGGACTCGGCGGTCTGCGCGGGGGGCGCGCCGGCGCAGGAGGACAGGATCGGTACGGCAGCGGCGGCGGAGGCCAGGCGGAGCAGGTCGCGACGGGAGAGGTTGGGGGACATCGCGTCGGGTTTCCTTTCTAGGAAGAGCCTCTACGAACGAACGCCCAGGCGCGGACGATCTCGCGGGCGGGCAGTGGCTCCTCGGCCTGGAGGCGGTCGAAGAGCAGGCGCACGACGTCGGTGTAGTCGTGCCGGATCGGGCCGACGGTGCTGAGCTGGGGGTTGGTGATGAGTCCCTCGTCGATGTTGCCGACGCCGACCACGGCGACGTCCTCCGGCACCCGCAGGCCGGCGTCCCTGATCGCCCAGATGGCGCTGATCGCCGCCCGGTCGGTGGCGGCGAAGATCGCGTCGGGCGGCTCGGGGGTGCGCAGGAGGTCGGTCACCGCCTGGTAGGCGCTGACGCGGTCGTCGGCCCCGGCCACGATCAGGCGGCGGTCGGGGTCGACGCCGTGCCTGTCCAGGGCGGTGGTGTAACCGAGCAGCCTGCCGGTGGGCCGGCCGAGGTAGAGCTCGTAACGCTCGGACAGGAACGCGATGCGCCGCCGGCCCTGGCCGATCAGGTGCTCGACCGCCTCCACGCAGGCCCCCGTTTCCGGGGCGCGCACCACGTCGCAGCCGGGAGGCACGCTCTCGTTGCGGATCACCACGGTCGGCATCCGGGTCGCGACGATCGAGCCGAGCAGCTCTTCGGTGAGGTGCTCGCCGCCGACGTTCACCAGCACGCCGTCGGCGATCCCACCGCGCAGCACGTCCACCGCCGCCATCGCCCGGGCCTCCGAATAGACGGCCAGTGTGACGACGGAGTAGCCGTGTCCGTCGGCCATCTCGTGCAGGTCGCGGGCCAGCCGCTCGTCGGTCGGCACCCCGCCGAACGACCCCTGCACCAGGCACACCCGCTGAGTACGACGCCGACGCAGGCTCCTGGCGGCCTGGTTGGGCGTATAGCCGAGCCGGCTCGCGGCGTCGATCACGCGCTGCCGGGTCCCGGCGGCGACCCTGCGATCCCGGCCGCTGAGCACGTAGGACACGGTGGCGACCGAGACCCCGGCGAGCTCGGCCACCTGCTTGGCGGTAGGTCTCATGTTATACGAATAACATAGTAATACCTGTATGTATAGTAGGTTTTTATGCGCCCCCTAAGCGGGGGCGGCCCGTGCCGGGATGGTCTCGCTGAGCGGGAGGTCGCCATGGTGTGCAATCGTTTAACAATCATCGCCCGTTACGCAAGAGCGCGGTGGCCGTCAGGGCCAGTGCCGAAGGTGAGCCTCAGTGTGGACGGGCGGGTGGGGGCGGGGCCGTGCTGCCCCGGGGTACGAGCCGGGCGGCCTGGTCCTCGATCCCGGCCACCTCCTCCCCGGCGATCAGCGACAGCAACGCCCTCGCCGCATGCGCGCCGTACGCGGGGATGTCCCTGGTGAGAGCGCTGAGCGCCGGCCGCACCACCTGGGACAGCGGTGAGTCGTCCCAGGCCACGATGGACAGGTCGCCGGGCACGTCCAGCCGCATCTCCAGGGCTGCCGACATCCCGGCCACGGCCATGATGTCGTTGTCGTACACGATGGCCGTCGGCCGGGTGGGGGAGCTGACCAGGCGGCGGGTGGCGCGGGCGCCCTCCTCGCCGGTGTAGTCGGTGTGCACGGTGGTGTGCCACTCGAGGCCCAGTTCCGCGCAGGTCGCGGCGAACGCCTGGTCGCGCAGGACGGTGTGGACGAGCTCGGGCAGGCCGGCGACGCGGGCGATCCGGCGGTGGCCGAGGGCGTTGAGGTATTCGACCGTCTCGCGGATGGCGACGGCGTCGTCGGACCAGACGGGAGTGAGGGAGCCGGCTTCGGAGGGGTGGCCGATGACGACGGCCGGCAGGCCGAGCTCCTTGAGCGCGGTGACGCGGGGGTCGGCGAAGCGCAGGTCGACGAGGATGGCGCCGTCGACGCGGCCCTCGCCCCACCAGCGGCGGTAGACCTCCATCTCCTGCTCCGGGCTGGTCACGACCTGGAGCATCAGCGCGTAGGAGCGTCCGGACAGCTCGCTCTCGATGCCGCTGATCAGCTCCATGAAGAAGGGCTCGACGCCGAGTATCCGAGCGGGTCTGCTCAGGGTGAGCCCGACGGTGCGCGCCTGGGCGCCGTTGAGCGCGCGGGCGGCGCTGTTGGGGCGCCAGCCGATCTCCTCGGCTATGGCCTTGATGGCGGCGCGTTTGGCGGGTGACACTCCGGGGCGGTCGTTGAGCGCGTAGGAGACGGCCACCTTGGAGACCCCCGCCTGCCGCGCGATGTCGGCGATCGTTGGTCGCTTCACCGAGCCCCCTGTTTGTGAACCGGTTAGTCACCTCTGTAGTGGCACCTTACTCCTGGCGGGAGTGCTCCACACCAGCCGGGATGGTACATCTCAAACGCATCACGACCCTTGACGCCGTTGTCATGGCGAATTTACGTTCGCGGTACTTATCCGGTTCAGTCCTGTTCTGGCCCGACGGCTTTTGAGAGCGCTCCCACGCGCTCGCAGGCCGCCTGACCAGGGAGGCCGGCCGGGCACTACGGCGGCGTAAGTCCCGGGCCGCCGACTTCGGGGTTGTCACATGGTCGACCTCCGCTTCGGTGGGGGAAGGAGAAACACACATGCAGACCCGGGCGCGGATCCTGATACCGCTACTCGCGGCGGGCCTTGCCGCAGCCGCCTGTACAGGCGGCGGCTCAACACCACCGGCTCCCCAGAACTCCCAGGCCGGCAGCGCACCCGCCCCCCAGGGCAACGCCGGCGCGCTGCCACGCAACGAGACGCTCTACACCACGGGCACCCAGTGGGGTCCTCCCGCCAACTTCAACCCGATCCGCGAGTGGGACTCCGCCACCGGCACCAAGGGCCTGGTCTACGAGACGCTCTTCCACTACGACCCCACCGCCGCCAAGCTCACCCCGTGGATCGCCGAGAGCGGAAGCTGGACGAACGACACGACGTACGAGGCCAAGATCCGCGCGGGCGTCACCTGGGCGGACGGCAAGCCGCTGACCGCCAAGGACGTCGCCTTCTCCTACAGCCTCGGCAAGATGGAGACGATCCCGTTCCACAACATCTGGGACTGGCTCAAGACGGTCGAGGCGGTCGACGACAAGACGGTGCGCTTCACCTTCTCCCAGGCCAACTATCAGGAATGGGACTTCAACCTCTACAGCCGTGTCATCGTGCCGGAGCACATCTGGACCGGCCGCTCGGAGGAGGACGTGCTGAACGGGGTGAACGAGAACCCCGTGGGCAGCGGCGCGTACAAGTACCAGAGCCACGACCAGGACCGCGTGGTCTGGGTCAAACGTGACGACTGGTGGGGCAAGACGGCGCTCGGCATGGAGCCCAAGCCCAGGTACATCGTCGACGTCGCCACCCCCAGCAACGAGGTGGCCATGGGCATGCTGCTGCAGAAGGGCATGGACATGAGCAACAACTTCCTGCCCGGCGTGGCCAACCTGGTCAAGGGCAACTTCGGCATCACCTCGTTCTACAACGAGCCGCCGTACATGCTGTCGGCCAACACGGCCTGGCTGGTGCCCAACACCACGAAGAAGCCGATGAACGACCCGGCCTTCCGCAAGGCGCTGGCGGCCTCCATCGACGTCAAGAAGATCGTCGAAGGGGTCTACGGCAACCTGGTCAAGCCCTCCAGCCCGACGGGCCTGCTGCCGCAGTGGGAGCAGTACGTCGACCAGGCCGTGGTAGGCCAGAGCGGCTTCACCTTCGACACGGCCAAGGCCAAGAAGGCGCTGGCCGACGCGGGTTACAAGGACACCAACGGTGACGGGCTGGTGGAGAACAAGGACGGCTCCAAGATCAGCCTGACCATCGAGGTGCCGGCCGGCTGGACGGACTGGATGGAGGCGGCCCGGGTCATCTCCAGCAGCGCCAAGGCCGCGGGCATCGACGTCAATCCGGAGTTCCCGGACTTCAACGCGCTGGTGCAGCACCGCGGCGAGGGCAAGTTCGACCTGCTCGTCAACAACGAGCGCCAGCTCTCCAACACCCCCTGGACCTACTACGACTACATCTTCCAGCTGCCGGTCCGGAAGACGCAGAACACGGTCAACTTCGGCCGCTACGAGAACAAGGAGGCCTGGGAGCTGGTCCAGAAACTGGACCAGGTCAAGACCGACGACGCGGCGGGCATGAAGGAGGTCATCTCGCAGCTCCAGAAGATCCATCTGGACGAGATGCCGATCATCCCGCTCTGGTACAACGGCCTGTGGGCCCAGTCCAGCACCAGCGTCTGGAAGAACTGGCCCTCCTCGGCGCAGGGAACGCCCAAGTCGGCCCCCGCCATGTGGCGCAACTGGCTCGAACTGGGCGGGTTCGAGACGCTCACCCAGCTCCAGCCCGCGGCCGGCTGACCGGATGACCGTGCCCCCTCCGCCTGCCCTCAAGGCGGAGGGGGTCCTTTGGGAGACCTCACGTGCGCCAATACTTCGGCAGGAAACTGCTCATCTACGGCCTGACCTTCGTGGTCGCCGTCACGGTCAACTGGATGATCCCGCGCTTCATGCCCGGCGACCCGGTCGCGAGCATGCTGGCCAGGGCCCGCGTCTCGCAGCCCGCCGCGGTCGAGGCCATGCGGACCTACTACACCAACCTGTTCGGCTTCGACCAGCCCATGTGGCAGCAGTACCTCAACTTCTGGGGTGCGCTGTTCCAGGGCGACTTCGGCATCAGCATCTGGCTGTTCCCGACCCCGGTGGCCGACGTCATCCTGGCCGCCGTGCCGTACACGCTGGCGCTGATGATCCCGGCGGTGCTGCTGAGCTACTGGGTCGGCAACCGGTTCGGCGCCTTCGCGGCACGGCGCAAGCTTCTCGACAACACGGTCCTGCCGGTCGGTTACATCCTGACCGCGACGCCGTACATGTGGCTGGCCGTGATCCTGGCCTGGGGGCTGGGCGTGGTGGCCGGATGGTTCCCGGTGGCGGGCGGCTACAGCTTCTCGCTGCAGCCGAGCTGGACCTTCGACTTCCTGCTCGACCTGCTGCACCACTGGACGCTGCCGTTCCTGTCGCTGTTCCTGGTCGCGCTCGGCGGCTGGGCGATCGGCATGCGCAACATGATCATCTATGAGCTGGAGTCGGACTACTCCAACTACCTGGCGGCGCTCGGCGCGCCGTCGCGGCTGATCCGCCGCTACGCCTACAGGAACGCGATCCTGCCGCAGGTCACCGGCCTGGCGCTGCAGCTCGGCGTACTGGTGGCGGGCGCGCTGGTCACGGAGATCGTCTTCTCCTATCCGGGGCTGGGCAGCCTGATCCTCAAGGCCATCCAGAACCAGGACTTCTTCCTGCTGCAGGGCACGTTCATGTTCATCGTGATCGGGGTGCTGATGGCCAACTTCATCATCGACATCGTCTACGTGATGATCGATCCCCGGACGCGGGCGGGAATGGCGGGTGCTCAGGCATGACCACGACGACGACCCTCCCCACCGAGGAGCGCGTGGTGCGCCGGGAGGCGCTGTACTTCGCGGTGCGCAACGCCAAACTGTTGATCGGATTCGCGGTCGTGCTGTCCCTGCTGCTGCTCGGCGTGTTCGGGCCGGTGGTGCTGAGCGCCGACACGCCCAACGAGTACGTGGGCGGGACCATGCTGCCGCCGTCCGGCGAGCACTGGTTCGGCACCACGACCTTCGGCCAGGACGTCTTCACCCAGTTCGTGTACGGCCTGCGGACCACGTTCCTGGCCGGCGCGCTGGGCGGCGGCATCGCGGCGGTCATCGCGATGGTGATCGGGTTCGTCGCCGGCTACAGGGGCGGCCTGGTGGACGAGATCCTCAACATGTTCACCAACGTCGTGCTGGTCATCCCGACGCTGGCCGTGCTGCTCATCATCAACGCCTACCTGGGCATCCGCAGCGTCGGCGTGCAGGCGTTGTTCATCGGCCTGACCTCCTGGCCGTGGGCGGCGCGGGCGATCCGGGCGCAGACGTTCTCGCTGCGCGGCAGGGAGTTCGTGGACCTGGCCAGGCTCAGCGGCATGAACACGCGCAAGATCATCATGCGTGAGATCGCGCCGAACATGAGCTCCTACCTGTTCATGACCTTCATCCTGCTGTTCGGCGGCTCCATCCTGATCGCCTCCTCGCTCGACTTCATCGGGCTCGGGCCCACCGAAGGCATCTCGCTCGGGCTGATGTTGCAGAACGCCACCGCATGGAGTGCCCTCCAGCTCGGCATGTGGTGGTGGTTCATCCCTCCGGGCGCCGCCATCACCGCGATCGTGGGCGCCCTGTACGTCGCGAACGTAGGCCTTGACGAGGTCTTCAACCCGAAGCTGAGGGAAACATGAGTCTGCGGGTCAGCGAGCTGAGGGTGCACTACAGGACTCTCAGGGGTGAGGTGAAGGCGCTGGACGGGGTGTCCTTCGCCATGGACGACGGGGAGATCCTCGGCCTCGCGGGGGAGTCGGGCTGCGGCAAGACCACGCTGGGCAAGAGCCTCATCCGGATGGACGGGCGGATGCGCCACGCCGGCGGCACGGTCGAGCTGGACGGTCGCGAGCTGCCCATCGGCGACGACCGGGCGATGAACGAATTCCGCTTCCACGAGATCTCGCTCATCCCCCAGTACTCGATGAGCGCGATGAACCCGACCCGCAGGATCGGCAAGATGATCGGCGAGCTGCTGAGGTCGCGCGGGGTGGCCGTCGACACCAAGGAGCTGCACAACCGCATCGACCTGGTGGGGCTGCCGCGCGAGGTGCTGAACCGCTACCCCATCGAGCTGTCCGGCGGCATGAAGCAGCGCATGGTGATGGTCATCTCCACGCTGCTGGATCCGTCGCTGCTCATCGCCGACGAGGTGACCTCCGCGCTGGACGTCTCCACGCAGAAGGCGGTCGCCAAGGCCCTGCTCGGCTTCCGCGACAACGGCTTCGTCAAGAGCATGATCTTCATCACCCACGACCTGGCGCTCACCGCGCGCCTCGCCGACACGATCATGATCATGTACGCGGGCAAACTCGCCGAGAAGGCGCCGGCGGACAAGCTCATCAAGGCGCCGCGGCACCCGTACACCCGGCTTCTGATCAACTCGCTGCCGGAGATCGGCGTCCGCCACGAGCAGCGCAAGCTGTCCGGCATCCCCGGCAGCCCGCCGTCGCTGCTCGACCCCCCGAAGGGTTGCCGCTTCCGTGACCGCTGCCCGCTGGCGGGCGACGAGTGCGGCGAGGAGCCGCCGGCGGTCGAGATCGAGCCCAATCACTACGTCGCGTGCTGGAAGGCCTGATGCTGAAAGTCGACAATGTCACGAAGGTCTACAAGGTCGGCACCTTCGGCAGCCGGACCATGACCGCCGTCGACACGGTGAGCTTCGACGTGCGCCCGGGCGAGGTCGTCTCCCTGATCGGGGAGAGCGGCAGCGGCAAGAGCACGATCGGCAAGATGATCCTCGGCCTGACCCCGATCACCAGCGGCTCGATCACCGTGGACGGCGTGGCCGTCAAGGCGGGCAAGGAGTACTACCGCGCGGTCCAGGGCGTCTTCCAGGACCCGTTCAGCTGCTACAACCCGATCTTCAAGGCCGACAGGGTGTTCCAGCTGATCAAGGAGAGCTACTACCCGTCGGTGCCGGACACCGAGTGGGCCGAGCGGGTCCGCTCGGCCATCCGGGACGTCCGGCTCAACCCGGCCGAGGTGCTCGGCAAGTTCCCGCACCAGCTCAGCGGCGGCCAGCTCCAGCGGCTGCTCATCGCCAGGGCGCTGCTCCTCGACCTCAAGCTGCTGATCGCCGACGAGATCACCAGCATGCTCGACGCATCCACCCGCATCGACGTGCTCAACCTGCTGGCCGAGCTCAAGGCCCGCGGCCTCGGCGTCCTGTACGTCACCCACGACCTGTCGCTCGGGCACTACCTGGCCGAACGCACCGTCGTGCTGCGCCGCGGCGCGGTGGTCGAGATGGGACTGACCTCGAAGGTGTTCGACGACCCGCTGCACCCCTACACCAGGCAACTCCTGTCGGCCGTGCCCCGCCTGCACGCCCCCTGGGAGGACGCGGCGCCCGTGGAGACCTGCCTGTACCACGAGCGCGGGGCCACCGGCGGGCTGCTGGAGGCCGAACCTGGGCACCACGTGGCTTGTGCCCGGCTGAGTGACTGTTAAGGAGATCTACTTGAGCTCGTACCGACCGTTGCACGACGGCTGGACACTGTCGGCCGTCTCGCGGGACGTCCGGGACACGCCGGCGACCGTGCCCGCGACAGTGGCCGCGACAGTGCCGGGCTGCGTGCACACCGACCTGCTGGCGGCGGGCCTCATCGACGACCCCTACCTGGACGACAACGAGAACCGGCTGAGCTGGATCGGCCGCACCGCCTGGTGCTACACCACCTCCTTCACTTGGTCGGCCGACGAGCACGAGCGGACGGACCTGGTGTGCGAGGGGCTCGACACGGTCGCCACGGTCACGCTGAACGGCGTGCGCCTCGCGCGCACCGCCAACCAGCACCGCTCCTACCGGCTCCCGGTGCGCCACCTGCTCCGCGAGGGGGACAACACGCTCACCGTGACCTTCGACTCCGCCGTCGGCTACGCCGAGGAGCAGCGGAAGGTGCTGGGCGAGCGGCCGGGGGCGTACGAGGCGCCGTACCCGTTCATCCGCAAGATGGCCTGCAACTTCGGCTGGGACTGGGGGCCCGCGCTCGTCACCGCCGGCATCTGGCGGCCCATCGGGCTGGAGAGCTGGAGCGGCGCCCGCCTGGCCGAGGTGCACCCGCTCGTCCGCGTCACCGACGGCGGCACGCTGGGCCGGGTGGACGTGCGCGTGCGGGTGGAGCGCGCCACGGAGGAGCCGCTCACGCTGGCCGCCGAGGTGGCGGGCGTCCGGGCGGAGGTGCATCTCGCCGCCGGGCAGCGCGAGGCGGTCGTGTCGCTCTCCGTCCCGGACCCGCTGCTGTGGTGGCCTAGCGGGTACGGCGAGCAGCACCGCTACGAGCTCGCCGTGCGGCTCGGCGACGCGAGGTGGGCCAGGAAGATCGGCTTCCGCTCGGTTGAGCTGGAGCGCGAGGAGTTCAGGCTGGCGGTCAACGGCATGCCGGTGTTCGTCCGGGGCGTCAACTGGATCCCCGACGACTGCTTCCCCACCAGGATCACCCGCGACCGGCTCGCCGAGCGGTTCGCCCAGGCCACCGGCGCCGGCGTCAACCTGCTGCGGGTCTGGGGCGGCGGCATGTACGAGAGCGAGGACTTCTACGACCTGGCCGACGAGCTCGGCCTGCTGGTCTGGCAGGATTTCCCGTTCGCGTGCGCGAGCTACCCCGAGGAGGAGCCGCTGCGCTCCGAGGTGGCCGCTGAGGCCCGCGAGAACGTGGTCCGGCTCGCCCCCCATCCCAGCCTGGTGCTGTGGTGCGGCAACAACGAGAACCTCGAAGGGCACGCCGACTGGGGCTGGCAGGAGCGCCTCGGCGGCCGGAGCTGGGGCGGCGGCTTCTACCACGACCTGCTGCCGTCGATCGTCGCCGAGCTCGATCCCACCCGCCCGTACATCCCGGGCAGCCCGTTCTCGGCCACGCCAGGTCAGGCGCCGCAGGATCCGGCCGGCGGCACCATCCACATCTGGGACGTGTGGAACCGCGAGGACTACGGCCGCTACGCCGCCTACACCCCCCGCTTCGTGGCCGAGTTCGGCTTTCAGGGGCCGCCGGCCCACGCCACGCTGCGCCGCGCGATCAGCGGCGAGCTCGCCGCCGACGCACCGCTGCTGCTGCACCACCAGAAGGCCGACGACGGCAACGGCAAGCTGCTGCGCGGGCTCGGCGAGCACCTGCCGCAGCCGGCCACGTTCGACGACTGGCACTACCTGACCCAGCTCAACCAGGCCAGGGCCATGGCCTTCGGCATCGAGCGGTTCCGCTCGCTCGCGCCGTACTGCATGGGGACCATCGTCTGGCAGCTCAACGACTGCTGGCCGGTCACCTCGTGGGCTGCCGTCGACGGCGACGGCAGGCGCAAACCGCTGTGGTACGCGCTGCGCCGCGTCTACGCCGACCGGCTGCTCACCGTGCAGGGCGGCGAGGTGGCCGTGGTCAACGACGGCGACGAGCCGTGGCGGGGCGAGCTGGTGCTGGTGCGGCAGAGCCTCGGCGGAGAGCCGCTGGCCAAGGAGGTCGTCGGCGTGCTCGCCGCCCCCAGGTCGGTGGTGCGGGTGGCGCTGCCCGGATCCGTCGCCGCCCCCGACGACCCGGCCGGTGAGCTGCTCACCGTCCAGCTCGGGGACGAGCGCGTGGTGTCCTTCTTCGCCGAGGACCCGGCCGTGTCCTTCGCCCCCGCCGACTACGACGCCCGCGTCGAGCCGGTCGAGGGCGGCTACCGGGTCACCGTGACGGCCCGTACGCTGCTGCGGGAGCTCGCCCTCTTCCCGGACCGCCTGGACCCGGCGGCCTCGGTGGACGCGATGCTGGTGACCCTGCTGCCGGGTGAGGAGGCGGCCTTCCACGTCGCCTCCGGCCAGAGCCTCGATCCGCAGGCGCTGACCTCCTATCCGGTGCTGCGCTGCGTCAACGAGCCGCGCGAACACGCATCGTGACCGACGATCACAGGAGTTCTCCGATCTTTTCTTCGGCTGTGTGCGTCCGGTGACGAGGAGTGCGGGGGTCGTGGCCTGTGGCTGGTTGAGCAGACCGCGATCAGCTGGGGGACCCGGTCCGTGCCGCAGCGGCGGAACCTGGTCTGGGCCGAGGTTTCCACGCTGGGCGTGCTCCCGATGCCTGAGTTCGAGGACGCGGAAGAGGTTCTGACGTGACTTCTGATTTTCACGGTCCTCATGCTGCTGATGGTGGGTCCGATGCTGAGTCGATCGATTGGCGTGATCCGTTGCCTCGCTTCGGCCGGGTCCGGGTCCTGCGGCACACCTGTGAGTGCCGGGCGCGGGTCTACGAGTTCTGCGCTGCGGCCGGGCTCGCCTGGATACGCCGGACCCACCGCTCGTCGACCGCCGTGATCGTCGAGGAGAGCCGCCCGACCTCGTACAGGGAGGCCGGGGACTTGTGGGAGAAGCTGCTCTCCGGCAAGGCCCAATGGCTCTACCGAAGGGTGAAGCGATTCCGCAGTGCCCGGAACGCGACCCGCGTCGGCTACGGGGCCGCTCGCGTCGCCAAGAACTTATGGTGCGCCAGGTTTCGGCCGCGCCTATTCGGTGTCCTTGGGGTGTCGAGGCGATGCGTATATCACCCAGACAGTACGAGCGGCGTCATCGATGGCGTACCGCACACGCCCGCCGCTGGTCACCTCGAACTCCCACTGCTCCAAGTCCTTGCCGTTGTGGCGATGGGTCGCGAGATCACCGCGCAGGCGATGCTGACGGTCGTGACTTGCGCGTGATCGGGGATCGGCTCGCAGTATCTCGAAGCATCGGCGCGTATTGGCCAAGGCGTGGCGGCACAGTTCTTCCCAGCCTTTGACTGCGTCGCCGGTGCCGAACCGGAGATCCCACTCGTCATCCGGTGGCGGTACCGTAACGCGATCGCCCCGTTTCGGACTCATGTGAAAACCTGTACCGGGCCGAAGTCGCCGCTGGTGGGCTTGCGGGCCTCGGCGTGACGTGCAGGGTCGGCCTTGATTCTGGCGGTGGCTCGCCAGCCCGCGACGACCTCTCGGGTTGTGGCATCGACGTCGAGCTCGGCCGCGTCGGAGAGCGCTTCGACCAGTTCCAGAGTGAAGGCCCGCAGTTCGTCCGAGGACAGGTGGCGAACCCAGGGAAAGACCTCCGGCATGGCGATGACCAGCGCACGCGCGGTGGGGTCATGTTTGATCAGGGCGAGGAACAGCCGGGACGCGGTGGCCAGTGTCTGTTCGCGCTCCTCTTCACGGTCCGCTGCTGTCAGGTAGAAGTCGGGAGCATCGCGATGTGTGACGCGAACGCGTCCGAGGCGTGCCGCGCGCTCGGCTACCGATCGGGGATTTCTCGACAGCTCTGAGAAGGTCACGGCGTCGGCATGGCTTGTGCTCACGTGCTGAGCCTATATCAGAACGCGTTCTGAACGCCTATATCCAGGGCCAGCGGATCGTCAGCGTCTGGGCGGCGAGGCGAGCTGGCCCTGTTCCCCGACCGCCTGGACCCGGCGGCCTCGGTGGACGCCATGCTGGTCACGCTGCCGCCGGGCGAGCAGGCGACCTTCCACGTCACCACCGCCCAGCCCCTCGACCCGGAGGCGCTGACCACCTTTCCGGTGCTGCGCTGCGTCAACGAGCCACGCGACTGAGCCCCCGCCCTGCTGGTGCCCACGAGCACCAGCAAGGGCCGCCACGAGGTAGTAACTCTGGTTACCGACCCAGTCCAGGCCGGTGGTATTCGATCAGCTGTAGATCACCGACAGGAAGCGCACCAGGATCGCCTCCCGCACCGGGGCGGGGAGTGCGTCCAGGACGGTGTTGACCACTGCCATCGCGGGCTGGCCCGCGTCGGGCCGCAGGTCCACGCCGACGGATGCGGCCAGCTCCGCGAACGTGGCGTCGTCCAGCGCCTCCAGGTCCAGCCCGGCGATCAGCTCCACCAGGCCCTCGGGCAGCTCGGCGGGGCCGCGCCGCCGGGCGGCCGCCGCGGAATCGGCGATCACCTCCAGCATCGCCTCCACCCCCGCGAGCGTCACCCCGGTCACCGTGATGTGCAGGTTGGCCGGGATGCCCGCGTAGGAGAGCTGCGGCTGCAGGAACCAGCCGCGGGCCCGCGCCTCGTCGGCCAGCGTGAACACGTCCACCCCGTCGCCGGCGAAGGCGATCAGCGTGGACTCCGGCTCGCCCAGCACCCGCAGCCCCTCGATCGCGGCGATGCCCTTGCGCAGCCTGGTCGCCGCCTCCAGCGTGGTCCGGCCCAGCTCCAGGTAGCCCTGCCTGCCGAGGGACTGCAGGGTGGCCCAGGCGCCGCCCAGCGGGCCGGCCGACCTGGAGCTCTGCACGGTGGCGTTGATGATCGTGTAACCGGGCCAGGCGGCCGAGGCGAAGTAGGCCCTGCGCCGCGTCGCCGGATCGGCGAACAGCACCACCGAGGCCCCCTTGGGCGCGTACCCGAACTTGTGCAGGTCGCAGGACAGGGAGGTGACGCCCGGCACGGACAGGTCGAACGGCGGGACGTCCGCGCCCGCCTCGCGCAGCCACGGCAGCAGCCAGCCGCCCACGCACGCGTCCACGTGGCACCGCACGCCGGCCGCGGCCGCCACGGCGGCGACCTCCTCCACCGGGTCGATCGCGCCCTGCGGGTAGGACGGAGCCGACACCACGACCAGCACCGTGCGGGCGTCGATCGCCTCGGCCACCGCCCGGGCGGACACCTTGTAGGTGTCCAGGTCCACCGGCACCTGCCTGACCTCGACGCCCAGATAGTGCGCCGCCTTGTGGAAGGCGGGGTGGGCGGTGACGGGCAGCACCAGGTTGGGCCGGTCTAGGCCGGCCTCGTCGCGGGCGGCCTTCACCGCCAGCATGATCGATTCGGTGCCGCCGCTGGTGAAGATGCCGTGGCCGCCGCCGAGCAGGTCCGCGACCGCCCCGACGACCTGCTTCTCCATCTCGACGATGCTGGGGAAGGCGGTCGGGTCGAGGCTGTTGACCTCCAGCATCTCGGCGTAGCCGCGGGCCGCCGCCTCGTGCACGCCGGGCCGCCCGGTGTCGTAGACGTAGGAGGTCACCTTGCCGCCTCGCACGGGCAGGTCGTGCTCCTTGAGCCTGGACATCTCGGCCAGCAGGTCCTCGGCCGTCCTCCCGGTCTCGGGCAGGTTCACGCGTACTCCTTAGGTCGGGCGAGCCTGCCGTTGCGGACGATGAACGGCAGGCTGAGCAGCATCAGTGCGGCGGGCAGCGCGGTGAAGCCGAGCAGCCGCTTCCCGCTGAGCCGGGGGCTCGTCACCGTCGTCATGGAGCGTCACCGGGCAGGCCCAGCGTGCGGTGCAGGGACAGGTGCAGGTGGGCGCGGAAGCGGCCCAGCGCCGCCCGGTCGCCCGCCGCCCGGCGCCGGCCGTCGGCGTCGAGCACGCCGCCCTTGGCGAAGCCGTGCACGCACCAGATGACCGACCACAGGGCGTACTCCAGGTCGATGCCCCGGTCGATCACTCCGGCCTCGGCCGAGGGGCGCAGCGCCGCGGTCACCGCGGTGACCAGCGGGCGCACATAGCGCCGTTCCAGCTCGTTGACGTCGCCGGCGTCGGAGAGCCAGCGATGCATCCACAGCGCCGGCACCTCGGGGCGCTCGACGCAGAAGTCGAGGTAGGCGTCGATCAGCTGGTGGATGGCGGCGACCGGCTCGCGGCCCGGCAGGCAGCCGAGCGCCGTCTCCAGCGCGGCCCGCTCCGCCTGGTGGGCGCTCTCCATCACCGCCAGGTAGAGCTCGCGCTTGCCGCCGACGTGGTAGTTGACGGTGGCGATGTTGAGCCCCGCCGCCTCGGCGATCTGCCGGGTGGAGGTGCCGTCATAGCCGTGCGCCGCGAACAGGTGCGTGGCGACCTTGAGGATCGCGGCGGCCTGTCCGCTCTCGGCGGGAGTCATGCCCGAGACCGTAGCCCGGCGCAAACCCTCGGTCAATCGCTTGATGGAGGGAACTGCTCGGTGCCCGTCGTGAAAGGACGACCCCGCGACGCTGCTGGAGGTCGAGATGGACTCGCTCGCCGACAGCATGGGTCTGCGCTGAGAATCCCGTGCGCGCACGCGGTTTCACGCCTGTTAGCGTTGTCGGCAAGGGGGTGAGCGGCCATGGCCGAGGGGTCGGACGAACACAGCCCGCGCACCAGGCCCGCGGTGCTCGGCGACGTCGCCGCGCTCGCCGGGGTCTCGGCGATGACGGTCTCCCGGGTGCTCAACGCCCCCGACCGGGTGCGCGCGGAAACACGCGCCCGCGTGCTCGCCGCGGTGCGCGAGCTGGACTACTGGCCCAACCTGGCAGCGCGCCAGCTCGTCACGGGCCGCTCCGGCGTGTTAGGCGTGGTCAGCATCGACACCACCCTGTACGGTCCCGCCTCCACCCTTTACTGCATCGAGCAGACGGCCAGGCTGAGCGGCTACAGCGTGAGCATCGCCAGCCTGGGCATGCTCAGCCGCCGCTCCATCCTGGAGGCCGTGCGCCGGCTGCGCGCCCAGTCGGTCGACGGCGTGGTCATCCTCGCGCCGCACGAGTCGGCGGCCGACGGGCTCCGTCACCTGCCGCCCGACCTGCCCGTGGTGGCTGTCGACGCCGGCGAGGACATCCCGGTCCCCGTGGTCACCGTCGACCAGCGGGCCGGCGCCGCCCGCGCGACCCGGCACCTGCTCAGCCTCGGGCACGAGACCGTCTGGCATCTGGGCGGGCCGGTCGACTGGCTGGACGCCAACTACCGGATCGACGGTTGGCGAGGAGTCCTGGAGGCCGAGGGGCGGCAGGTGCACGAGCCGCTGCGGGGCGACTGGAGCCCGCGTTCCGGCTACGAGCTCGGCAGGCGCCTCGCGGCGGACCCGTCGGTCACGGCCGTCTTCGTGGGCAACGACCAGATGGCCCTCGGCATGCTGCGGGCGCTGCGCGAGGCGGGCCGGCGGGTGCCGGAGGAGGTGAGCGTCGTCGGCTTCGACGACGTGCCGGAGGCCGCCTACTTCTCGCCTCCGCTGACCACCGTGCGGCAGGAGTTCGGGGAGGTCGGCAGGCACGCCTTCCACCTCCTGCTGGAGCGGATGGCGGGCACCGCGCAGAGCGACCGGCGGCTGGTGGAGCCCGAGCTCGTCGTCAGGGAGAGCACCGGTCCCGCCCCGAGGCCCGGACAGGGCGGGACGCGGGACGTCAGGCCAGGCGGATGACGTTCCAGGACACCGGGGGCAGTCGCACCCGCATCGGGTCGTGCTCGATGTCCTCATTGGGGCGGGGAGCGATCCGGTCGGGGTCGTCCGCGGTGTTGCGCGCGTAGACGTCCGGGTCGGTGAGCGTGGTGGCCGACACGATGCGGGCCGCGCCGAGGGCGCGGGCGTCGATCTCCAGGGAGAGCGGCGTGTCCGTCGACCGGTTGACCGCGAACAGGGTGACCCCCTCGTCGGAGCGGGTCGCCACCGCGTCCAGCAGCGGCACCTCGCCGTACTCGGCCGTCTCGTAGAGCGGTGAGACCGGCTCGACGCGCAGCACGTCGCCGGTGGCGTACCGGGACGCCTGGGCGAACGGGTGGAAGGTGGTCTGCCGCCAGGCCCGGCCGCCGGGCTCGGTCATGATCGGCGCGATGACGTTGACGAGCTGGGCGAGCGAGGCGGCCGTCACCCGGTCGCTGTTGCGCAGCAGGGTGATCAGCAGGCCGCCGAAGGCCACCGCGTCGGCCAGGTGATAGTGGTCCTCCAGCAGCGGCGGCGCCACCGGCCAGCCGTGGGGTGTCTCGGCTGCCTGAAAGCGCGACAGATACCAGACGTTCCACTCGTCGAAGGAGATGTTGATCCGCTTGCGTGACTTGAGCCGGGCGCCCACGTGGTCGGTGGTGGCGACGACCGAGGAGATGAAGTACTCCATGTCGGTGGAGCAGGCCAGGAAGCTGCCGAGGTCGCCGTCCTTCTCCTCGTAGTAGGCGTGGCAGGAGACGTAGTCGACGACGTCGTAGGTCTCCTCCAGCACGGTCGCCTCCCAGGCGCCGAAGGTCGGCATCGAGGAGCCGGAGCTGCCGCAGGCGACGAGCTCCAGGCCGGGGTCGACCATGCGCATGGCGCGGGCGGTCTCCGCGGCGAGCCTGCCGTACTCGTGGGCGGTCTTGTGCCCGGTCTGCCAGGGGCCGTCCATCTCGTTGCCGAGACACCACATCCTGATGTCGTGCGGCTCCTTGGCGCCGCCCGCGACGCGCAGGTCGGACAGGGTGGTGCCGGACGGGTGGTTGCAGTATTCGAGCAGGTCGAGGGCTTCGGCGATGCCGCGGGTGCCGAGGTTGACGGCCATCATCGGCTCCACGCCGGCCTTGCGGCACCAGCGCACGAACTCGTCGACGCCGACCTCGTTGGTCTCGGTGCTGTGCCAGGCCAGGTCGAGCCGGCGCGGGCGGTCCTGCTTGGGCCCGATGCCGTCCTCCCAGCGGTAGCCGGAGACGAAGTTGCCGCCCGGGTACCGGATGGTGGAGACGCCGAGTTCGCGGGTGAGGTCGATGACGTCGCGGCGGAAGCCGTCCTCGTCGGCCGCGGGATGGCCGGGCTCGTAGATCCCCGTGTAGACGCATCGGCCCAGGTGCTCGACGAAGCTGCCGAAGGTGCGGCGCCGCACCGGTGCCACCCGGAACGCGGGATCGATCGTGAGGTGTGCCGTGTGCACGGTGGCGGCTCCTTGATGCGCGGATCGGGTGCCCAAATTGTTAGCGTTATCAGCGGTATGGGTCAAGGGTGGCGCGAACCTCGACGGCGGGCTGGCGTCGGGCGGTAAGCGCTTGCCCGGCAAAACCTTGACAGCGCGCTTGTTACCGCTAACACTCGGGTAACCCCAACGAAACATGGGGTCGGCGCGGCGGCCCTCGCGATCCGAACGGCCTGCCCACCCGCTCATCGGCGTGCATCGCCGGAGAGCGCATCCCACCCCCGTCAGCCAGGCTGTCCGAATTCCTCATTGTTAGCGAGAACATGGCCAAGCGTCAGCTCGGTGAAGGAAGAGGCCACTGTGCAAGGTCCCCCCGCCATCGCCCGCCGGCATCTGCTCGGCGGCGGCCTCGCCCTCCTCGGCGCCGCCGCCGCGGGCTGCGCGATCCCCGTCGGGCTGGGCTCGTCCCAGACACGCGTCAAGTACTGGCACTTCCTCGGCGCCAGCGACGGCATCATCATGAACCAGATGGTCGGCGCCTTCGCCAAGGAGAACGCCGACATCTTCGTCGAGGAGAACGTGCTCGCCTGGGGTGAGCCCTTCTACACGAAGATCGCCATGGCCGGAGCGGGCGGCCGATCGCCCGACCTGGCCACCTTCCACCTGGCCCGCCTGGCGGGCATCGGCGCCGGCCGGATCCTCGACCCGATCAACGTGGACCTGCTCGCCGAGAACGGCCTCAACGCGGCCGACTTCAGCCCGCCCATCTGGGAGCGCGCGCACTACAACGGCACCCTGTACGCGGTGCCGTTCGACGCCCACCCCATGGTGCAGTACTACAACACCGACATCTGCCAGAAGGCCGGCCTGCTCGGCTCCGACGGCAAGCTGCAGCCGACCAACGGGCCGGACGAGCTGCTCGCCGCACTGCGCAAGGCCAAGGAGGCGCTCGGCGGCCGGCCGCCGCTGGCCTTCGACGCGCTCGGCCTCGGCACGGTCGGGCCCTGGCGCGTCTGGTGGTCGCTCTACCCACAGAGCGGCGGCACCCTGCTGTCGGACGACGGCAGGCAGATCACCATCGACGACACCAAGGCGCTCCAGGCGCTGCGCTTCATGCGGCAGCTCGGCGAGGAAGGGCTCTGCGACCCGACGACCGACTACGGGGCCTCGGTCGCCAAGTTCACCAACAGCCACGTGGCCTTCCTGTGGAACGGCGACTGGGAGACCACCGGCCTCAAGGAGCGCAAGACGCCCTTCAGCATGACGCGATTCCCCAGCGTCTTCGGCAGCGGCGCCGCCCAGGCCGACTGTCACGTGTTCGTCCTGCCGCACCAGCGCGACCGCGACCCGGAGGTGGAGCGGGCGACCTACCGGTTCATCGCCTCCCTGGTCAAGAACAGTGCCGACTGGGCCGTGGCCGGGCACGTGCCCGCCTACCTGCCCGCACTGGAGGAGCCCGACTACCTCTCGCTGCAGCCGCAGTCGGAGTACCGCTCGGTCATCACCGATGTCGCCCTCGACCCGCAGGTCTGGTACGCCGGCTCGGCTTCCCGCCTCTGGATCGAGTTCGGCGAGGCGTTCTCCCCGGTCATCAGCGGCGAGCGCTCCCCCGAAGAGGGGCTGGCCAACGCCAAGGCCGCGCTGACCAGGCTGATGGCCGCCCCGAACCCCTTCCCCGCTGAGGAGCGATGATGACGACCACCGTCGCCGCGCCCACCACGAGCAGCGCCCCCCTCGCCAAGGCCAAGGTCCACCGGAGCTGGACCCAGCACGGGCTGCTGTTCGTCGCCCCCTTCCTACTGCTGTACGTGGCCTTCCTGGTCTGGCCGACGCTGCTCGGCCTGCGGATGAGCTTCTCCAGCGTCAACATCGCGGGCGGGAACGACAACCTCGTCGGGTTCGGCAACTACGCCGAGGCGTTCGGCGACCCCCGGATGTGGCGCTCCCTGTGGAACACGCTCGTCTTCACCGTGCTGAGCACGATCCCGCTGGTGCTCCTCGGCCTGCTGATGGCGCTGCTGGTGCACAATCTGCGGTTCGTGCAGTGGCTGTGGCGGCTGTCGTTCTTCGGGCCGTTCCTGCTGCCGTCGGCCGTGGTGTCGATCCTGTGGCTGCAGATGATCTACCCGCCGGAGTACGGCCTGCTGAATGGCACCCTGGGCACCGACATCCTGTGGCTGGGCGATCCCGGCTGGGCCATGTGGTCGGTGGTGCTCACCACGGTCTGGTGGACGGTCGGCTTCAACTTCCTGCTCTACCTGGCCGCGCTGCAGTCGATCCCGCAGCACTTGTACGAGGCCGCCGCGATCGACGGGGCGTCGGCCTGGGACAAGCTCCGCTCCATCACGCTGCCCATGCTCAGCCGTACGACCGCGCTCATCGTCGTGCTGCAGTTGCTGGCCTCGCTCAAGGTCTTCGACCAGATCTATCTGATGACGGGCGGCGGGCCGGAGGACTCCACCCGGCCGATCATCGAATACGCCTACGACATGGGCTTCACCGGCTACCGCATCGGCTACGCGTCCGCCGTCTCCTACATCCTCTTCGTCCTGATCGTTGTCGTTTCCCTGGCGCAGCTCCGGCTGTTCCGCAAGCGCGAGGAGGCCTCGTCATGACCAAGCGGTTCAGCCCCGGCCAGCTCATCCTGCTGGTGGTCGCGCTCGTGCTGGCCGTCCTGTGGCTGGCCCCCATCCTGTGGGGCCTGGCGACCTCGCTGAAGCCGGAGGACGAGACCACCATCATCCCGCTGCAGTGGTTCGGCAGCGAGATCACCTTCGACGCGTACGCGCTGGTGCTGGGCACCGGCGGCATCGTCAGGTGGGCGATCAACTCGGCGGTCACCTCCGTCATCGTCACCTTCCTGACCGTGCTGCTGTCGGCGATGGCGGCGTACGGGTTCGCGCGCACCCAGTTCAGAGGTCAGCGGGTGCTGCTCGGCCTGATCCTGGCCGGCATCATGGTGCCACCGCAGGTGCTGATCGCTCCGCTGTTCGCCGAGATGGTCTCGCTCGGGCTGGTCGACACCTGGTGGGCGATCATCCTGCCGCAGGTGGCCGCGCCGCTGATCGTCTACATCCTGTACAAGTTCTTCCAGGACGTGCCGCCGGAGCTGGAGCAGGCGGCCTTCGTGGACGGGGCGGGCCGCTGGCGGGTGTTCTTCACCATCGTGCTGCCGCTGTCGCGGCCGGTGCTGGCCGCGGTGTCGATCTTCACCTTCATCAACACCTGGAACAACTTCCTGTGGCCGTTCCTGGTGTCCACCGATCCCAACACGATGACGCTCCCGGTGGGCCTGGCCAACGTGGTGCAGGGCACGTTCGGCCTGCGGTACGCCCAGATCATGGCCTCGGTCATGCTCGCGGGGCTGCCGCTGCTGGTGGTGTTCGTGCTCTTCCAGCGTCAGATCATCCGCGGCGTCGCACACACGGGCCTCGCCGGCCAGTAAGTCCAGTGGAGCGGATGGGTGTCCTGCCGTGACGAAGTTGTCACGTCAACGGGACACCCGAAGATTCAACCCGCGGGCCTCCTGTCTTCGTACAGCTTGAGGACAGCGCCTTCGCTCCGCTCAGGAAAGAGTAGCCATGACCACATTGCGATCAGCGCCGCAGAGCCGCACCCAGTACGCGTGGCCGCTGCCGGACGACGCCAAGGCAGTGGGTCAGGCCAGGATGAGCATCCGCGGGGTGCTGACCGAGCTCGGTTTGGACGCCGATCTCGTCGACGATGCCGTGCTGATGGTCAGCGAGCTGGTGACCAACGCGCTGCTGTACGGCGACGCGCCGTACGAGCTGGCGGTGAACGCCGACGCGAGGGAGATCGTGTGCGTGGTGGTGGACAGCGGTAAGCCGCTGCCCGCCCCACGGACCCCTGACGACGGCTCCGAGCGCGGCAGGGGCCTGCACATCGTGGCGGCGCTGTCCGAGGGGTTCTACGGCTGCCACCCGCAGCGCTACGTCACCTGTCCCGAGCACACGGGCAAGGCGACGTGGTTCGCCCTGCCGCGTTGATGTCCTGTCTGGCGGGCTCGCGGTCAGCGCTTCAGGGTGATCCCCTCACGGCGCAGGTCCTCGACGATGCCGTCCACCAGGCGGGTGCTGACCGTGTGGGTCAGGCGGCCGTTCTCGCGCAGCTCGCGCACGGCGGGCACCGGATCGGGGTCGGCGAACAGCCGCTCGTCGGCGTAGTCCACCGGCCTGCCGGTCGGGTCGATGGTCCACCAGGAGGCTTCCAGCGCGATGCCGTTGGGGTCGCTGAAGTAGATCGACCGCAGGAAGCCGTGGTCCACGACGTCGGTGACCTCGCAGCCGTGCTCTTTCAGCCGGTCGCGGAGCCGGACCAGGGCTTCCTCGTCGGGCAGGTTCATCGACAGGTGGTCGAACTGGGCGGCCTTGGCGTAGGGGACGCCCGCCGGCTTGGCGAAGCTGTCCAGCTCCTGGCCGGTGTACTCGAAGAAGGCGATGGTGTTGCCGGCTCCCACTTCGAAGAAGTAGTGCTTGAAAGCCGGGATGGCGAGCGTGGTGACGAGGCGGGCGTCGAGCACGCCGTGCCAGAACCGGACGGTGGCGTCCATGTCCGAGGTGACGAGGGCTAGGTGGTGCACGCCCCGCCAGTGCACCGTTTCTGGGGTTGCGGCCATGGGGCAACAGTATGCCTTTCAACTATCTCCCCGCAGCCACGTCCTGCTGCCCCCAGAAACCGCTCAGTGCGTGAGGTCGAGTGGCGCGTGCACGCCGCGCTCCCGCAGGTGCTCGACCTTCAGCGAGCCTCCCCAGCGGGTGATCGCCTCCTCGTCGGCGAAGGCCATCGCGCGCATCATGTTCCCGCCGTCGGTGGCCTCGACCGTGCGCCGCAGGCGCTCCCGCAGCGAGGGCGGCAGGCGGGTGGTGCCCGCCTCGATGGTGTCGCCGTAGTGCGGGGCGTAGCCGACCCCCGCGAAGCCGGTGCGGCGCAACAGCGTGGGCAGCGTCTGCGAGGAGTAGAACATCAGGTGGTTCTTGGTGAAGCCGCTCCACGCGGACCCGTACGCCTTGAGCAGGAGCGAGCGCGCGTTGACCGTGAGGATGAGCAGCACCCCGCCGGGCGCGAGCAGGTCGCGGAACCTCTTGAAGTCGTCCAGCGGCCGGGGCAGGTGCGCCAGCACCGACCAGAGCGTGATGACGTCGAAGCCGCCTCCGGCGATCTCCGGCACGTCCTCGGGTGCGCCGTAGTACGCCCGCGCCCGGGTCAGCCTCTCGTTGGCCTGGTCGACCGAGTCGGGCGACAGGTCCACCCCGTAGGCGTCGAAGCCGCGCTGCTCGGCCAGCTCCAGGAACAGCCCCGCGCCGCAGCCGAAGTCGAGCAGCCGCCGGCCCTCTCCCTTGTCGAGGATGGGGGAGAACGCCTGCATGGTCAGGTTGTAGCGGCGCTGCCGGTTGGCGGCGTACTTGCCGGTCAGGAAGTTGCTGTAGCCGGTGGAGTAGAGGTCGCCGAGCCGTTCGGGCCGTACGTTGGGGTTGCGGTAGAGGAAGCCGCAGGAGGGGCAGCGGACGACCCGGTAGCGCCACTTGTTGCCGCCGGTCGGCTCGAACAGCGGCTGCTGGCTCGGCTCGCCGCACATCATGCAGCTGAGGAACTCCTCGATCTCCTCCAGCGGGATGTCCGCCTGATAGTCGTCGAGCGAGATGACCGGGGCGCGCCGCAGCCGCCACCGCCACTGCGCCTCCCGGGCCAGCCTCTCGCCCGGGCGGACGTAGACCCGCTGCCCCCAGGGCACGCGGTTGTAGCGGGAGCCGTATGCCAGCCGGCCGAGCAGACGCCGAGCAGAGACCATTGCAAACCCCTCAAGCAGCCGAATGCCGCAGGTATTGCCCCGACCGTCTCCGACTATTCCATTGCGATCGCCTGCAGACCATCTCCAAGTGGTAAGAGCAGGGCAAGCCGCGCCGCGGCCTGCCCTGCCAGGGGGTTACGAGGGGCGGCCGTCGGCCCCGCACTTAATGATCGGCCGGATGCAGTCGCGCACCCGGCGTTCCAGCTCCGCCACGGGCCAGGCGTTGAAGAAGTCGGCGTGCATGGTGAAGCCGCCTCCCGACGCCAGCCGGAAGCCCGCCGGGTTGCCGCTCACCGGATAGCGCAGCACCTGGCGGAGCTTGGGCACCGGCACCGGATGGCCGGCAGGGCACTGGTCGCCGACCGGGTAGGCCATGTGGCTCTTGTGGTCGGCCGAGTCGAGGTCGCGGCCGTTCCAGCACTGCGGGAAGTCCAGGTACGACTCCAGCATGGTGCCTGACGGGCAGGTGACGAAGTCCTTGGACGGCGGGACGTGGCCGGCGTGCAGGCACGACCAGCGGGCGATGGTGGTCCCGTCCGGACCGGTGGCCTTGGCGTTTCCGGCCACGATCCGCAGGCCGAGCGGGAACGGCTGGATCCGGGCGGTGATGTCCGGACGCACGCCCTCGCCCAGGTAGTAGAAGGTGGTGATGGCGGGCTCGACCGGGGTGCCGTTGTTGTAGAGCGTCGGCACCCAGTAGGAGGACCTGTCCACGGCCGGGTTGCAGTTCGTCGCGCCGCGCTCCAGGTCGGCCAGGGTGGTGTGGGCGTTGGTGACGCGGCTGCCGAAGAAGCTGTGCATGTGGGAGGCGCCCGGCAGGCCGGGGAAGACGATCGGGTCGTCGGGCAGGCGGTGGCTGTAGGGGCAGTCGGCGAGGAACTCCGCCACCCGTACCGGCTCGGCCGCGGCGGGACGCTGCACGAGGGGCGCGCCCAGCAGGGCGGCCAGCATGGTCAGGACGAGGATCGGTCGTAGGGCTTTCATGGCAGCTCCGATGGGATCACTGGTAGACCCGCACGTAGTCGACGAGCATCCGGGCGGGGAAGGGGGTGCCGGCGTCGGGCGGTCCCGGCCAGTCGCCGCCGACCGCGAGGTTGAGAATGAGATAGAACGGGTGGTCGAAGACCCACGGCCCGCGGGTGCGCTCGACCTCGTCCTTGCTCAGGGTGAGTACCGTCCTGCCGTCGAGGCTGTAGACGATGCCCCTGCTGTCCCAGTGCGCGGCCCAGACGTGGAAGTCGGCGGAGAAGTCCGCGCCGCCCGGCAGCGTGTAGGGGGCGCCGATGCCGCCGCCTCCGTTGTAGGCGGGGGCGTGCACGGTCGAGTAGGCCGTCTTCACGTCCTTGCCGAGCACCTCCAGGATGTCGATCTCGCCGTTGTACGGCCACGGCCGCCCGGTCAGGAAGTCGGCGCCCATCATCCAGAACGCCGGCCACAGCCCGTTTCCCTTGGGGACCTTGACCCTGGCCTCGACGCGGCCGTAGGTGAAGGTGAACCTGCCGCCGGTGTTCATCCGGGCGGAGGTGTACTGGCAGGTGCCGCTGCCGGTCAGCGGGTCGGTCGGGCAACTGGAGCCGGGCGTCGCCTGCTTGCGGGCCTCCAGGACGAGGTGGCCCTGGCCGTCCATGGCCGCGTTGTCATGGTTGGTGTAGTACTCCAGCTCGTTGTTCGGGCCGGTGCCCGGGTCGGCTCTCCACTTGGCGGCGTCCGGCCTGGTGCCCGCCGGGCCGTCGAACTCGTCGTGCCAGACGAGTGCGGGCGGGTCGGCCGGGTCCGGCGCCGGGGCGGGCGGCGTGGTGGGGGAGCCGCCGGTGCCGTACACCTGGAACTCCCACAGGCTGTAGCCGTAGGCGCCGGCCCGCTGCGTGCCGTACATGCGGACGTAGCGGCCGGTGCCGGTGACGTCGAGGGTCTGCTTGAAGCCGGTGCCGGTCGTGGTCGAGTAGACGGCCGTCCAGGTGGCGGCGTCGGGTGAGACCTGGATCTGGAACGAGCGGGCGTAGGCCGGATCCCACTGCAGCACGACCCTGCTGATCTGGGCGGTCGCGCCGAGGTCGACGTAGATCCAGCCAGGGTCGGTCCAGCCGTTGCCCGGACTGGTCGCCCACCGGCTGGCGGGGTCGAGGTCGAAGGCCCTGGCCGGGGTGCACTCCCAGCAGTTGCCGTCGTGCTGCGAGGTGGAGGCGAAGCCGGGCTTGTTGTACGACAGCAGCCTCGCGCCGCCGGGATCGCCCGCTGTGCCGTACACCTGGAGTTCCCACAGCGAGTAGCCCCACGGGGTGGCGCGCTGGGTGCCGTGCAGGCGGACATAGCGGCCGGTGCCCGATACGTCCAGGGTCTGGGTGCCCCCGGCGCCGCTGGTGGTGGAGTGGACGGTGGTCCAGGCACTGCCGTCGGCCGACACCTGGATCTGGAAGGCGGTGCCGTAGGCGGCCTCCCAGCGCAGGACCACCTGGGTGATCGACGCGCCGGCGCCGAGGTCCACCTGGATCCACTGGTGGTCCGCGAAGGCACTGGACCAGCGGGTGCCGGGGTCGCCGTCGACGGCGGCGGAGGCGGGGAAGGCCGCGCTCTCCGTCGAGGAGGCGGTGGCGGGCCTGCCCTGGGAGAGCAGCGCGGCGGCGGCCGACGCGGGCAGGGCGACGAGCGCGGGTGCGATCAGAGCGATGGCGAGGGCGACGAGGATCCCGAAGCGGGTGGGACGGCGGGGTGGACTCACGGACGTCTCCTTGGAGAAGCGGGGGGAGCGCTCCCTGAACAGGACATTGAACTTGTCATGAACGGCTGTCAAGGCCCGCTTCAACGGGTAGGGAACATCTTTCTTATCTGACAAGTGCGCGAGAGAGCGCTCTCTATGTTCTCTCTTGCGCGTTCCCCGAGGCTGCCGCGGTCGCGGCCGCGCGGAGCCGCCGCCAGATGATCCACTTGTGTGGCGGATTCACGACAAGTCGGGATTTGGCCACATCAACCTCATAGACACCGCCAGTTCAGGACGACTAGGAATTCGGTAGCTTTCCTTACCGAAATCTTGGAGGTCGTCAATGCGGGGCTTGGGACGATTGCGGAGAGGGACGGTGATGGCCGCCTCGGCCGTGCTGGCCGTCTCGGTGCTCGCGGTGCCCGGCGCGGGCGCCGACACCGCCTCGACGGGGTTCGCGGCCGTTGACGAGATCACCCTGGTCACCGGCGACCGGGTGGCGGTCCGCGCGGTGGACGGCGAGCACCACGCCGTGACGGTGACGCCCGCGCCGCGCGCGGACGGCTCGGTGCCGAGTTTCCAGGTGCTGGAGTCCGGCGGCGAGGTGACCGTCATCCCCGAGGACGTGGCCGCCCTGGTGCCCGAACGCCTGGACACGGCGCTGTTCAACGTGACCGAGCTGGCCCAGGACGGCTACGGCGGTTCCATCCCGCTCATCCTCACCTACGCGGGCAACTCCACCAAGGCGGCGATCCCGGCCGTCGAGCAACTGCGCACCCTGGAGAGCATCGACGGCGCCGGGGTGTCGGTGGCCGCGGCGCAGGCGGGCCGGTTCGGCGCGGAACTGGCCCGCCTCGCCGCGGCCGGACCGGCGATCCGGGCGGCCGGCCCGCTGGCCGGAGTCGCGAAGATCTGGCTCGACCGCAAGGTGCGGCCGGTGCTGGAGACCAGCGTCCCGCAGATCTCCGCGCCCGAGGCGTGGGCGGCCGGTTTCGACGGCACCGGCACGACCGTGGCCGTGCTCGACACCGGAGTCGACGCCGCGCACCCCGACCTCGCGGGCAAGGTCGCCGACCGGCGTGACTTCACCGGCGAGAACGCCGCCGGAGACCCGCACGGCCACGGCACCCACGTGGCCGGCACGGTCGCCGGCACCGGCGCCGCCTCCGAAGGCCGCAGCAAGGGCGTGGCCCCCGGCGCCAGCATCGTCGACGGCCGGGTGCTCGGCGGCGACGGCAGCGGCCAGCTCTCGTGGATCATCGACGGCATGGAGTGGGCGGCCGCCGACAAGCGCGCCGGCATCGTCAACATGAGCCTCGGCAGCCCCGACTCGGGCGGCCCGCTCACCGCCGCCGTCTCCGAGCTGTCACGGCAGTACGGCACCCTCTTCGTGGTGGCCGCCGGCAACGACGGCTGCGACGGCTGCGTCGGCACCCCGGGCGACGCGCCCGAGGCGCTCACCGTCGGCGCCGTCGACCGCGACGACCAGCTCGCCGTCTTCTCCAACCGCGGCCCCATCCCCGCCGACCTCGCCGTCAAGCCCGACGTCACCGCGCCGGGCGTGAGCATCACCGCCGCCCGGTCGGGCGGCACCACGCAGGACCAGCCGTACGTCGCGATGTCCGGCACCTCGATGGCGACCCCGCACGTGGCCGGGGCGGCGGCACTGCTGAGCCAGGCCAGGCCCGGCATCACCGGCCCCGAGCTGAAGTCCCTGCTGACGGGCACGGCCAAGCCCGGCGCCGACATCCCGGTGGACTCCCAGGGCGCCGGCCGGATCGACGTCGCCGCCGCGCTCAAGGGCACGGTCGTGGCCTCGACCGGCTCGGTGAACTTCGGCAGGCTCGCCGAGGGCGAGGAGAAGAGCGTCGCGGTGACGTACCGCAACCTCGGCCAGGCCCCGGTCGAGCTGGACCTGTCGGCTGGTGACGCCTTCACCGTCGAGCCGAGCCGTATCACCGTCCCCGCCGCCGGACAGGCCGAGATCAAGGTCGGCATCAAGGCGGCCGACCCCCGCCTGCTGAGGCAGGAGCTCACCGCGAGCGCAGCCGGGGGCGGCACCGTGAGGACCCTCCTGGCGGCGAGCGTCGAGCAGCGTCGCGTCGAGCTGAGAGTGCGCGGGATCGCCAGGGACGGTCGCGACGCCCGCGGCGGCTTCACCGTGCTGAACCTGGACGAAGGCACCCTCGTCGGACGCGTGCTGCCCGGCGACCCGGCCCAGCCCTGCACCGAGCAGAAGTACGGCAGCGGCACCTGCCTGCTCGTGACCCCCGGCACCTACTCCGTGCTCGGCCACATCTTCACGATGCCGGCCACCGAGGACAGCACCGCGAGCGGCAAGCCGCTGCACGAGAGCCTCGTCGGCGATCCCGAGATGGAGATCACCGAGGACACCGAGGTCGTGCTCGACGCCCGCAAGGCCGTCGAGGTGAAGGTCGAGACCCCCGACCACAAGACCAAGCGCAACATGGGGGCCGCGGCCCAGCTCATGTGGTACCGCTCCGGTGAGCAGGGGGCCGCCCTGCGCGGCGGCACCCACATCTCGCCCGGAGGGCAGATCGAGGAGCGGCTGTTCGTCCAGCCGACCGAGAAGGTCACCAAGGGCGAGTTCACCGTCGCCACCCGCTGGCGGCTGGAGGCCCCGGCGATCACCCTGTCCGCCCTCGGCCTCGACCTGAACGCCGACTACTACGACCCGGTGTACTTCAGCGACCTGGCCGACGAGTACCCCCGCCTGGACGGGACCTCGCTGCTCGTGGCGGCCGACGCCGGGCGGGGCACCGCGGCGGAGATCGCGGCGGCCCGCGTGCGCGGCAAGCTGGCCGTCATCCGCCGCACCGAAGGCGTGCCGGTCTCCACCCAGTCCAACGCAGCCGCCGTGGCGGGAGCCAAGATGGTGGCGATCTACAGCGACCGGCCCGGCGTCGACATCAGCACCGGCGGCAGCGGCGTCAAGCTCGCCGTCCCGACCGTGCGGCTCAGCCACGAGGAAGGGCTCAAGCTGGTCGAGCGGCTGCGCAAGCTGCCCGTGCCCGTCCTGGCCAAGGGCATCCCCGACAGCCCGTACGCCTACGACCTCTACCTGCGTGAGAAGGGCCGGGTGCCCGCCTCGCTGAAGTACGTGGTGCGGGCCAGGTCGCAGGCAAAGGTGGAGGTGGGCTACCACAGCCAGCTCGCCGACGGCGTGACCGTGAACGAGGCGCGGTTCGCCTACGAGCCGTGGGACACCCTGTCCATCTCCACCAACCGTCCCCTCACCGGGACGCCGCGGACCCGGACCGACTACGTCACCCCCGACCCCGACGTGCGCTGGACCTCGACGGCGGTGGGCCCGGAGCGCGAATACAACAACATGTGGCCGCACCCCGAGATCGCCCGCATGACCCTGTCGCAGCAGGACTTCCGCAGCTACAAGGCGGGCGAGCGGGTCGACCAGACCTGGTTCAAGCAGCCGGTGCTGCCGGGTGTGAACCCGCGCAACCCGCTGCGCAGGGAGGGCGACAGGCTGCGCATCTCCATGCAGGGGTTCGTGGACTCCGCCGGCAACTTCGGCAGCACGTACACGAGCCTGTTCGACCACGGCATGAAGACCGACTTCCGCCTCTACCAGGGGGACACGCTGCTGCAGCAGACCGACTTCCTGCCCTCGGAAGCCGTGGCGCTGCCGGCCGAGCAGGCCGCCTACCGGATCGAGTACGACGTCGTCAACGAGTCCGCCTGGGCGAAGCTGTCCACGCGCACCCGCTCGGTGTGGACGTTCGGCTCGGCACACGCCGAGGACACCACGGTGATCCCGCTGCTGACGGTGAACTACGACGCCCCGGTGGACCTGAAGAACCGGGCCCGCTCCACCGAGCTCGGCCTGACCCTGGCCCACCAGGAGGGCGCCGAGCAGAGCCGGATCAAGGACGTCTCCCTGGAGGTCTCCTACGACGACGGCGCCACCTGGCAGGCCACCCGGCTGAAGGCCAAGGGCGGCAAGAACTACGAGGCCAAGCTCGACAAGCCCACCTCGGAGTTCGTCTCGCTGCGGCTCAACGCGACCGACACGGCCGGCAACAGCCTCGCGCAGGAGGTGATCAGGGCCTACGCGGTGCGCTGAGCCGCCTCAGCGGGGCCAGAGCAGGATCCCCTGCTCCGGCCCGCCGGTGATCACGTAGCGGTCGTACGCCGCGAAGGCGCTGGAACGCACCTCGTCCAGCGCCTTCCCCAGGGGCCGGCCCGCGGTCAGGTCCCAGAGCCGGTGCGAGCTTTCGTCGTCGAGTCCCGTCTCCACCCAGGCGAGGGTGCGCCCGCCCAGCGTCGCCGCGCCCACGATCGACATGCGGTCGCCCGTTCCCACCTCTACCGGTGGCGCCAGGTCCGCGCCCGTCAGCGGGTCCAGGATCCGCACCGTGCCGCTCCCGCCGGCGGCCAGGAGCGCCGGACGGCAGCCGAACTCGCCCACGTGACGGATCGAGAGCTCGCCTGACGACGGCCGCACGGCGAAGGCGGAGACCCGCCGCTCGGCGGCGACGTCCCAGATCTCCACCCGCCGCGCGTCGTGCAGGATGGCGAAGGCGCGCCCGCCGATCACCACCAGGCTCCCGCCCATGGGAGCCAGGCGGAAGGAGTCGAGGAGTCGGCGGGTCCGCAGGTCCCAGGTGTGCACGAGATGGCCGCCGTCACCCGGTTGGAGCGCCACCGCAGCCGGACCGGCCGCGCGCCGCTCCACCACGACTCCGCCGATCCACAGGTGCGAGCCAGGGCTGTCCGGCACCGGGAGGCCGCCGAGCTCGGTGGCGGTCCGCAGGTTCCACACGGTGACCGTCCTCGGGTAACCGGTGGTCACCGCGACGGGGACGCCGTCGAGGTCGGCGGTGGCCAGCGAGACGCCGCCTTCCCCGCCGGAGCCGCGCGCCGGGCGCATGGGCGGGCCCGCCGGGGCGCGGCGGGCCGGGTCCCAGGTCCGGACCGTGCCGTCCGCCTCGGCGGTCACGCCGATCGGCCGGCCGTCCAGCTCGGCGAACGCGGCCCGCTCGACGCCGTCGGGCGGGCCCTCCGGGCTCTGGCCGCCCACCTGTTCGCGGGCGCGCACGTCCCAGAGCCGGACGGTGCTGTCCACGCTGCCGCTGAGCAGGACCGACCTGCCGTCCAGCTCGCCCCCGGCGAGCGCGGTGACCGCGCCCCGGTGGCCTTCGAGGCTGCCCAGGTCGCTCCCGTCCATGCCGCGCAGGACCGTGGGCGCCGGGACCGACCTGTGCAGCACCTGCGGGTCGCTGGTCAGCCGGCCGAGCGCGAGCACCTGGCCGCCGGCGCCGGCGACCAGGGCGGAGGCGCCGTACGGGACCGGATCGCCCTCGTCGTTCTCCCCGGCCTCGGCGAGCATCCCCCGCCCGGTCTGGAGGGCCAGGTCGAACCGGTGGATGCCCAGGTAGGAGCGCACGAGCAGGACGCCGCGGCCGTCGATCTCGGTGATCCGCATCCAGTCCGGGGTGGCGTACTCGTCGCCCAGGTGGAAGCCCCTGCCGGAGGTGCGGCCGGTAACGAGGTCCCAGACGCGGAACGGGCGCTCCTCGCCCTCGTAGGCGACCAGGATCTCCCTGCCGCCGAGCGTGCCGGCGGCGATCGCCTCCGCGCCACGGGTGCGGATGGTCCGCAGCACCGCCCCCGAGGCCGGGTCCACGACCCGTACGGTGTCGCCCCTGGCGGCGAACAGCGCGCCGCGGCCCCGATAGCGGCCCTGGGCGAACACCGACCCCTTGGGAAAGCGCATCAGGACCCGCCTTGCCGCCAGATCCCACAGCCGCGCCCCGTAGCCGCCCTCGGTCAGCACGCCGGGCCGTCCACCGAGGTCCACGTAGTCGGCGGCGGTGCCGTCAAGCGGCTCGGCGGCGGGCTGGAAGCCGGGCAGCCACCAGAACCTGACCGTCCCCTCGGCCCCGGCCGACACGGCGATCGGCCGGCCGTCGAGCCGCCCGAAGCCGACCGTCCTGACGTCGGTGTGGCCGCCCGTGGACAGCGGCTCCGGCGCGCCCGTCACGGCGGACACGGCGGGCGGGCACGTGCCGGGAGCCGCCCAGAGGGTGGGCGGCACGCCGGCGACCGGAGCGGCCTCGCGGTGGGCGGCGGAGCCCGCGAGAAGCGGCACGCACGCCGCCACCGCCGCGAGCAGGGCCAGAGGACGCCGGATGCGGATCACGGTCGTTAGATGCGGCCGCACCCCCGATTGTTCCGCGCTCAACGGGCCGCCCTGGCGATGACCTCCTCCGTGGTGAGCGGCGCCTTCGGATGGTGGCTCAGGCACATCGGGACCCGGGTCTTCTCGAAGGAGCGGCCCTCCAGCGCCAGGTAGAACTCGCCGGCGCTCAGCCTGGCGATGTCCGGCGTGCTGCCGCCCTTGGCCTGGGCCATCTCCTTGGCCGTGTTGACGTGCACGGGGGCGTTCAGCAGGCCGAAGAACTGCGTGGCGGCGTTGCCGGGAATCTGGTTGTGCAGACCCTTCGGCGCCTGGGTCGCGAAGACGAGACCCAGGCCGTACTTGCGTGCCTGCGAGGCGAGCGCCAGCGTGCTGCGGGTGGCCGGGGTCACCCGGCCGCCGGAGGGGGCGAACGTCTGCGCCTCGTCCATGACGAACAGCCCGCCCAGCGGCCTGTCACCCGCCGGATGCTTCTTGATCCAGGCGAACAGCTCCATCTGGAGCCGGCCGACGAAGCTCTGCCGCTGCTCGTCACCCGGCAGCCCCACCAGGCTGATCACCGAGATCCTGGCTCGCCTGCCTTCCGACGGGGTCAGCAGCAGGCCGGGGTCCACCGGTTCGCCACCGCCGCCGAACAGCGGGTCGTTGTCCATCGCGGCGGTCAGCGACTGGGCGAGCTCGGCCGCGATGCGGTGGGCGTTCGCCAGCTCGCTCACCCCGTCCGGCAGATCGGACAGCAGCGCGACCAGGCCCTTGAGACTCCGTCCGCCGCCGCGGCCGTAGCGTTCCAGAGCCTTCCTGAGCACGGCCTGCCCGAGCTGGGCCTTATTGGTGTGCGCGTCCAGCTTGACCCGGGGCGCGATGCCGGCGACGGCCACCTCCACGGCCTCGGCGAACTCGTCGGGGTCGGCCGCCACGCCGGCGAAGTCGGGCAGCGGCTGGAAGCTCAGCGGGCGGCCCGCCCCCCGCCTCGGAGTCCAGACCACCACCTCGGTGCCCGCCAGATAGGCTTCCGCCTTCAGCTCGTCGCCGTCCTCCCAGCCCGGCGGCACCTGCGGCCACCGGTCGCCGAGGCGCGCGAGATCGTTGTTGGGGTCGAGCACGATGGCGGAGACCCCCTGCAGCGCGCACTCCTCGACCAGCCGCCGGATCAGCACGGTCTTGCCGGAGCCGGAGCCGGCGAAGATCGCGGTGTGCTTTCTGAGCGCCTCCAACGAGACGCTCATGGGCGCACCGGTGCCGATCGCCCTGCCGACGGGGATGCCGGGAGCGCACGGCGCCTCCACCGCCGGCATGTTCGGGGTGGGAACGCTCCAGACCTCCGTAAGCGCCTCCTTGAGGAAGGCGACGTCACCCGCCGGTCGGCGGGCGGCCAGCCAGGCCGTGAGGTGAGGCGGGTTCTCGGCGAGCAGTTCCCTGAGCGCGACGAGGATCCTGAGGTCGTCGTGGCCGAACGCCAGCGTCCTGCCACCCGCGCGCTCGAACGCCGCGATGACCTCCCGGGTGCGGGCGCCCTTGGACCAGTCCTGCCCGCGCAGCAGGAACAGCCGCCTCTTGGGCACCTCGGCGTCCAGCCCGGCCGCCACCGACGCCTTGCGCACGCGGTTCAGGGCCGCGATGGCGTTGTCCGCGGTCACCGCGCGAAAGCCCCAGTGCGCCTCGTCCTCGGTGGTCTCGTCCAGGCTGCGGCGCAGCCGCGCGTGCAGCGGCGGTTTCGCGCTCGGCGGCGGGTCCACGGTGAACGCCAGGCCGCTCTCGCCCTGCTCGGCGATCCACGCCGACAGCCCGGCCGCCAGGAGAGCGGGCATCTGGACGTCCTCGGTGGCGCCGTTGATCACCGGCGGCTGCCCCCCGTCGCGCAACGCGGCGAACCGGGCGTCCAGCTCGGCCAGCGCCGCCGGCTCGGGAAGCTCCTTGGCGACCGGCGCCGGGCCCTGCGGCATGGCGGTCGCTCCGGCGAAGCTCTCCAGCTCTCTGACCTCGTCGTCCAGCAGGCAGGACCGGATGTGCGCGTCGATCGTGATCAGGAGCTGCCGTGGCGTGAACCCGGGAGCCCCCTGGAACGCCTCCGGCCGCACCGGCCAGGTCGGGTACGGCGGCTCGATCCCGGCCGAGCGATACTGCACGTCGAACCGCTTGGCGACGAGCTCGCGGCCGGTCTCGGCGTCGGGGATGGTCATGAGTTGCACGGCCTGCCGGAACCGGTCCCGGACCGTGTCGACCGCCTTGCGTTCGATGAACGTCCAGGTGGCCGGGATGCAGGAGACGACCGTCAGCGTCCTGCGCGTGACCTCCCGGAGCGCCATCAGGCCTCCCGCCACCCGTTCCAGCAGGAGTGCTTCGCCGCCCTCGTGGCCCGTGGTCCCGTCCGTCGAGGTTCTGGACTGGGCGATCAGCGGATCCAGCTGGTCGACGGCGATGACGATCGGGCCGGTCAGCGCCAGCAGGCGCGAGATGTCCCCGACGATCTCCTGCGGTGTCTTGTCGATCCGCCGGATGCCCCATCGGGCCCGCTCTCCGGGCTCACCCTCGGGCATCGAGTACAGGAACGCCTCGCCGATGTCCTGCATCCCCGGGTCGACCGAGGCGAACAGCACCAGCGCCCGCGCGATGTCCTGGCACCAGCGGCCGACCGGCTCGTCGAAGCGGCGCAGCGCGCCGATGAAGGTGTCGAGCTCGTCCCGGGTGAGGGCCTTCCTGCCCGTCACCGCCCGCCGGGTCATCCTCGACACGTCCACGGCCGACGCCAGACGTGACAGGAACACCCGCAGTTGCGACTCCCCGTCCTCACCCGCCCGCGAGAAGCTGTCCAGGATCGACACCACGGTGCTCTCCCAGAAGCCCTTCGCGTCCAGTAGGCCGACCAGGACGAAGTACCCGTTCTCCCGTTGGGTCGCCTCTCGCAGCCAGCCGAGCAGATGAGTCTTGCCGGTGCCGCGCTGGCCCTGCACGACCACGCCGATGGGGCTGCCCTCACGCCGGCCTCGCGCTTCGGCCAGGCCGTCGAGGAGGATCTTGGTCGAGTCTCCGTGCAGGCCTTCCACGTGGAAGGGCGAGGGGTTCCAGACGTCGTCAGCGCCCTCTGTGTAGTTGAAGCTCAGGGCGGCGAGGGCTTCGGCGCCTGTCATGCCTCACCGATCCACAGCAGGTGCTTGTCCTGACCGCCGATGATCACCGCCGCTTCCTGGTCCTGCGGGGTGAGCGTTCGCTGGTTCGACTCGGGGACGAGGTTCACGTCCCGCAGGCGTTCCATCCGGGTCAGTGCCTCGTCGACCCGCTCCCGCGGCACGTCGCTCAGGAGCGAGCGGACCTTGGCGAGACCCACCCACGAGCCTGGCTCGGGGGCCAGCTCGGCGTAGGCGGCGCGGACACGCGCCTCCAGGTCCGCAGGCGGCGCGTCATCGGTCGGAGGAGCGTCGAGGGGTTGGAAGACGTCCGCGAGCCGCTGGTCGGAGCGCTTCAGATAGGCGGGCAGCCAGTCGAGCAGCGCGCGGGCGACGACCCCCGCGGAGCCGGTCATCGCCGGCATCGAGCCCGCGCGCAGGTCCTCGGCCAGGCGGGCCCAGCCGCGGTCCGTCAGCACGTGCACGAACGTGCGGCCCCGCTTCCAGCTTTCGACCAGTTTCAGCTCGTTCAGCCTGAGTCGTTTCCGCCCGTCGATCGTCAGGCCGCGGCGCTCCTTGAGCTCGGTGTTGGAGATCTCACCGGCCTCCACGGCCAGGACGACCAGCGCCGAGAATTCGGGCAGCGACAGCCTCTGCTCTGACATGTTTCATCCTTCTCGAGTGATACGACGCCGGTCCTGAAGGAACAGCTCGATCTGGCGGACGACACCCTGGGTATCGGTCAACACCTGGGAATCGGTGAAGCGGAGCACGGCGTAACCGGCGAGTTGGAGCCGCACGTCCCGGCCGCGGTCGTCGGCGAACTTGAGCGCGCCCCGGTGGTCGGGGCCGTCCACCTCCACGACGCAGCGTTCCGCCGGCCAGATCAGGTCCACCCGGACCGGGCCGGCGAGCGGATGTGGGCGCAGGGTCTGGTTCCATGCGCGGCCCGCGGCCCAGCCGCACGGGGACAGCGCGGCCTCCAGCGCCCGCTCGCTGGGACTGGCCGGATGCGGCCGTCCGGCGACCGGGGGATAGGTGATGGCCGCCGTGGGCATCCCGGCGCCGCCCGGCGGCAGAGCCTCGGGGGCCCTGCCCGGCAGCGTGAACGGCACCCTGGCCACCCGATCCACCGCCGTGAGCTCGGCCCCGACCAGCCAGACGCCGAAGCCGCCCCGGTGGGCGAGCCATTCGCAGCCCGCCACCAGCACCTCCTGACCTGCCGCCGAGAGCCCGTCGGGCACCCGGACCAGGAGGGACGTGCGCGACCTGGCGAAGCCGGCGGCCAGGACCCGGGCGAGCCCCGCGGCCCTGATCTCGGGGGAAAACTCGCAGGGCCGCCCGGTCAGCGCCCGCTCCGCCAGCTCGGCCAGGAAGGGGCCGAAGTCCTCACCGGCCGACGCCCTGCGCAGGGCAAGGGTCCGTACGGCGGGCACGTTGGCGCCGCCCGGCCCGTCGATGCCTTCGGCTCCGGGCAGCCAGGCGGGGAACAGGGCGACGGCGGCCGCGTCCAGCTCGTCCAGGACCGAGGTGACCATGGCCGTGGCGGAGCGGGCCTCGACGGCGGCGTAGGTGACGATCGCGGGCGAGCCTTCGGGGAGGGGATCGATGGCCTGCGCGACGGCGTCCGCGTCGGCGCCTTCCAGCCGAACGACCCTGCCGACCGGTAACGCCGCCCAGGAACGCACCGTTCGCCGCCCCCAAGTCCGACTGTGACAACGCTGCGACGCTATACGCCGCAGGCCTGCTCTGCCACCCGGAACGGCACGATGAGGCGAGGTGTAAAGTCGCCCGTCATGCAACGCCTTATCGGATTATTGGTCGGGGCCGTTTTCGGCATGCTCTTCGTCGCGATCAACGCGCACGAGCCCCTGCCGTCGACGGCCGGGATCTTGCTGCGGGTGGCGGCGGGGGTCGCGCTCGCGTTCGTCATCTTCGTGTACATGGTCGCGGGCAAGCTCATCAAGACCGGGGCCGTGCCCCAGAGCGGGCAGGCGGGCGGGCCGATGTTCGGCAAGGCGTACCTGGTGATCGTCGGCATCGAGGTGGTCCTGCTGTTCGGCGGGCTCCCGGTGCTGGGCGCCCTGGGGGTGCCGGCGCAGGTGAACGTCGCCTGGATCGCGTTCGTCGTCGGCGCGCACTTCGTCGCGCTGGCGCCGGTGTGGAAGGCGCCCAGCATGCTGGTGCCCGGCGTCGTCCCCACGGTGCTGGGGATCGCCGGATTCGTCATGGCCGGCACGTCCGCGATCGCGTGGGTGCCGTTCGTGAGCGGGGTGCTCTCGGGCGTCACGCTGCTGGGAGCCAGCGCCGTGCTGAGCTGGCAGCAGCTCGCCGAGCTGCGCAAGGTGGCGGCGACGAGCTGATCGGCCGTCAGCCGCCGTCCCGGTCGGAGTCGGCGGCGAAGACGATCGCGCCCAGATAGCCGTCGTCCTCCTCGGTGACCTTCAGCAGCATTTCCTCGCGGTAGATGCCGTCGTCGTCGTTGCGGGTGTCGCGGCCGGACCGGGCCGCGTAGGGGGACCGGGCGAGCACCTGCGCGTTGAGCGCCTCGTCGAACATCACCTGGGTGGTGAGCACGCGAGCGTCGCCGAAGTGCACCATGGCGTGGATGTGGACGGTGCGGCCCCGGTACCAGCCCGGCCAGATCGTGGTGAACTGCACGATGCCGTCGGAGTTGGTCACCTGGGCGCCCCGCAGGTAGCGCTCGTCGTCCGTCGGTGTCAGCTCCCCGTCCGGGCCGGGTGGGGAGCCGGCACCGCCGGTGGACTGCGATTCGGCACCGGAGTAGAGCCCGCCCGCGTCGCAGTGCCAGATCTCCACCACGGCGTCGCCGAGGGGCCGGCAGGTCTCGCTGTCCTGGACCCTGACGGCCACCCGCAGCCGGACGCCCTGCTTGTCCTCGCGGATGTCGGAGCGGATCTTGTCCGCGTCGAAGTAGTAGGGGCCCTGCGTGGCGGCGGGGGTGAGCGTGCAGGTGCCGGCGTCCGCGAACAGGGAGGTGAGATCGCCGGTGGTGGTGGCCCGCGGGGTCACCGCCGCCCCGGTCGAGGTGGTGACCGGCTGGGTGTTCTGGCAGGCGGTGAGCAGGCTGCCGAGCCCGATGGAGCTGACGCCGGCGAGCAACGTGCGCCGGCTGACCCGCTGACCCTCGTGATCGTGTCCCATGACGTCTCTTCCGGCTCGGGGAGCCAAGGCTGGGGGAACGTGGCTTCGTACAGTGTCAACACTTCATGAGAGCGGGATGATGCGGTAGCTCGCCCCGGCCCGCGTGGGGAGCGTGAGCACGCCGTCCGCCACGCTGTGCCCGGCGCCGGAGGGCTCGACGCGCGAGCGCCCGCCCAGCGCGGGACTGCGCAGCCGGGCGGTCTCGCCGCTGCCCGAGGTCAGCCGGATCTCCGTGGGGCCGCCGTGCTCCCAGCTCACCCCGATCGTGTGGCCGCCCCGGGCGCGCAGCCCGTCGAAGGAGCCGCCGTCCCAGGCGGCGGGCAGCGCGGGAAGCAGGTCGATGGTCCCGGTGTGGCTCTGCAGCAGCATCTCGGCCATGCCCGAGGTGGCGCCGAAGTTGCCGTCGATCTGGAACGGCGGGTGGCTGTCCCACAGGTTGGCCAGCGTGCTGAGCCTGAGCTGCTCGCTGAGCATCTTCCTGGCGTGGTCGCCGTCACCGAGCCGCGCCCAGAAGTTGATCTTCCAGGCCTTGCTCCAGCCGGTGCCGCCGTCGCCACGCCCGGCGAGCGTGACCCTGGCCGCCTCGAGGTGCTCGGGGTCGGTGATCTGCCGCCCGGGGTGCAGCGCGAAGAGCTGGGAGACGTGCCGGTGCCGGTCGCGCGGGTCGTCCAGGTCGGCCTTCCACTCCTGGAGCTGGCCCCACGAGCCGACCCGCAGGCCGGGATCGAGCCGGTCCAGCGCCTCGCGCAGCCGCTCGCACGGCCCCGCGTCGAGCCCGAGGATCTCGGCCGCCTCCAGCGTGTTCGTGAACAGGTCCCACACGATCTGCTGCGGCATGGCCGCGCCCGCGGTGAAGTCGCCGTGCTCCGGCGAGTAGCTCGGGGAGACGACGAGCGTGCCGTCACGCGGGTCGGCACGCAGGTTGGCCAGCCAGAACAGCGCCGCCTCGCGCATCGCGGGATAGGCCCGCTCGCGCAGGAACGCCTCGTCCCCGCCGAACAGGTAGTGCTCGTAGAGATGCCGGACCAGCCAGCCGGCGGCGTCCGGCATCCAGAACGAGGTGGGCCAGTCGTGCACGCCGGTGAAGCCGAACGGGTTGGTGTTCTGGTGCACCACCCATCCCTCGGTGCCGAACATCGACCGAGCGGTCCGCCTTCCCGGCTCGCGCAGCGCCTCGACGAAGTCCAGGTACGGCTCCGCGGTCTCGGCCAGGTTGGTGACCTCGGCCGGCCAGTAGTTCATCTGGATGTTGATGTTGGTGTGGTAGTCGGCGTCCCAGGGCGGGGTGTTGGAGGCGTTCCAGACACCCTGCAGGTTGGCGGGCAGCGACCCGGGCCGCGACGAGGCGATGAGCAGGTATCGGCCGTACTGGAAGTACAGCGCCTCCAGCGCGCTGTCCTCGGGGGCGCCGGTGCAGGAGTCGAGGAGCCGATCGGTGGGCAGGCTCGGCAGCGGCCGGCCGAGGTCCAGCCGCACCCGGCCGAACAGCGCCCGGTGGTCCGCCTCGTGCGCCCGGCGCAGCTCGTCGTACGGCCGGGCGGCGGCGGCGTCCACGGCCGCGGTGACCTTCGCCCGCGGGTCCTCCCCCCGGTAGGCGGGGTGGACGGGGGCGTAGTCGGTCGCGGCGGAGAGCGCGAACGTCGCGCTGTCCGCGCCGCTGACCACGATCGCGTCGCCGTCGCGGGTGAGGCTGCCGCCCTCGGCACGCACCTGGACCTGGCCTTCGTACACCAGCCCGTTGCCTGGCAGCGCGCCCCGGATCCGCAGCCGGCCACCCGCCGCGGTGACGGTCTCGGCTCCCGGGTGCGCGCCCGCGAACCGCAGGGCGAAGCTCACCCGGCCCGGCCGGTCGGCGCCGATCCGGCCGGCGATCACGTTGGCCGGATGGCTCGCGAGGTACTCACGGGTGAACGTCACCCCGTCCGCGTCCCGGTAGGTCACCGTGGCCACGGCCGTGCCGAGGTCGAGCGAGCGGCGGTAGGACTCCGGAGCCGCCGGGGCGCCCGGCACGTCGAGGAGGAGCTCGCCGAGGCTCTGGTAGGCGCCGAACCCGGTGACGGGCTGGCCGAGCAGCGCGGCCACGTCCTCCGGCGCCATCCGGCCGTGCTCGTCGATGACCCGCTGGACCTCCTCGACGGCTCCCGGCCGGGGCTCCGGCCAGTCGCCGTGGCGGTACGTCTCCTCGCCGGGCCCGCCGGTCCACAGGGTCTTCTCGTTGAGCTGGAGGCGCTCGGTCGCCACGGTGCCGAAGACGGTCGCGCCGAGCGCGCCGTTGCCGATGGGCAGCGTCTCGCTCTCCCAGTCGGAGGCGGGCCGGTCGTACCAGAGGACCAACGAATTGCTCACAATGGCCGGAATCCTACCGGCGCGATCTTCGTACGGATAAAGGCCGACTCTGTCGGTGGCTTCCGGTAGGTTTCCGGATCATTGATCAGCCCGAGCCGCCTTGTGCTGGAGGTCGAGGATCGTGACCGCGGACCCAACCGCGTGGGAGCAGAGCAGCGTCATGCGTGTGGTGCCGCCACTGCAGCCGCGCAAGCTGGCGAAGGTGCCCTTCGTCGAGCTGGCTGACGGGCGGCTGCAAGGAGTCGTGTCGAGCGGCTCGGACATCGGGCGGGTGTACGTCTCCTCGATCGCCACCGGCACCCACGCCTACAACTGCAGCACCAACAACAACCGGCCGTGCGGCGGCCTGCTCGGGGCCCCCTGCAAGCACCTGCGGTCGCTGGTCGACGAGGCGGTGGTGCAGTACGGCGCCGACCGGGTCGCCCGCTACCTGCGCGTCGAGGGCGAGGGCATCACCTCCGGATCCGAGCTGGTGAGCCGCCTGGCCGGTCAGCACGAGCCGGCCCCGGCCGCCGTCGTGTTCAGCCGCTTCCTGCGCCACCTGGCCTACCTGGAGCTGCCCGTCACCACGGCGCCCCTGGCGGAGCTGCACTGGTTCCCGGCCTCCGGGGCGGTGCGCTGATGCTCGCGGTGCAGCTGGCAGCGCTGGCCGAGGACCCGCCCGGCGTCGGGGAGGCTCTGGAGCTGGTGACGGCCTTCGACGACGCGCTCGCGCACGGCCTCGGCCGGCTCGGCGAGCAGGGCGCGCAGGCGGTCACCGCCCTGGCCGGAGCCGTGGCGGCCACGCCGCTCGGCGACCGGACCGGCGAGGCGGCCGGGAAGATCGCCGCGGGCTCCGTCGCCGGAGAGCATCTGACGGCGCTGGCCGGGGCGCGCGCCGCGCTGTTCGGCTCGGCGCACGACGCGCTGCTGGCCCGGCTGGACGAGGCGCTCGGACGGGCGCGGGCGCCGTGGGCGGAGCCGGTGAGCGGGGCCGCTCCGGCGGACAACCTGCTGGCCGGCTGCCGGTCCTGGCTGCACGAGCTCGCCATCACCGGATGGCGCGGCGTCGGCCACGACCTCGTCGCCGCCTCCGACCAGACCGTGGAGGCACTGCTCGCCGAGCCCGCCATGCGGCGGCTCGCGGTGCTGCTCGACGGGCTGGCGGAGGAGCTGAGGGCCTCCTCGCCCGTCGCGACGATGGCGCGGCTGCCCGCCCGGCGCTGGGCCGACCTGTGGACGCGCGCGCTGCTGCTCTCCCAGCCCGGCTGGCTCGGCGGTCCCGAGCAGGGCACGCCGGTGTCCGGGCGGCTGCTGATCCTCGGCGCCGACGTGCATGAGCACGGCACCGTGGTCCAGGTCCAGGTGCACGGCATCCTGGAGCCCGCAGGCGGCGGCGAGCCCCGGCTGGTCCGCACCGCCGCCTCCGCGACCAAGGTCGACACGATCGCCGGACCGGCCGTGTGGAGCCTGCTCCAGGGCCACCCGGTGCTGATGGGCGCCCTCGCCGGGCAGCGCGCGCTGGACCTCACCGACATGCCCCTGCTGGGCAGCGGCGACCTGGTGTGGCACGACGACCGGGCCGTCACGGGCGAGCCCGCCGACCCGTTCGCCACCGCCCGCGTGCTGCTGGCCGGCGCGCTCGCCCCGGCCACGCCGCCACTCGACCGCCACCCGGCCCGCATCGCCGAGCCCGTGCTCGTGGAGGGCTACACCACGGTCAAGGGCGACGGCGAGATCACCCTCAAGCTGGACGGCGGCACCCTGGCGATCACCACCGACCGCCTGCCGTCATGCGGCCCGCTCACCCCCCAGCTCGTGGCCGCCTCCACGGCCTGCGTCGGGCTGCTGCGCTGGGACGGCGGCCGGTGGCTGCTGCAGCCGCTCGGAGTCCAGGCCACGGTCAAACGCCAGCCGGTCGCGGCCCACAACGGCGACTGGGCGCAGGGCCCCACCGACCCCAAGGTCGTCAAGTCGCTGGCCAGATCGGGCGACGCGGTGGCCGTGCTGCGCGAACGAGCCGGACGGTTGCTGCGCCGATGACCACATCAGAGGAGAACCGCCGCCAGGTGCTGCTCTGGCGGCTGCTGGCCCGCGTGTTCGACGCCGAGGAGCAACCGTCGCTCGAAGCGGCCGGCGTCGCCGTCGTCGAGGACCTAGGCCTGCCCGCCGCGCTGCTCGACCCGTCGGTGTCGGTGGACAGCCTGGTGCAGCGCTTCCCCGAGCTAGGCCCCGAGTTCGAGGGCCTGATGACCGGCGAGGAGCCCCGGGACCGCGCCCGCACCGCCGCGCTGGCCTCCAAGCTGCTGCTGAACCTGTTCGCGACCGGCTCGGGCAACGTCTCGGCCACCGCCCTGGCCCGCTGGCAGCAGGACGCCGGCTGGTTCGAGCAGGCGCTCGGCTGCGAGCCCGGCGAGCTGCGTACCCATCCGGGCCGGGGCGAGCTGGCCGGGGTGCTCGGCGGCCTGGAGAGCGACCTCGTGCGCCGCATGCACCTGCGCGAGGTGCTCGCCGACCCGGCGCTGTCCAGGCAGCTCACCCCGAGCATGTCCCTCATCGAGCAGCTCCTGCGCGACAAGGACAACCTGTCGGGCGTCGCACTGGCCAACGCCAAGGCGCTGATCCGCAGGTTCGTCGACGAGGTGGCCGAGGTGCTGCGCACCCAGGTGCAGCAGACCAGCGCGGGGACCATCGACAGGTCGGTGCCGCCGAAGCGGGTGTTCCGCAACCTCGACATCGAGCGCACGATCTGGAAGAACCTCACCAACTGGAGTCCGGAAGACCAGCGCCTGTACGTGGACCGCCTGTACTACCGGCACACCGCCAAGCGGACCATCCCGGCCCGGATGATCGTGGTCGTGGACCAGTCGGGCTCGATGGTGGACGCGATGGTCAACTGCACCATCCTCGCGTCGATCTTCGCCGGGCTGCCCAAGGTGGACGTCCACCTGATCGCCTACGACACGCGGGCCCTCGACCTGACCCCGTGGGTGCACGACCCGTTCGAGGTGCTGCTGCGCACCCGGCTCGGCGGCGGCACCAACGGCATGGTCGCCATGGCCCAGGCCCGGCCGAAGATCATCGACCCGCGCAACACCGCGATGGTGTGGATCTCCGACTTCTACGACAACCGCGACCTGCAACCCGAGTTCGAGGCAGTCCACCGGTCAGGGGTGAAGTTGATCCCCGTCGGCTCGGTGAACAGCTCAGGCCATCAGAGCGTGGACCCCTGGTTCCGCCAGAAACTGAAGGACCTGGGCACGCCCGTGATCTCGGGCCACATCCGCAAACTCGTGCTCGAGCTCAAGAGCTTCCTCAACTAGGAGACCCCGAGAATGACCGACGAGATGCTGCGTGCCCCCGCCGAGGTTAAGTACGCAGAAGAGCTCGACTGGCTGGAGTCGATCGACGACGGCCCCAAGCCGTTCTCCTGGCGGCTCAGCCCCCGCATGGTGCGGCTGTTCGTGCTCGGCTCCGAGCGCTCCGACGGCCTGGACCGCGAGATCCCGCAGAAGTGGTTCGGCGACCGCAGCTTCGTCGAGCGCAGCATCGTCACCCTGGCGTCTGACCGCGGCCTGCTGCTGATCGGCGACCCGGGCACGGGCAAGAGCTGGCTCGCCGAGCTGCTGTCCGCCGCCATCTCCCGCAACTCGACCCTGGTCGTCCAGGGCACCGCGGGCACCACCGAGGACCACATCAAGTACTCGTGGAACGTCTCGATGGTGATCGCCAAGGGGCAGTCGCGCGAGTCGATGATCCCCTCGCCGATCATGACGGCGATGGAGCGGGGTGTGATCGGCCGCTTCGAGGAGCTGACCCGCTCGACCAGCGACGTGCAGGACGCGCTGATCTCCATCCTGTCCGAGAAGTACGTCTCCATCCCCGAGCTCGACGACGACAACATCGTCTTCGCCCAGCCCGGCTTCTCCATCATCGCCACGGCCAACAGCCGCGACCGCGGCGTGAACGACCTGTCGTCGGCGCTCAAGCGGCGCTTCAACTTCGTCCGCATCCCCGTCGTGACGAACAAGAAGAGCGAGGCGGAGATCGTCCGCTTCCGCACCGTCGAGCTGCTGCGCCGCCACAGCATCGAGCTGGAGCTGCCGCCCACGCTGCTGGACATCCTGCTGCAGAGCTTCGCCGACCTGCGCGCAGCGGCCGCCTCGGCCAAGAGCGACGACGAGAAGCTCGAGTCGGCGCTGTCCACGGCCGAGCAGATCGGCGTGCTGGAGGACGCGATCCTGCACAGCAACTTCTTCGGCGACCGCACCCTGCGCGCCGAGACGCTCGCCGGTTCGCTGGTCGGCTCGCTGGCCCGCCGCACCCCCGAGGACCTGGCCATCCTCAACAAGTACTGGCACGGCGTGATCGAGCCGCGCAGCAAGAAGGACGGCGGCGAGTGGCAGGACTTCCTCGAAGGCGGCCGCCAGGCGATCGCCACGCTGTCATGACCCAGAGCCCGTTCGCCGCCCTGCGCGAGCAGTTGCACGTCGCCGCGGCGGCCTTCGCCGGCGCGCCCGGCGCGCTGTCCGGCATCCTGTCGGGCATGGTCGACGACGTCGATCGGGCGCTGGGCGAGCAGCTGGAGATCTTCCCGGTGTGCCACCACTCGCCCGGCTCGGCGCTGGCCATGGCGCGGAGGCTGCGCGACAAACGGCCCGAGGTCATCTACCTGGAGCTGTGCGAGGATCTGCAGCCGCTGCTCGACGAGCTGCGCAACTGCCGCCTGCCGGTGGCGCTGCAGGCGTACGCCAACGACCTGGACGGCTTCCCTCCAGGCTGGGGGCCGCTCAGCGTCGTCGCGCCCATCACCGAGGCGTCCGCCGAATACCAGGCCATCGCCTACGCGCTCGACACGCCGGGCGTCGAGCTGGTGCTGGTCGACCGCTCGGCCGACCACGTCTTCCAGTGGCTGCCGCAGGAGCGGCCCGACGACAAGCCCGCGCAGGACGCCGCCCTGCACGGCGACTCCGTGGGCGTCGAGATCGGCGACCTGCGCCCCCGCTTCGCCGAGCTCGAAGAGCACCTGCTGCACCACGGCAAGGTCCGGCACTGGTCGGAGTGGTGGGACCAGTACGTCGAGCAGCCACTGGCAGGCGCGGACTACGACACCTACCGCCAGGTCATGGTGCTGATCGGCAGCCTCTTCAGGCGCCTGAGCCCGGACGACACCGCTCGGCTGGCCCGCGACGAGGACCGCGAGCGTTACATGTGGACCCGGATGCGCGAGCATCTCGCCGCCTCCGGGGCCGACCCCGAGCGGTGCCTGTACGTGTGCGGCGCCTTCCACGCCGCCAGCCGGGTCGAACAGTTCGGCCTCGCGGCGGAGGTCAAGGAGTTCGACGTCACGCCGCGCACCGCCACCAAGTGGCTGTACGGGCTCATCCCCTCCAGCCACTCGGCCATCGAGGACCAGTTCGGACTGGCCTCCGGCTCGGTGTCCATCGCCGCCGCGACGTTCGCCAAGGCGGTGACGCGTGGCGGCGTCACGCCCTTCACACTCAAGGGGCAGAACGGCAAGCGCCCGGCACGAGCACGCAAGGCCGCGGCGCCCGCACCCCAGGGCCCGGTCGCCGACCGCCTGACCGGATTCCTCTCCAGGCCACCCGTCCTGGACGAGCTCGACGAGGCCGAGCTGCTCGGCTGGTGCGTGGACATCGTCAGGCTGGCCCGCCGCAACGGCTATCTGGCCAGCACCGCCGACGCCATCGCCGTGTTCGAGACCTCGATCCTGCTCGCCGGCATGCGCAACCGGGCTCGGCCCACGCCCTACGACTTCCAGGACGCCGCGGTCACCTGCATCGAGAAGGACGTGGTGCCGGGCCGCCGCGACGTGCGCCGCCTGTGCGAGATCCTCCTCGGCGGCGACCGGATCGGCGAGGTCGGCTATCAGGCGATGCCGCCGCTGGCCCAGGACGTCTACGACCGGCTCGCGCCGCTGGGCTTCGACCTGAAGAAGCGCGCCGTGCACCGGGCGCTGCTCGACTTCGGCGCCGATCCCGCCCTGGCGCCCTGCTCGCACCTGCTGTGGATCCTGCGCCACCTGCTTCCCGACGGCGCCGTACGGCCCATCATGGGGGCCCGGCGGCTGGGCGAGCGGTCCATCCAGGAGAGCTGGGACGTGGCCATCGGCCACCACCAGCGCGCGCTCATCGAGCTGGGCTACGAGGGCGTCACCGTCGAGCAGGTGCTGGAGCAGCGGCTGCGCCGCAGCGTGTGGGACCCCAAGGCCACCGCCGCCGTCGCGCTCGAAGCGGTCGAGGACTCCATCCTGTTCCTCGGCAGCCGCCGCTTCACCGAGGAGCTCGGCGCCCGCGCCGTCGAGCTGCTGGCCGCCGAGCGCACCGTGGACGACGCCCCCGAGGTGCTGCGCAGGATCCGCAGGCTGCTGGCGCACTACCGCGCCACCGAGCCCGCGCTGCCGGCCTGGTGCGAGGCTTTCGTGACCACCGGCTACGCCCACTACTGCACCCTGCTGCCGACCGCCTTCGTGGCCGAGGAGACCGGGGTGCGCCAGGTGGCCGCCATGCTCGGCTTCCTGTCGTCCATGGAGAGCCTCGCGCTGTCCCTGGGCTGTGACCGCGCCCAGCTGGAGCTCGCCGTGCGGCAGTCGCACCCCGAGACGCCCGGCAAGGTCGCCCTGCTGTGGGCCGCCCAGTTCCAGCTCGGCATGCTGCCGCTGGCCGAGCTGCGCACCCGGTGCGACGAGCTGCTGGCCAACCCGCTCGTCGTGCCGTCGTTCCCGCAGTACATCAGCGGCTTCGTCCAGGCACTGGAGCCCGCCCCGGCGCTGACGCCGTTCGTGGTCGAGGTCATCTCCAACGCCTTCGCACGGCTGCCCGACAACGTGCTGCTGCCGTGGCTGCCCCTGCTGATCACCACGCTGCGCGACGAGGCGCCCGAGCTGGTGCCCGTCCTCGTACGGGAGGCGGGGCGCACCTTCCCCGCCACCCTGGCCGCGGTGGACGCCTGGGTGCCGCCATGGGCCGCGGCACAGCCGGCACGGCTCGCGCCGCCGGTCTCCGCGCCCGTCCCGGACGGGCCGGTGGCCGGCCTGCTCGCGGCGCACCCGGCGGCGTGCGACGCGGTGGCCCGGCTGCTCGGCTGCGAAGGCGGCTGGCAGCCCCTCGCGCCCGCCGGAGCCGGTCCCGGCGAGGCGGGCGCGCTGCTCGCCCGGCATCCCGACACCGCGCACGCCGTCGCCGGGCTGCTGTGCGAGACTGTGGGCGGTGCGGCCCCGCACCAGACCTCCTGACCGCACGCCCACGCCGCTGCCGGGCCGGGCACGAGGTCGCCGTCGCGGGGATCGAGGGCGACACGGTCTACCTCGACGACCAGTTCGACCAGCCGTACGAGATGCCGCTGGAGCTGTTCATGGCCGCCTGGTCCGGGGTCAGGAAGGACCGGCACCACCTGGTCTCCATCACCGGCTCCGCCCACGCCGATCTCGGCCGGGCCGCCTCCGAGGCCGTGGCCGGCACGGTGGCCAAGCTCACCGGGCCGGTCCTGGGCAACAACTTCGACGTCAACTTCGGGCTGTCCGGCATGCGCAGGCTCGCCGCCCAACTCGCCGACACCACCACCAAGACGGGCTGGGCGCGGCGCTTCGCTGACCCGGAGGCGTTCTTCATCGGCATGACGCGGCTGCACGACTGCCTGGAGATCGAGTACGGCGCGCCCGGAGCCATGCGGCCGCTCTACGCGGGTTTCCTCGACGAGGCGGGTGGCAGGCAGGCCGCGGCGGAGGTCTACCGCGAGGCGGGCAGCGCCTGGAGCGCCGTGGCGCGGGCCGCGCTGCCCGCGCACGTGCCGCAGCTCGCGCGCTACCGGGAGCTCGTGAGCGAGCGGGAGGAGCTGAAGCTCACGGACAGGGCGGCAGGAGCGGTCCGCATCCAGCGGCTCGACGCCGAGGCGGCGAAGCTGCCCGGGGAGTACGGCGCGGCGGACCAGCTCGGCACGGACGGCAGGATGGCGCTGCTGGCCGAGCTGGGCGCCCTGGTCGAGCAGGCCGTCCGCCTGGAGGAGCGGGGCGTGGAGCTGCTGCGGCGCACCGCATGAGGTAGGGCTGGCCCTACCGCGAGAGGCCTGTGAGCGGGAGAGATGGGGAAGGCGCCGGCTCGTAGCGTTATCCGTATGACGACCCTCCGGCACCGCCTCGCCACCGACACCCGCTACCTCCTGCTGTCCTTCCCTCTCGCCGTCATCTCCTTCAGCCTGATCGTGGCCGGTGTCGCGGCCGGGCTGGGCAGCGCCGTCGCGTTCGTCGGCCTGCCCGTCCTGGCCGCGACCGCCGCCATGGCCCGAAACTTCGCCGACGTCGAGCGGGTCGCGCTGCCCGCAGTGCTCGGCACTCCCGTGGCCCGTCCCGACTACCGCGAGGCCCCGATCGGGGCCGGCTGGTTCCGGCGCGTGATGAACCCGCTGACCACCGGGCAGGCAGTGATGGACCTGCTCTACGGCATCATCGCCTTCCCGATCGCGGTGGCGGCCTTCGTCGTCACCGTCACCTGGTGGGCAGGCGCGATCGCCGGGCTGCTGTTCCCGCTCTACGGGTGGATGATCGCCGACATCCAGGACGTCCACGGCGGGCTGCCCAGCCTGCTCGGCCTCGGTGACGGCCCGACCGTGATCGTGGTCTTCAACACCGTCGTCGGCCTGCTGTTCGCGCTGACCCTGGTGCCGGTGCTGCGCGGCGCCGCCCTGATCAAGGCCAGTATCGCCCAGGCGATGCTCACCCGCCCCGTCTACGCGCAGCGCACGATGCCGGCGCACACCCCCGGCCTGGGCCTGTCCTGACCCCATATCGTGGAACTCCGAACCACTCGGAAAACCTCGAAAGGGTCGAACGTGCGCAGCTCATTCTTCGGCAACATGGACGCTCAGCAGCTCCCCGCCGGCTTCGCCCTGCAGAACCACAAGATGCTCAGGGTCCAGCTCCCCGAGGAGGTGCTGGCCAAGCAGGGCTCGATGGTGGCCTTCCAGGGGCAGATGGACTTCGACTACGAGGGCTCGGGCGGCATCGGCAAGCTGTTCAAGAAGGCCATGACGGGTGAGGGCGCGTCGCTGATGCGGGTACGCGGCCAGGGCCAGCTCTACCTCGCCGACAACGCCGACGACATCCACCTGTTCTATCTGGAGAACGAGGGGCTCACCGTCAACGGGCGCAACCTGCTGGCATTCCAGCCGCAGCTCTCCTGGGACATCCAGCGGGTGCAGGGCGCCGGCGTCGCGGCGGGCGGGCTGTTCAACACCACGCTCAACGGCACCGGCTGGGTGGCCATCACCACGCACGGCACGCCGGTGCTGCTCGACGCCGCCGCCATGCCCACCTACGCCGACGGCCAGTCGGCGGTCTGCTGGAGCACCGGGCTGCACGTCGGCGTCAACCGGACGATGAAGGCCGGCGCGCTGATCGGCAGGGGCAGCGGTGAGGCCATGCAGCTCGCGTTCAAGGGGCAGGGGTTCGTGCTGATCCAGGCGAGCGAGGGCGTGCCGGTGGTGCAGTCCTCCTGACATCCACGCCGCCCTGCGGCGGCCGGTCAATGGGTCTCCTGCCGTGGCAGGACGACCTCGTGCACGATGAGCTGGATGGCGGCGGCCACCGGGATGGCGAGCAGCGCTCCGACGACGCCGAGCAGCGCCCCGCCGACCAGCGCCGCGACGATGGTGGCGGCGGCGGGCACGTCGACCGAGGACTTCATCACCCGCGGCGCGATCAGGTAGTTCTCCACCTGCTGGTAGGCGATGAAGAACACCAGGCAGGCGATGCCCACCGGCACCGACACGAAGAAGCCGACGAGCGAGGCGACCGCGGCGCCGATGCCCGCGCCGATCAGGGGGATCAGGTCGGTGATGGCCACGATGATCGCCAGCGGCAGCGCGTACGGCACGCCCGCGATCGACAGGAACACGAACGACGTCACGCCCGCGATCAACGAGATGAACAGGTTGCCCGCCACGTACCCGCCGACCCGCTTGAGCACCTCGTCGCCCAGCAGCTGGACCCGCTCCCTGCGGCTTCTCGGCACCAGCCGGTAGCCGAGCCGGGTGATCGAGCGCAGCGACGCGAGGAAGTACAGGGTCAGGATCAGCACCGTCAGCGCCGAGAACAGGGCGCTGACCACCACCCCCGCCGCGCCCAGCAGCCCGCTGAAGACCTGGCTGCCCAGGTTGCCGCCGAGCAGGTACTCCTGCGCCCGCTCCAGCAGGCCGAAGCGCTGGTCGAGGTCCCGGACCTGCGGGTTGGCCTGCAACTCCTCGATGTAGGTGGGGAGTTGCTCGACGAACTGCGTCGTCTGCTGCGACAGGGCGGGCACGATGGCCACCCCGAACAGGCCGAAGAACGCGATCACTGCGGCGAACACGGCCGCGATCGCCGAGCCGCGCGACAGGCCGCGCTTCTCCAGCCACCGCACCGCCGGATTCAGTCCCACCGCGAGGAACAGCGACACCACGATCAGTATGAGGGCCGACGCCGTCACGGTCAGCGCCTGCACCAGCAGCCATGCGGACAGCACGCCCAGCGCCGCGGTGAAACCGAACACGAACGGGTTGCCGGAGACGGGCCTGCCCGGCCGGCCGAACCGCAGCCGTTCGTTCTGGGAGCGCCGGTCGCCGGTCTGGTGGCGGGGGAACCCCTCCACCCGTAACGTCCGTGCCGGCTCCCGGCCGTCGAGCGCGGTGGAGGCGCGCTCCTGGTGGTCGCGTCCGGCTGTGGCGGCGGTGTGACCCTCCTGGTCCGGTGTGGCCGGGGCGCGATCCCGGTCGTCGAGCCGGGTGGCCGAAGTGCTGCCGCCGGACGTTGCCGGCCGAGGGCGGCCGGCGGTCGGGAGAGGGGGATCGGCTTCTGTCACGGAGGGCTCCTTGGCGCGGGCCACCCCTCTTCCCCGCGCGGGCCCTTTCATGGCCGCGTACGGCGAGCTTTCGGCGCGAAGAACTCCGTCAGGACGGGCGCCAGGGTCTCGGGGGCCAGGGCGGGCACCGGCCGGTGGTGGGCGTCAGGCAGGACGCCGGCCAGATCCTCACCGTCCAGGACCAGCGCCGGCACCGCGACACAGGACCACCGCGCGACAGCGAAGCCCGAGTTCAGCCGGACAGGGCCGTCCGCCCGATCCCCCGTGACCAGGCTCGCGAGCGGCAGGTCCGGCGCGTCGGCGGCCGTCCGCAGCCCCGGTCCGCAGATCGCCAGCCTGGTGATGGCGGGCAGGTGGCGGGCCGCTTCGAGGGCCAGCACCGCGCCGGAGCCGAGCCCGGCCAGGCACACCGGACCGCCCGCCGCCGCGACGACGGCCTCCAGGTCCTCGACCTCCCGGGCCACCGCGTACGGCGCGGTGTCACCGCTGTCACCGGACCCCCTGCGGTCGTACCGGAACACGGTGAAGCCCGCCGCCATCAGGACCGCGAGCCGCTCGCCCACGCCGGGAGCGCCTCCCACCAGGACGACCACCGGCCCCTCACCACGTCGGCGGACCGCGATCGCGGTCCCGTCGCACGACCTGACCACGCTCACGGCGGGGTCCATGGCGGGGTTCACGGCGGGGGCTGGGGCGGGGTTCGTGGTGGGGGGCATGGCGGGCCTTCAGCGGGGCTCGATGTTGTGGTTGAGCCTGAACTGGTTGCCGGGGTCGTACGCCCTCTTGACGGCGGTCAGCCGTTCGTGGTCGGCGGCCGTGTAGGCGGTCCGCACCCTGGTGCTGTCGGACAGGAAGTTGAGGAACGTGCCGCCGATGCCGTGCCGGCCGAGCGCCTCGGCGAGGCCGGGCGGCCGCTGGTCGACGATGACGGAGAAGGGGACGCCCCGGTGGCCCACGGGGCCGGCGTCCGGTCCGGGAGCGGCCATCGCGCCGCCCCAGTGCCTGATCTCCACGGTGGCCTGCGCGCCGGTCTCCACCAGCGTGCCGATCACCTCGTCCGGCAGGGCGTCGAAGAAGTCCAGGTAACGGGCTGGCGTGCCGCCCATGGCCGCGTCGGCGTAGCGGATCGGCCGCAGCCCGTCCGCCAGCGCCGGCCCCGCAGCCTCCCACAGCGGCCGCAGCACCTGCCGCCCCTGCTCGGAAGGGCCGGCGTACATGGCCTTGATCCCGAGCACCCGCCTGCCTCGCATCGGCCCGTCGGGCATGCTCGTCAGCATCACGGCGGTGCTCACCTCGTCGGGCGCGGTCGCGGCCCAGTCGCGGTAGCGGGCCAGCGTCTCGCCCGCGACCTCGTACGGGAAGTAGGCGATACCGGCGTAGACCTGTGCCACCGGGTACAGCCTGAACTCCAGCGACGTGACCACGCCGAAGTTCCCGCCACCGCCACGCAGGGCCCAGAACAGGTCGCCGTGGCCACCGGGGGCGGCCGTCACGACCTGGCCATCGGCGGTCACCACTTCGGCGCTCAGCACACTGTCGGCGGCGAACCCGTACCTGCGCGACAGCCATCCCACCCCGCCGCCGAGCGTGTAGCCCGTGACGCCGACCTGCGGCGACGAGCCCGACAGCGGCGCCAGGTCGTAGCGCGCGGCCGCGGCCAGCACCTGGCCCCAGCGGGCGCCCGGCCCCACCCGCGCCACCCGCCTGACGGGGTCGATCTCGACGCCGTCCAGGGCCGACGTCCTGAGCAGGATGCCGCCGTCGGACGGCACGTGCGTGCCGTGGCCGGTGGCCTGCACGGCGAGCGGGATGCCCTGCTCGGCGGCGGCGATCACGGCGGTCCGCACGTCGTCGGTCCCCGCCGCCTCGGCCACCAGGACCGGCTGGGCGTCGACCGCCGGATTGAGCGACTTGCGCCCCTCTTCGTACCCCTCGTCACCCGGCACGTGCACGGCGCCGCGGAACCCCTCGACCCTTCGCGTCCTGCTCGCAAGCTGCTGGCTCATCGTCTGACCTCTCATTTCGGCTGAGTTCAGACTCCTGCGGCGGGGTGGTCGCGGGCATCCGTGGTCACCACGGATTCACCACGGAAAAGAGCACGCATGTCCCCGGGTCGGCGAAGATGTGACGGTGACGGTGTCAGGGGCGGGCGAGGTGTCGCGGCGGGAGGCGGAGGTCCTCGAAGCGCTCGGCGCGCGGCTCACCAACGCCCAGATCGCGAGCAGGTTGCACATCTCCATCCGCACGGTCGAGAGCCACGTCTCCTCGTTGCTGCGCAAGTTCGGCGTCGCCGACCGGCGGGAGCTGGCGGCGTTGGCGGAGAAGGATACGGCCCCTGACGGAGAGGTGACCGGCCTTCCGGCGGCGCGCACCACGTTCGTGGGCAGGACGGCCGAGCGGGAGGCGATCCTGGCCGCCTTCGAGTCCGCCCGGCTGGTGACGCTGGTGGGGCCGGGCGGCGTCGGCAAGACCCGGCTGGCGGTGGCGGCGGCCGAGGCCGCGGCGCCCTCCTACGCGCGCGGCGGGGCGTTCGTGGACCTTGTCCCGGTGCGTGACGGCTTCGTCCCGGGGGCGGTGGCGGCGGCGCTCGGAGTGTCCGAACGGCCGGGCCGGCCGCTGGAGGACGCCATCGCCGACCGGCTCGGCCGGGACCGCGTGCTGCTGGTCCTGGACAACTGCGAGCACCTACTCGACGCGGTGGCCGCGTTCGTGGACCGGTTGCTGTCGCGCTGCCCCGGCACCCGTGCTCTGGTGACCAGCCGCGAGCGGCTGGGCGTGCCGGGGGAGCGGGTGGTGCCCGTCGAGCCGCTGCCGTTGTCCTCCGACGCCGTGGCCCTCTTCCGTGACCGGGCGACCGCCGCCGACCCGGCCTTCGCCGTCGAGGCCGGGGACGTGGAGGAGATCTGCGCCCGGCTCGACGGGCTCCCGCTGGCCATCGAGCTCGCCGCCGCCCGCAGCGCCGCGCTCGGCCCCGGCGGCCTGCTGGCGGCGCTCGACGACAACCTGCGGCTGCTGGCGGGCGGGCGGGGAGCCGACCAGCGGCACCGCTCGCTGCGCTCGGTGCTCGGCTGGAGCCACGACCTGCTCGAAGAGGACGAGCGTACGTTGTTCCGCCGCCTGGCGGTCTTCACCGGAGGCTTCGACCTGGACGCCGTCATCGCGGTGACCTCGGGCGGCCGGGGCGAGGTCGCCGACGTCCTGGGCCGGCTGGCGGGCAAGAGCCTGGTGGCGCACCAGCGCGACGCGAGCCGCTGGCGCCTGCTGGAGACGGTCCGCGCGTTCGCCGCCGAACGCCTCGACGCCAGCGGTGAGCAGTCCGACCTGCGGGAACGCCACCTGGAGTGGGCCGCCGCGACGGCCGAGCACCTGGCTTCCCGCCTCGGCGCGACGAGGGGAAGCCGGCTGTCCCTGACCGGGAGGAGCGCGGAAGACGGGCCGGATGACGGAGGGCGCGACGCGTTCGACGCCGTGGCCGACGACCTGCGGGCCGCGCTCGCAGGAGCGACGGCCGGTCCGGCACCCGGTCCGGCACCCGGCGCCCCCGCGCACCGGCTGGCGCGGTCGCTGGCCGCGCTCGCCTACGCGCGCAGGTTTCTGAGCGAGGCGCTGGCACACTACCGGCAGGCTGCCCAGCTGGCGCCCGGCGCCGGCGAGGCGGCCCGTGACCTGGGCGCCGCCGCCGAGTGCGCGCTCGCGTTCGCCGATGCCGGGCAGGCGTTCGAGCTGCAGCTGGCCGCGGCGGAGCGGGCCGGAGCGGCGGGCGACGGCAACGGCCAGGCGATCGCGCTGGCCCGCGCCTCGGTGGTCGCCAAGCGTCACCCTGGCTTCGGCACCGGCATCAGCGTGCCCGGGGAGCGCCTGAACGCGCTCACCGAGCAGGCCGCCGCCGCGGGCGACCCGGGCGACGCGTACGTGGCGGCCCATGTGGCCGCGGCGGTCGCCTGGAACGCCAAGGAGCTCGCCACCTCCGACCCGGTCCTGGCCGAGCATGCCCTCGACGCCGCCCGCGAGACGGGCGACCCGGTGCTCATCAGCGCCGCCCTGGACTCGGTCATCTCCGCGGCGGCCCGCCGGGGCCACCCCCGCGAGGCCTTCCGCCTGGCCGGGGAGCGCCTCACCCTGCTGGACGCGATGGACCGCGACGACCCGCGCTCCGGCATCGAGATCGTCGACTCCCTGCACACGGCGGGGGTGTACGCGATCGCCGTCGGCGACCTGCCGGCGGCTCTGGACATCGCGGGCATGGCCATGCGCGACGACGTCACCGGCAGCCACCCCGCGCTCGCCAGGAGTCGGCTCGTCCCGCCGCTGGTGCTCACCGGCGCCTTCGACGAGGCGCTGACCAGGGCGGCCGAGATGTGGGACAGCCAGACGCGGATGGACAGCCCGCCGGGCAGGTGGATGGTGCCCGCGCTGTGCTCGGTCGCGCTCGCCCACGGTCTGCTCGGCGAGGAGGAGGCGTACCGCTCCTGGCGCGCGCGGGCGCTGGCGGTCGGCGAGGTGACCGAGCGGTCGCGCTACATGTCCCTGGTCGCGTTCGTCGACGCCCGCGTCGCCGTCCACGCCGGCTGGTCCGCCGGTGACGTGGCCGGCCTGGTGGAGCGGGCCGCGGCCGGGTTCGTGCCCGGCCTGTTCGACGGGTACGCCACCGCGGCGTGCGCGGAGCTGGCCGTGGCCGTCGGGCTGCCCGACGCCGGGCGGCGGCTGGCCGCGGCGTCCCGGTCCGGGCAGGAGAACGACTGGGCCGCGGCCTGCCTCTCCCGTGCCGAGGGCAGGCTGCGCGGGGACACCGCCGCGCTGGAGGCCGCGCTCGACGGGTGGGAGCGTATCGGCGCCCGGTTCGAACGCGCCTGCACCCTCCTCCTCCTGCCCGGCCGTGCCGACGAGGGACGTGCCGAGCTCGCCGGATATTTGACTGAGCGTTCTGGATAGCGCTAGCGTCGCGGCATGGCGAGAACCAAGGAGTTCGATCCCGACGCCGCACTCCAGCAGGCGCTGGAGCTGTTCTGGGAGCGCGGCTACGAGGCGACCTCGATGGCGGACCTCGTGGCGCGGCTGGGTGTCGCCAGGGCCAGCCTCTACGCCACGTTCGGCGGCAAGCACGAGCTCTACCTCAAGGCTCTGGAGCGCTATCTGGAGACCACGGATCCCAACATCGTGGAGGTCCTGTCGCAGCCCGGCCCGGTCCTGCCGGTCGTGCGGGCGCTGGTGCGGTCGTACGCCGAGCAGTCCGCGCACGACGACCGCCGGGGCTGCATGGTGGTGAACGCGGCAGTGGAGCTGGCGCCGCGCGACCCGGAGGCGGCCCGGTTCGTCGAGTCGAGCTGGAGTCACCTGGAGGCGGCGCTGACCTCCGCACTCATCCGGGCGCGCGCCCAGGGGGAACTGGCCGGCTCCAAGGATCCGCAGGCGATCGCGCGGCTGCTGCTGGTGCTCCTGCAGGGCATGCGCGTGCTCGGCCGGGCGTCGGGAGGCGGCGCCCGCCTGCGTGACGCCGCCGAGCAGGCGCTCACCCTGCTCGACTGACCCGCCCCCGCGAAGGCGGGTCTCATTGTGCTCGAATTCAAGACCGATCGTTCTTAATAGAAGGGCTCATCATGACCACCCGATTCAGCGGCAAGGTCGTCCTCATCACCGGCGGCGCCGGAGCCATCGCCCGCACCACGGCCCAGGCGTTCGCCGCCGAGGGGGCCACCGTCGTCCTCGCCGGCCGGGACCCGGCACGGCTCGCCGACGCCGCCAAGCACATCCAGGCCGAGGGCGGCCGCGCCGACTGGGTCACCGCCGACGTGACCAGCCCCGAGGACAGCGCACGCATGGTCGACACCACCGTCCAGCGCCACGGCGGCCTGCACGCCGCCTTCAACAACGCCGGCATCCTCGGCGACTTCGCTCCTCTGGCAGACCTCGACCCCGCCTCCTGGTCGGCGGTGCTGGACGTCAACCTCACGGGGGTGTTCCTGTCCATGAAGTACGAGATCGCGCACATGAAGGAGCACGGCGGCGGCGCCATCGTCAACATGGCCTCCAACATCGGCGCGCATCGCCGCCTCGCGGGCCTGGGCGCCTACGCCACCTCCAAGGCGGCCGTCAGCGCCCTGAGCAAGGCCGCCGCCCGGGAGTACGCCGCCCACGGCATCCGCGTCAACGCGATCAGCCCCGGCGCCAGCGACACCGCCATGACCTACAGGCCCGGCGAGACCACTGCGGACCGCGACGCCCGGATCGCGCCGGAGATCCCCCTCGGCCGCGTCGGCGACCCGGCGGAGATCGCCGCCGCGGTGCTCTGGCTGGCCTGCGCCGAGTCGGCCTTCGTCGCCGGCCACGACCTGGTGATCGACGGCGGTGCCACCGCCTGACCGCCCTCCATGAGCGCGGGACCGGACCGCAGGGCCGTCAGAGGAAGAACAGACGGACGGCCGCGTCCCGCGCCACCAGGATGCCGACGATGGCCACCGCCCAGCTGACCGCCGACGCCGAGTGCTTGGCCATCCAGGCTCGCAGCCGTTCCAGCTTCGGCTCCAGCCAGCCGCGGGCCACTGCGCGCAGGGCCAGCAGGAGCAGCGGCGGCATCACCATGACCAGCACGTACGCCGCGAGCAGCGGCACCCACTGACCGGCGGGCAGCTCCGAGGTCGTCATCATGCCGATCGCCGCGAGATACGGCACCATGGTGGCGACCTCGAGCAGCCCGGCGGTCAGCCCGAGCAGCACCATCGCCCGAGGCCCGCCGGTGCGCGGCTCGAAGCGCCGCTCGGGCTTGCCGAGCCGCCTGCGCCTCTTCGGGTCGAGCCGGTAGCTCAGCGCGAACAGCCCCACCCCCAGCACGAGCTGTACCCAGTACGCCGCCCTGCTCTGCAGGACGTCCCCGAAGTTCTCCACAAGTGTGGACAACCCCAGCATGAGCGCGACGCCCACGAGGAAGTAGAAGACGGCCACGGTCCCCAGATAGATCAGCAGTCGCGACACCTGCGACCGCTCGGAGGCGAGCAGCAGGTAGACGGGGATGCCGAGGGTACCGAAGCTGGTGCTGTCGACGATCGCCAGAGCGGCGAGCGTGAGGAGCAGGGCGGTCGTCATGAGCCGATGATGCTGGCGGCCGGTGCTGGGGCACATCCTTCCGCAGACCGAAGCGACGTACATCCTTGTGTCGACCCGGCCGCAACTCGCACCGTACGGGCAACCTGACCGGCGCGCTCTCGCCCGCTGTGGAGGCCGTGGTGCTGCGAACCTTCGCGTTCGGCAGCAGCCTGCTGACCGGGGTGGCGGTCGGGGTGGCGGTGGGGGCGGTCGGGTGGCTGCTGTCGCGCCTCGTACCCGGCCTGCGATCCCCTAATAGCCGGTGAGATCCCGCTTTACGACTGTACGATCATGTTCGTCGCCTTGATGGATTTATAAAGGAGCGAACCTTGGCCGAGAACGAGCAGGAGCGCGCGCCACAAGGGATAGACGTCACCAAGCCGAGCGTGTCGCGGGTCTACGACTTCATCCTCGGCGGCAAGGACAATTTCGAGATCGACCGCAAGATCGCCCAGATGGCGCTGACGGTCGCCCCCGACGCCCCGGAGGCGGCCAGGGCCAACCGGGAGTTCCTGCGGCGGTCGGTCCGCTACCTGACCCGGGACGCCGGCATCCGGCAGTTCCTCGACATCGGGTCCGGCCTGCCGACCCAGGGCAACGTGCACGAGATCGCCCAGGCGATCGCCCCCGGCACACCGGTCGTCTACGTCGACCACGACCCGATCGTGCTCGTCCACGGCCGGGCGATGCTCGCCGTGAACGCCACCACGACGGTCGTCGAGGCCGACATCAGGGAGCCGGAGAAGATCATCGGTAACCCGGAGGTCGGGCGGCTCATCGACTTCAGCCGGCCGGTCGGGCTGCTGCTGTTCGCAATCCTGCACCACTTGGCGGACGAGGACGATCCGGCCGGCCTCGTCCGGACACTGATGGAGAACCTGGCGCCGGGCAGCCATGTGGCCATCTCCCACTTCCACAACCCGGGCCAGGCCCATCCCGAGGTGTCCGAGCAGGCGTTCGCCGCCGAGAAGATCTTCAACGAGACTCTCGGCACCGGCCGGTGGCGCACCCGGGAGGAGATCCTTTCCTACTTCGACGGGCTCGAACTGCTGGAGCCCGGTCTGGTGCCGCTGCCCGAGTGGCGCCCGGAGCCGGACGACAGCGCCGTGCCCGGCATCACGTACCACACCTTCGTCGGGGGCGTCGCGCGCAAGCCGTGAGCGCGGCTGCCGGAGCAGCCGCGCTCGTGCGGTTCCTCAGCGGACGGAAGTGCGCCGCCTGGGGAGCAGGAACCCGAGTGCCACCATGCCGATGCCGAGCAGCAGGTGCAGCCAGTTGTCGGCGCCGTTGACGGGCACGAAGTTGGCCGCGCTGTCGTGGTCGACCAGCATGCCGTAGACCCACAGCAGCAGGTAGACGACCCCGCCGCCGATGAGGAAGTTGCGGGCGCCTGACCGGCTCCTGGCCATCAGGATTCCGGCGACGCCGAACAGCAGGTGCACGATGTTGTGCAGGATCGACACCTGGAACACCCCCAGCAGGAGCGCGTCCGACTGGTGGCTGGCGAACTGGAGATCGTCGTAGTTCGTGGTGACGCCGGGCACGAAGCCCAGCACTCCGACGAGCAGGAACACCGCTCCGACGACGAGAGCGGCGAGCTGCACGGGGGTGCGGGTCGCCGGCGTGCGCGAGGTGTTCATATGAACTCCTTCTGAGAGCCGGATTCGGGCGACGGCCGACTACCCCTTGGGATCGCGCTCAGTCTTGCTTGCCCATGGCTTTGCGGATCACGTCGCCGGCCCGGTCCATCATCGCGACGGGCGTGCCCATGAGCAGGTTCCTGGTCGCCGATTCGGTGCCGGGGTGCGGATGCGTGGGGGCCAGGGCCGCGGCGGCCTTGACCCCCGCCGCCAGGGCGCGGCGCTCGGCGACGCTGGTGCGCGCGCGGAGCTGGGCGAACTCGTAGCGCTCCTCGTTGCGGGCGTGCGCCTCGACGACGCCGCGGAGCACGAGCAGGTTCGGCATGAAGTCGGGCGCGTCCGGCCCGGCCTGGTCCATCCGCTGCAGGAGCCGCTTGGCCTGGTTCTCCTCGGTGAGGCGGTCGTCGACGATCTCGTCGCCACCGTCGATCTTGGCGCGCGCGTAGGGGTGGACGATCTCCTCCTCGGCCGTCTCGTGCACGGCCAGCAGACGCACCAGGCGGGTGAAGGCCTCGCCCCGCCGGCCCGCGGGCGCCTGCTCGACCTCGTCGAACAGGTCCCTGATCATCCCGTGCTGCGCCTGGAGCAGCTCGATGACGTCGGTCTCGGCCATCATCTCGGGGGCCGTCCTCTGGTCGTTCATGATCGGTCTCCTCTCGGATACCGCCGGTGCCTACCCCCGGGATCGCTGGTCACGCGCGGCCTTGCCAAGTCGGGGAGATTGTCGATCGAGCCCACGGGTAGGCCCGCTGGCGGATCCCGGAGCAGCTCGAAGGAGAGCGCGCACATGACTTTCAGTCCACCGCAGGAGCGGGGCGACCCGCTCGACGAGCAGCCGCCCCGCGCGGAGCCCGCGCCGTGACCGCCACCGAACGCATCACGGTGCGTCCGCGCACCGTGCCCGCCGGGCGGGCGCGCGTCGAGGAGGCCGCCCGCCTGCTGGCCGGGCTCGCCGGGCGGCTGCGCCACGGCCGGGCCCTGCACCCTCGCGGTCTCGTGGTGGCGGCCACACTCCAGGTCAGGGGAGGCTCCCGCAGGCCGCTCGGCCTGCCGGTGCTCGACGAGCCCGGCGAGCACGAGGTGATCGCCAGGCTGTCCAAGGGCGGCTCGCTGCCCGGCAGCCTGCCCGACGTGCTGGGGCTGGCGGTGCGCCTCCCCGGTCCTGTCGACCTGCTGCTGTCCACCTGTGGTCCGCTGCCGTGGATGCTCCTGCCCAGGACCGGCTTCACCGCGGGCCCGTACTCCAGCCTGGCCCGCTACGACAGCGGTACGGGCTCCGTCCGGCTGATCGCCTGGCCCGAGGGCATGAGGGTGCCGGCGGACCCGCGGCTGCTGCCGCAGGCGCTCGCCCGGGAGCCGCTGCTGTTCCACCTGCGCGCCGCGCCGAAGGGCGGGCCCGTGACGGCGGTGGCGACGCTGCGCGTCCACACGGCGCTGCCGGACGAGGACGTGGCCTTCGACCCGGTGCTCAACAGCCATCCCGCGCTGCGTCAGAAACCCTGGCTGGCCAGGCTGCGCCGGGGCGCCTACCTCGGCTCCCGTCAGGTGCGCGGCGCGAAGGTCGAGCGTGGCCCGGCGTCGTAGCGGCGACCACGCGGCCCCGGTGCCGCTCTACTTGCGGGCGAGGCCGGCGCAGACCCAGGACTGCCGCGCCTCGGCGTCGGAGATGGGCGTCCGCGGACGCCACTGGCGGATGTAGACGAAGCCCGGCTCGACGAGCTCCAGCCCGTCGAAGAAGCGCAGCGCCTGGTCGCGGGTGCGCGGGCCGCCGGAAGGCCTGCCGAGCGCCTGGCGGTAGATGTCGGCGATCGCCTCGGCGATGTCCGGCCGGGAGTCGAAGACGGCGTGGGTGATGCCGAGGTAGCTGCCGGGCGACAGCCGCGCGCACACCCGGGCCACCTTCTCGTACGGCGCGTCGTCGTCGGGGATGTACTGCAGGGCACCGAAGATCAGCACGGCGACCGGAAGGTCGAAGTCGATCAGTCGCCCCATGACGGGATCGGCGAGCAGCTCGTCCGGGTGCAGGATGTCGCCGTCGACCACCCCGGTCCGCTCGTCGGTGGCCAGCAGCGCGCGGGCGTGGTTGAGCGCCACGGGGTCGTCGGCGACGTAGACCACCCGGGTCTCGGGCTCGACGGCCTGCGCGATCTCGTGCACGTTGCGCTGGGTCGGCAGCCACGAGCCGATCTGGACGAACTGCCCGACACCCTGCTCGACGAGGTGGCGTACGACCTTCTCCCGGAAGAGCTGGACGTGCTCGCCCATGGCCTTGGCCTCGGGCGCGAGGGCCAGCACCTGCTGGACGGCCTCGCGGTCGGCGGCGAAGTTGTCCTTGCCGCCGAGGAAGTAGTCGTTCATGCGGGCGACACTCGGCACGCTGGCTGACACGCGCGGAGCCGGCTGCTGAGAATCGTCGCTCATTCCTCATCTCCTCTTCGCCGTTGGCAGGGACAGTAGCGGATGAGAACGCTTACTGTCCGATAAGTCCGGTGGTCGTGAGGACGATCCGTCCGAGCGTGGTCCCGGCGGCCTGCCGCCGCCAGGCGGCTCCGGCGTCGTCGAGCGGCACGCTCTCGTGGTCGACGGCCAGGCGGCCGAGCGCGGCCTGCTCGGCGACCAGGGTGAGGGCGGCGGTGCGCTGTCCGGGGCTCAGCTCGTTGTTGGTGTAGCCGAGCAGGCGCAGTGACTTCCCGCGCAGCGTGGCGGAGTCGAGCGGGCAGGTCTCCGAGGCCGAACCGCCCAGATGGACCAGCCGCCCGCCGGAGCGCAGGGTCCGGGCGGCGGCCGCGGCCGGCGCGCCGAAGAGCGGGTCCAGCACCAGGTCGGCGGGGCCGTCCAGGGCGGCGGTGAGGCGGACCGCGAGCTCGGTGACGTCCTCGGTGTCGAGCGTGACCACGGCGTCGGCGCCGGCCCGCCGCGCGCGTTCCCTGCCGGCCGCGGAGCGCGCGGCCGCGACCACGCGGCGCGCCCCGGCGATCCTGGCGAGCTGGACGGCCGCCTGCCCCACCACACCGCCCGCACCGAGCACCACGACCTGCTCGCCGGGCGCCAGCTCGCCGCGCCAGGTGAGCGCTAGGTGCGCGGCGACCGCGGAGAGGCCGAGCGCGGCCAGGCCGACCGGGTCGGCGCCGGCGGGCAGCTCGACGAGATCCGCCAGGGGCACGCTGGCGATCTCGGCCATGCTTCCGTCGCCCGGCGCCATCCCCGCCGACGTCGGGAACCACACCATCCGCCCGCCGACGGTGCCCACCCCCTGCACCCCGGGCACGTACGGCGTCTTCGGGACGCCGAAGTAGGAGGTGCCGCTCGCGCAGAGCAGGTCCAGCGGGGTGATGGGCGCGGCGAGCACCTCGACCAGCGTCTCGTGCGGGCGGGGCGTCGGCATGGTGCGCTCGGCCATCACCGGCGGGTGGCCCGGTGCGCTGATCTGTACGGCTCGCATCGGCTCAGGTGGCGATGTCGGGGTAGGGCAGGCTCATGTGGGACAGCCGCCGGGCGTACTCCTTCTGGAATCCCAGCGGCGGATGGTCGCGCTCGAACATGGCGATGAACAGCGTGAGCGTCAGGAACGGGTGCGCGCCCAGCTCGAACAGCCTGGGATAGTCGTGCCCGGCCAGGGCCTCGCGCTCGGCCGGGTCGAACCGCAGCCAGGTGGACGCCTCGCCCTCGTGGCAGCCGAGTATGCGGTTGGCCCAGGTGGACTCCCACCAGGCGAGCGTGCCCTCGGGGTCCTCGCGGTAGCGCTCCACCAGCTCCGGATCGCGGTCGACGGTGAACAGGAACTTGTTCAGCAGGTACTTGCTCACGACTGCCCTCCGCGCGGATACCAGGTGAAGTACGCCTCCATGGTGTGGAACAGGTCGTAGGTGTCGACGTAGTCGGCTTTCTGGCCGTCGCCCGCGACGCCCATCATCAGCATGAAGTCCATGAAGCCGTGGGTGGCGTTGCCGGGCAGGTGCAGGCTGTCGAGCGTGACCTCGGCCAGGCATCCTTCGAGGTCGCCGTCCGCGATCCACTCCACGGCCCGGCGGTCGAACTCGGGGTCCGGTCCGTGCGGCCCGAACTGGCGCGGCCCGCCCAGCTCCAGCGACAGGTGGCCGGTGCCGATGACCGCGACCCGCTGGTCCGACGGCCACGACTCGACGAGCCGCCGCAGCGTCCGCCCGAGCTCCACGAACCGGCCGGGCCGGGGCAGGGGCGGGGCGAAGATGTTGGTGTAGACGGGCACGATCGGCAGGTCGTTCTGCGGGCGCAGGGTGATGATCGGGCAGGTGATGGAGTGGTCGATCCGCAGCTCGTTGGAGAAGGCCAGGTCGAATCCGGCGTCCAGCCCTTCGCGCAGGACATGCTCCGACAGGTCCTCATGGCCCTGGCAGACCATCCTGGGCAGGCCGAACTCGCGCTCCTCGTTGTGGAAGTTCGCGTCGTAGAAGGGGGCCTTGCCGACGAGGAACTGCGGCATGTTGTCCAGCCAGAGCTGGTGGAAGTGGTCCGAGCCGACCATGACGAGCACGTCGGGGCGGGCGGCGGTGAGCGTCTGCCTGAACGCCTCCACCTTGCGCACCCACTCGTCGGCGAACGGGGGCCGCTCGTCGCCGGTCGCGGTGCTGGCCCGGTAGTAGAAGGGGTGGTGGGTGGACGCGATGACCGCGACCAGCTCAGCCATGCCGGCCTCCTGGGGGGTAGGGCTCGGGGGCGACCGAGCGGTTGTTCAGATCCACGGACAGGAAGATGTCGTTCGCCACGGGCCGGCGCAGCTCCTCCGCGAGCTGGCCGATCAGCCCGGCGGTCCTGGCCAGCAGGGCGAAGCCGCGCAGCAACTCCAGCGGCAGGCCCAGGTCGGCCAGCGCCGCCCCGCAGGCTCCGGCGCCGTTGACGGGCAGCCGCCTGCCGAGCACCTGGTCGTGGACGCGGCCGATGGCGGCCAGCAGTGACAGGTGCGGGCCGAACAGGCCCTCCTCGGTGGCGATCCGCATCAACCGCGGGGTGCGCGGGTCGCCGTCCTTGTGCACGTGGTGACCCAGCCCGGGGACGAACCTCCCGGCCTCCTTCTGGGCCCGCACGGTCTCCAGGGCGAGCGCGTCCCAGCCCGCGTCGTCGCCGGGCCGCTCGCCGCCTGCCAGCACCTGGTGCAGGAACCGGCCGCAGTCCTCGGTGACGCCCAGGAAGCGGGACCCGCCGCCGAGCAGCCCGGCGGCCAGCGCCCCCTGCACCGAGTCGGGCGCGGACAGATAGGTGAGCCGGGTGACGATGGCGGTGGGAGTGAACCCGTGGTCGGCGAGCGCGGCCAGCACGGCCTCGAACACCCGCACCTCTCCCGGCGCCGGCCGCCGCTGGGTGGCCAGCCAGAACGCCAGCTCCCCGAACCCGACCTCGCCCATCACGTCCTCGGCCAGGTCGTGCCCGAGCAGGGTGATCGTCTCTGGAGTGGCGGAACCCAGGGCGGTCGGGTAGTCGGGCCGCTCACCCACGGTCGTCCTCCGGCTCGGTCAGCCACTTGCGCAGCTCCGCCCCGTGCTCGTCGAGCTCCGGGGGTGGCAGCCGGTAGGTCAGCGGGCTCTCGGAGAAGCGGATCGGGTGCCGGGTGGTCGGCGTCGCCCGCGCCCCCTCGCCGACCTCGACGACCGGGTCGAGCCCGAACTGCTCGGCCATCGCGAACCCGCCGTCGACGGTGTTGATCGGCCCACTCGGCACGCCGGCCTCGACCAGCAGCTCGAACCATTCGAGCGCTCCCCGGGTGGCCAGCCGCTCGACCAGGATCGGGCGCAGCTCCTCGCGGCGCGCCGTGCGGTCCTGGTTGCGGGCGAAGCGCGGGTCGTCGGCGACCTCGGGCACGCCGAGCACCTCGCAGAGCTTGCGGAACTGCCCGTCGTTGGCGGCCGCGACGATCAGCTCGTGGTCCGCCGTCGGCAGCGGCTCGTACGGGAACACGCTGGGATGCGCGTTGCCCATCCGGAAGGGCACCACCCCGCCCGCCACGTAGGCGGAGCTCTGGTTGACCATGGCGGTCAGCGCCGACGACAGCAGGTTGATCTCGACGTGCTGCCCGCGCCCCGTGGCGTCGCGGTGCCGGAGGGCGGCCAGGATGCCGATGACGGCGTGGTTGCCCGCCATCACGTCGAACACCGAGATCCCGGCCCGGTACGGCGACCCGTCCGCGTCACCGGTGAGGCTCATCAGCCCGGACATGGCCTGCACCATCAGGTCGTAACCGGGCACCGCCCGGCCGGGCCCGGACCCGAAGCCGCTGATGGAGGCGTACACGATGCCGGGGTTGGCGGCCCGCACGGCGTCGAAGCCGAGCCCGTACCTGTCCAGCCCGCCCGGGCGGAAGTTCTCGATCAGCACGTCCGCGCGGCGGGCCAGCTCCTTGGCCGCCGCGGCGTCGGCCTCCTCGCGCAGGTCCAGCGCGATGGAGCGCTTGCCGCGGTTGACGCCGAGGTAGTAGGTGGACACCTCGCCGCGGGCCGGCGGGACCCAGGTGCGGGTGTCGTCCCCTTTCGGCCCCTCGACCTTGACGACCTCGGCGCCCAGGTCCGCCAGCAGCATCGTGGCGTACGGGCCGGCCAGGATCCTGGAGAAGTCGGCCACGAGCACCCCGGACAGCGGCCCGGCCACTCCCTCATCTGACATCCGGAAAGCCTCCAGTCCGTTCAGCGGACACGTGTCCGTGATTGAGATTGTCGGCAGAAACCAGAGGGCGGTCAATGCTTGACAGCGGGCTGGGTGCTCATCAGAGTTACGGCCACCGGTGGTGACCGCTAGGCGGTCAACCGTACGCCGAGAGGAGTCACCCCCATGAACGACTTCGCGCCCGGACGGCCCGTCGTGCTTCGCGGCGGCACGGTGCTGCCGATGGACGCCCGGCGGCAGGTGCTCGCCGGCGCCGACGTCCTCGTCGAAGGCGACCGGATCGCCGCCGTCGGCCCCGCGCTACAGGTGCCCGAAGGCACCGCCGAGATCGACGCGACCGGCGGCATCGTCATGCCCGGCATGATCGACACCCACCGGCACATGTGGCAGACCGCCATCCGCGGCTACGGCGCCGACTGGACGCTCACCCAGTACTTCGTCTGGTTCTACCTGGAGCACGGCAAGCTGTTCCGGCCCGAGGACGTGCACGCGGGCAACGTGCTGGCCGCCGTCGAGGCGCTCGACGCCGGCGTCACCACCGTCGTCGACTGGTCGCACGGCCTGCGGACCGTGGACCACGCCGACGCCGCCGCCGACGCGCTGCAGTCCGTCCCCGGCCGGTACGTGCTCGCGTACGGCAACATCCAGCAGCCGCCCGCCGAGTGGACGGCAGCGCCGGAGTTCAGGGACTTCGTCCGCCGCCGCGTCACCGGCGACGACATGTTCGGCTTCCAGCTCGCCTTCGACGTGCTCGGCGATCCCGCGTTCCCCGAGCGGCCCGCCTTCGAGGTCGCCAGGGAGCTCGGCGCCGCGGTCACCACCCACGCCGGCGTCTGGGGCGCCACCAGCGACGACGGCATCCGGCTGATGCACGACCACGGGTTCATGACGCCCGGCACCGTGTACGTGCACGCGGCCTCGCTGTCGGCCGACTCCTACCACCGCATCGCGGCCACCGGCGGCTCCATCTCGGTCTCCACCGAGAGCGAGCAGAGCGCCGGCCAGGGCTATCCGCCCACCTGGGCGGTCCGCCTGCACGGCATCCCCGTCTCGCTGTCCATGGACACCAGCGTCTGGTGGAGCGGCGACCTGTTCTCCGCGATGCGCGCCACGCTCGGCGCCGACCGCTCCCGCGAGCACCTGGAGGCGCATGCCAAGGGCGGCACGATCACCCACTGCGGCCTGCGCGCCGAGCAGGTCGTCGAATGGGCCACCCGGGGCGGCGCCCACGCGCTCGGCCGCGACGACCTCGGCAGCCTCGAACCCGGCAAGAAGGCCGACCTCGTCCTCATCAAGAACGACCACTCGCCCGTCTCGTTCCCGCTGCTCCACCCGTACGGCCACGTGGTCTTCCAGGCGCAGCGCGGTGACGTGCACACCGTCGTGGTGAACGGCCGCGTGGTCAAGCACGAGCACCGCCTGCTGGACGCCGACCTGGCCGCCGCCCGCCGCCAGGTCGAGGCCACGGTCGAGCACCTGCGCTCCGCCATGGGCGAGGAAACCTGGCAGAAGGGCATGAACCCCGATATCCCGGAAACCAAGATCCTCGACAACCCGTACACCTACACCGACTACCGCAGCTCGTCGACTCACAGCCTGTAGCCGCCGTTAAAGTCGGACCCGTGAGACGACGCGAGCGAGGCGTTCATGGCACGTGGTGAGACCGGACCCGACTTCATCGAGGCGCTGGCCCGCGGCCTCGATGTGATCAGGGCGTTCCGGCCCGGCCGCCCGGTCATGACGCTGACCGAGGTGGCCACCGCCGCCGGGCTGGCCCGGCCGACGGCCCGCCGCATCCTGCTGACCCTCACCGAGCTCGGCTACGCCAGAGCCGAGCAGGGCGGGTTCGCGCTGACCCCACGGGTGCTGGAGCTGGGCGTGTCCTACGTGCGCTCGATGGGACTGTGGGAGGTGGCCAGGCCGCACCTGGAGCGGCTGGTGGCCAGGACCCACGAGTCCTCGTCCATCGCCCAGCTCGACGGGTCCGACATCGTCTACGTCGCCCGCGTCGCGGTGCCGAAGATCGTCACCTTGTCGGTGCAGGTCGGCACCCGGTTCCCGGCCCTGGCGACCTCGCTCGGCAAGGTGCTGCTGGCCGCACTGCCGCCCGCCGAGGTGGAGCGGGTGCTGGCCGAGCCGAGCCGGTCGGGCATCGAGCCGCGCTGGCGGCCCGGCGCGGAGGAGCGCGAGCGGGTGCTGCGCGGGGTGCGCGCCAAGGGCTGGGCGCTGACGGACGAGCAGCTCGCGCCCGGCATCAGGTCCGTGGCCGCGCCGCTCCGCGACGGGCTGGGCAGGGTCATCGCCGCCGTCAACGTCAACGCGCACGCCGCCGAGACCTCGGTGGAGAAGCTGACGGAGGACTATCTGCCGCTGCTCCTCCAGACCGCCGGCGCGATCGGCGACGACTGGGCGCTGTACGAGACGGTCCCGCAGGTCACCGCCTCGTGACGACGCCGTCCGCGACCAGCCGGTCGACCGCCTCGGCGATGGCCTCCAGCGCGGTGTAGCGCGGCCGGTGGCCCAGCAGCCGCTCGGCCTTGGCCATGCTGCAGTGCGGGCTGTGCGCGATGTGGTCGTAGGTGACCTGGGCCTCGTCCTCAGGCACCGTGGCCCGCCACCGCTCCCACGGCAGGAACGCCAGCCGCGCCTCCCGCCCGAACCAGCCGGCCACGGCCTCGGCGTAGCCGCGCAGCGTCAGTGCGGTGGTGGCGACCGAGTGGAAGCTCTCGCCCACGGCGGTGGAGCGGCTGGCCATCGCGTCCATGAAGATCCGCGCCACGTCGTCGGCGTGGACGTGCTGGACGGTCTCCATGCCGAGGTTCGGCAGGACCAGCTCCGCGCCGTCGGCCAGAGTCTGGAACGCGGCCGGGTTGACGTTGCCCGCGGGGGTGACCGGCACCCAGCCGGGACCGGTGATGTGGCCGGGGTGGATCAGCGTGGCGGGGAAGCCGTCACGGTGGGCGCGCTCCAGCAGGTAGGCCTCGATGGCCGCCTTCTTGACGCCGTAGTCGCCGAACGGCCGTCGCGGCCGGTCCTCGGTCGTCGGCACCTGCCCGCTGGGGCCGTGCACCCACACCGTCCCGCAGTGCAGGAAGTGGCGGACGCGGCCGGTCAGGGCCGTGACGAGCTGTCGGGCGCTGGACTCCTCGAAGCAGATCAGGTCGATGACCGCGTCGGCCTCCAGTTCGGCGACGCGCCTGCCGAACGTGCCCTCGGCCTCCTCCGCCTCTCGGTCGGCGGTCACCGTGGTGACCTTGTTCCAGGCTCCGTGAGGGCTGTAGGGCTCCCGCTTGCCGCGGCTCACCGCGACCACGTCATGGCCGGCCTCCACCAGCCGGGGAACCAGATAGGTGCCGATATGGCCGCTGGCGCCGATCACCACTACTCGCATGCGCTCAGCCTAGGTCGCCGGCGCGCGGTTTGCCCGGGCGAACCCCGGGCAGCCGCGGTGGCATGGGTGACCAGAACAGCCGCCGCATCGACGCCGCCCGGCTGGCTCGTGCGCACGGGATGTTCAACGTGGCCGGAGGACTCTGGCCCGTCGTGCACATGTCCAGCTTCGAGAAGGTCTTCGGTCCCAAGACGGACCGCTGGCTGGTGCGGACCGTCGGAGGGCTGCTGACCGGCATCGGCTGGAACCAGCTCCGCGCCGCCTCCAGCCCGGAAGGCGTCGAGCACGCCAGGCGCTTCGGGGTCTCCGCCGCTTCGACCCTGCTGCGCATCGACCTGATGTACGCGCTGACGGGCCGGATCCCGGCCGCCTACCTGCTCGACGCCGCCGCGGAGGCCGGATGGATCTACGCCTGGCGGCACTCCGCCCCGCCGCGCCGTACCCGTGGCGGGGGCGGGGCCAGGTCGTTGCTCATGATCGGCGCGGTGGCCGCGGGCGCCATCGCCGGCGCCGCGCTCGCCACGGCCGCGGCGATCGCCATGCGCGCCATGGCCGAGCAGGCGCGCGGGCCGGATCCCGATGATCCTGGGCCGGATGACCAGGGATGAGAGCGGACGGGGCGAAGGGACACGAGCTGTTCAAGCACGGGCAGGACGGGCGCGCCCGGCCCTGAGCCCGTCGCCGCCGGGCGGTTTGACCGCGAGAGGCCGGGGGAGGGGACCACGCAGGGGAGCTGCACCACCAGGGGTTTCGCCTGGTGGCAGCGATGGGGGACATCATCATGAGCACGCAACCAGGGCCAGAGACCGAACGCACCAAGGCGCCGCCGCCGGAGACCGAGGAGGAGGCGTCGCAGAGCGGTGACGCGCCCGGCGCCAAGAAGTTCGACACCGCCGCCGATTACGAATTCAAGCGGCTCAAGGAGCTCAACCCAGACGATTTCGAGTAGCAGACGGGCGTCTCCCGAGAGGCGGCGACAGCCCGGCCACTGAAGGCCCGAGCGGGGGTCTCCCCGTCCTGAGAGTCGGGGTGGAAGAGGAGTTCTTCCTCATCGACCCCCGGTCGGGCAGGACCACACCGCGGGCCGAGCCGGTCCTCGGGGCGGTCCCGCCGGAGCTGCGCCGGCTGGTCCAGCGGGAGTTCGCGGCCTGCCAGGTCGAGGTCGCCTCGTCGCCTCACGTCAACCTGGAGCCGCTGCACGCGGAGCTCGCCCTCCTGCGCGTCGTACTGGCACGCGCCGCACGAGCCGCAGGCTGCCGCCTGGTGGCCGCAGGGGTCGCCCCTCTGGAGCACTCGGCGAGCAACGCCAGGATCACCGACGACGCTCGCTACCAGCGGATGGCCGCCGAGTACGGCGCCATCGCCCGCGGCGAGCACTGCTGCGGCTGCCACGTCCACGTCGAGGTCGCCGACGACGAGGAGGCCGTGCAGGTGTGCAACCACCTGCGACCCCGGCTCCCCGTCCTGCACTCGCTGACCGTCAACTCCCCCTTCAGCGGCGGCGCCGACAGCGGCTACGGCAGCTGGCGCTCGGTGGCCCTGACCCGATGGCCCAGTGTCGGCCTCCCGCCGTACTTCGAGTCCGCCGCCGACTACCGCGCCACCGTCGCCGCCCTGATCAGGTCCGGGATGATCCTCGACGAGGCCATGGTCTACTGGCTGGTGCGCCGCTCCCACCACCTGCCCACCGTCGAGATCCGGGTCGCCGACGTCTGCGCGACCGCATCGGAGGCGGTGCTGCTGGCGGCCGTCGTACGCGCTCTGGTCTCCACGATCCTGAGCGACGTCCGCGCGGGTGTCCCGGCGCCCCGTCACCCGGAGCCCCTCCTGCGCGCCGCCTACTGGCGCGCCGCCCACGACGGCCTCGAAGGCGACGGCCTGGACGTGCGGTCGGCGGACCGGATCCCCGCCTGGCGGCTGGTCGACACGCTGATCCGCGACATCGGTCCCGCCCTGACGGTCGCCGGCGACCTGGACAGGGTCACCTGCCAACTCGCCGAGCTACGGGCGGGCGGCTCGGGAGCGGCCCGCCAGCGCGCCGCCTACGCCCGCCGCCACGACCTGCTCGACGTCATCTCGTCGACCACCCCCGAGCCCGGCGGCCGGTGACGGCCGATCACGGAGGGGCGGATGACGAGGTGCAGCCGCATGACCGGGCGCGGCCGCCCCTAGGGATCGGGCCGCTCGGAGACCACCCGCGCGAGCAGCCCGGCGAGTTGCTCGCGCTCGTCGTCCGACAGCGCCGCGAACCACTCGCGCTCGCGCGCCTCCTGCAGCCCGTACGCCTCCCGTACGGCCAGCTCACCCTTGGCGGTGAGCGCGACGACCTGGCCTCGCCGGTCGCCTGGCAGCGGCCGGCGCTCGACCAGCCCGTCACGCTCCGCGCTGGCACGACGCCGAGCGGCCGTCGTGGATCACCCTCCCGATCGTGCGGTAGGGACTGCCGGAAATATCGGATTAGGAGCGCTTAAATCCCCTCGATGCGATCTCTGCTGTGAGAGCATGACTCAGACCTGATCACGAACACTCGTTGTCATGACACCGGTCATGAGGTTTCGCATGACCGGCCTCCGAAAGGACGAACAGCACGTGCGCAAGCCAGCGAAGGCCCTCGCCCTGGCCGCGATGTTGAGTGCCGGCACGGTTCTCATCCACCCCGCCCCCGCCTCGGCCGCGGCGTACTCGCCCGAGGTCGTCTGCGCCAAGGAGTCCGGCCGCGGCGGCTGGACCCACGTGGCCGACAACAAGCGGACGATGAAGAACGGCAAGGCGGTCCTGGGCCATGTGTGGCTGATGTGGAACCGCGGTCTGCAGAAGAACTGCGTCGCCGTGATCAAGACCGCCTTCGCGGGCACCCCCACCTTCACCCAGGCGATCCTGCACACGCAGGGCGGCGGCGCCTACAGGGACCCGGGCAAGCTGACCGCGAAGAAGTACAAGTACTACGCGGCCGCCATCGGCTACGGCAAGGGACAGTGCGTCGACTTCGAGGGCATCACCACCGACACCCGCGTGGACTACGGCATCGCCCAGGCCAGGCGCGGCAAGTTCAAGAACTGCGGCTGACCCAGCCCGAACGGCCCCGGCATCGCACCGTGATGCCGGGGCCGTGCGCTTGGTCACCCTCCCTGTACGCTGCGACATATCGCCAGGACAGGGCCGTTAATGGGGCAGGTGGGGCGCGCCGGATGCTGAAGCTGGATCGGTTGGTGAACGTCCTCGGCGGCTACGGGGCCCGGCTGCTCAGTGCCCCGGCGTCGCGCGAGGTCGAGCTCCGCAGCGTGGCCGTGCACGACCCGGCCGACCCCCGGCCGGCGAGCGGCGACGTGTTCCTGCCCGTGGGCGTCGAATCGGCCGACGAGGCGGTCCGGCTGGCGCGGGCGGCGCGGGCCGCGGTGGTGCTGGTGCGCGAGGGCGCGCCGATCAGTGAGAGCGTCCGCGACGGTGCGATCGCCGTCCTGCTGGTGGATCCCGAAGTGTCCTGGAGCCAGCTGTTCGGCGTGGTGTACGGCCTGGTGCTGGAAGGGCGCGAGACCGAGGCGGGACGGGGGCCGACGGACCTGTTCGCCTTCGCCGACACACTCGCGGGCGAGCTCGCCTGCCCGGTGACCATCGAGGACCAGATGTCCCGGGTGCTGGCCTACTCCGGCTCGCATCAGGCGGCCGACCCGGTGCGGCTGGAGACGATCCTGGGCCGCCGGGTGTCCGACGGCATGCGCCGGCTGCTGGGAAGCAAGGGCGTCTTCGCGCACCTGTCGACCTCCGAGGAGCCGCTGTTCGTGGAGCCCTCGCCGGAGCACGGGCTGCGTGGCCGGATGGTGGTGGCGGTGCGTGCCGGGCGCGAGCTGCTGGGGTCGATCTGGGTGGAGTGCGAGCGTCCGCTGACCGGCGCGAGCCGGACCGTCCTGAGCGACGGGGCCAAGGCGGTGGCACTGCACCTGCTGCGCTCGCGGGTGAGCGCCGACCTGGAGCGGCAGGTGGAGTCCGACCTGGTCATCCAGCTCATGGAGGGCACGGCCGACGCGCCCGCGGTGGTCAGCCGGCTCGGGCTGCCGGGAGGGCAGTTCCGGGTGATCGCACTGCAGGCGCACATCGGCGCCGAACCGCACGCCGCGATCCTGCTCGCCTTCGAGCGCGCCACCACCGGCTTCGGCTGGTCGCGGCCCGGCCGGAGCGCGCTGTTCGGCAACACCCTCTATACCGTGCTGCCCTGCGGCAACGACGTCTCGCCGGCCCGCGACTGGCTGGCCTCCATCACGAACGTGCTGCCGCGCCGGGTCACCGTGCTCGCCGGGGTGGGTGGGCCGGCCGAGCCCGCGCAACTCCCCTCCAGCAGGCAGGAGGCCGACGAGAGCCTGGCCCTGCGCGCGGCGCTGCCCGGCCCCGCGGTCGTGTACGACGAGTCGTGGGACGAGATCCTGCTCCAGCGGTTGCGCGCGGCCGCCTCGGCGGGACGCACTCCGGCGCGCGGCCCCGTCGCCGACCTGACCAGGCACGACGCCCAGCACGGCACCCGCTACATCGAGACGCTGCGCGCCTGGCTGGAGGCGCAGGGCGAGCTCGGCGAGGTCGCCGCGCGCCTCGGCGTGCACCCGAACACGGTCCGCTACCGGCTGCGGAAGATGGCCGGGATCACGAAGCTGGAGCTCGACGTGCCGGAGAAACGGCTCGCGATGATCATCGCGTTGGCCGTCGATCAGCGAAGAAGATCACCGGGTTTGTCCTAGCTGGACAAAGGCCCGGCCCGCACTTGTCCGGCAGCCACAGACCCTTTCCGCGCCGCACGGGCGATCCTCGTCATAGATCCGAACGGTACGAGAGCGGAGAAGTGGCAATGGCTATCGACGGTGGGCCGCGTACGGCAGTGGTGATCGGTGCCGGTGTGGTGGGCCTGTCCACCGCCTGGTTCCTGCAGGAACGCGGGGTGGACGTGACCGTGGTGGACCGCGGCGGGGTGGCCGCCGGCGCGTCCTGGGGCAACGCGGGCTGGCTCTCGCCCGGTCTCGCCATCCCGCTGAACGAGCCCGGCGTGCTGCGCTACGGCCTGCGCTCCCTGCTCGACCGGGACGCCCCGCTGCACGTGCCGGCCACTCCCGACGTGGGCCTGTGGTCCTTCCTGACCCGGTTCGCGCTCCACTGCAACTGGAAGTCCTGGGGCCGCGCCGTACAGGCCAACCTCCCGTTCAACGAGGAGTGCCTGGAGGCGTTCGACGTGCTCACCGGCAACGGTGTCGAAGCCCCCACGACGGAGGCCCCGATCATGGCGGCGTTCGCGAACTCCCGGCAGGCCGTCGCGCTCCTGCACGAGCTGCGCCGCATCAACGACTCCGGGCTGGAGATCCGCTACGCCGCCCTCGAAGGCGACGCGCTGCGCGAGCAGGCGCCTCAGCTCTCGCCCCGCGCAGGGGCGGGCATCCGGCTGGACGGGCAGCGCTACGTCGACCCGGGGGAGTTCACCAACTCGCTGGCCCGCGCCGTCACCGCCCGCGGCGCCACGATCCGGTCCGGGTTCCGGGTGACCGGCGTCCGGTCCGAGGCCGACGGCGGCCTGCACGTGCTGTCGGACAGCGGTGACGCGATCAGGGCCGACGCCGCGGTCCTGGCCACCGGCGCCTGGCTGAACCAGCTCGGCAAGGAGTGGGGTGTCCGGGTGCCGGTACGCGCCGGGCGCGGCTACTCCTTCACCGTGCCGACGGACGAGCCGGTGCCCGGCCCGATCTACCTGCCGGCCGTCCGCGTGGCCTGCACCCCCTACCAGGGGAAGCTGCGCGTGGCCGGCACGATGGAGTTCCGCGACGCCGACGCCCCGCTCTACCAGCGGCGCGTCGATGCGATCATCGCGTCCGCGAAGCCACTGCTGTCCGGCGTGTCCTGGGAGGAGCGCACCGACACCTGGGTCGGCCCCCGCCCCGTCACCCCCGACGGCATGCCGCTCGTCGGCGCCACCAGGGTGCCCGGAATCTACGTCGCGGGCGGGCACGGCATGTGGGGCTTCACCCACGGCCCGGCGACCGGCCGCATGCTCGCCGAGCAGATCACCACCGGCAAGCAGCCCGCGGCGCTGCGCGCCTTCGATCCCACCCGCTGACGAGCACGGGCCCCGGCGCGATCGCACCGGGGCCCCCTGTGGCGGCCGGTCAGGCGCCGATGCCGTAGTTGGTGAGCGTGTAGCCCTCAGCGCAGCTGAGCGTGTTGCGCCTGCCGGTGAACTCCTGCGTCGTCTCGACGTTGGTGCCGTTGTTGTCGCAGCTGATCCAGTGCCGGTACTCGCGGTGGTAGCGACAGTGCGCGGTCGAGCTGGTGGTGTTGGCGTACAGCTTGCACTCGATGGGCGGTGCGGCAGCGGCGGATCCGCTGGCTGCGACGATGAGCCCGCTGGCGATCAGGGCGGGGGCGGCGAGCATGACAAGGGTGCGCTTGAGCATGTTTGACCTCCGAACGAAGCGGCGCCGGCCAGTCCGGTACCGCGCGTAGCCATGCTGCTCTCGGAGGGGGCCGAACAGCAGGAACGGCATGGCGGGTGAGGTTCAAATTCTCGTCACGTCCCGGTCCTGGACCTCCGTGACGTCCGCGCGCGCGGTGGTGAGCCGCTCGCCTCGGTATCGGCGATGTCATCGAACTCCGCCGGCCCCGCCTGAGACCTAGACCGCCGCCCGGTCCGCGAGCGAGCGGCGGCGCAGGGCCGGATCGGCCAGTGCCGGCGGGCGCCAGGCGCCGTCCGGCTGGTACAGGTTCGTCCCCGGCGGGACGATCTCGTCGATCCGGTCCAGCGTCGCGTCGTCGAGGGTGAGCGAGGCGCCCTTCAGCAGCCCGTCCAGCTGCTCCATCGTGCGTGGACCGATGATCACCGAGGTGACGCCGGGATGTGCCGGCGGGAAGGCCACCGCGAGCTCCGGCAGCGTGTGGCCCAGGTCGCCGGCCAGCTCGGCGAGCCGCTCGACGGCCTCCAGCTTCACCTGGTTCTCCGGGATCGACGGGTCGAACCGGCCGGGGGTGAGCAGGGCACGGCCGCTGGACAGGTCGGCGTCCGCCCCCTTGCGGTAGCGGCCCGACAGGAACCCGGAGGCGAGCGGTCCCCAGGTCAGCACCCCCATCCCCCACCGCTCGCACACCGGCAGCACCGACGCCTCGGCGCCCCGGGCCAGCAACGAGTAGGGCGGCTGCTCCGTACGGAACCGCTGCAGGCCCCGGCGCTCGGCCACGTGATGGGAGTCGGCGATCTCCTCGGCAGGAAAGGTCGAGCAGCCGAACGCCCGGATCTTCCCCTGCCGCACGAGGTCGCCCAGCACCGACAGGGTCTCCTCGATGTCTGTCGTGCGGTCCGGCCGGTGCACCTGATAGAGGTCGATCCAGTCAGTGCGCAGCCGCCGGAGGCTCTCCTCGACCTCCTTCAGGATCCAGCGCCGCGAGTTGCCGCCGCGGTTGCGGCCCTCGCCCATCGGGAAGTGCACCTTCGTGGCGAGCACGACGTCGTCGCGGCGGCCCTGCAGGGCCTTGCCGACGATCTCCTCCGACTCGCCCGCCGAGTACATGTCGGCGGTGTCGACGAAGTTGATCCCCGCGTCGAGCGCGGCGTTGACGATGCGGGCACAGTCATCGTGATCCGGATTCCCCACCGCCCCGAACATCATCGTCCCCAGACAGTGGACGCTCACTTCGATACCGGTGCCGCCAAGAGCGCGATAGCGCATGCTCACTCCTCAAGAGCTCGTACGTGGATCGCACGCTAGGAGCTCGAGTCGGCTCTAGGTCAAGCCCGTACTGTGGGCTGTATGTCGGATATCGCACCCCATTTGACCATCGGGCAGGTCGCCGAGCGCACCGGACTGAGCGTTCACGCGCTGCGCTTCTACGAGCAGGAGGGCATCCTGGCCAACCCCGTGCGCCGGGATGTGGGCGGTCGCCGCCTCTACACCGAGCAGGACGTCGAGTGGTTGAACCTCTGCGTCATCCTGCGCGCCTCCGGCATGCCGGTGCCGGAGATCCGCCGCTACACCGACCTCGCCAGGCGCGGCGACGGCACCGAGGACGAGCGCCTCGCCCTCCTGCGCGAGCACCAGCAGCGGGTGATCGGCCAGATCGACCAGCTCACCCGCTCCCTCGACCTCATCAACTTCAAGATCGGGGTGTACGAGGACCGCCTCGACCCGGCACCCGGCGAGATGTGCGGAATCGCGCGGATCGGCGACGCCGCCGTCACCAGTTAGCGGGCAGCCCCGGTGTCGTCGGGGGCAGCGCGTGGCCCGGAGGGCGGATGACGTAGGCGATGCCGCGGCTGCTGGAGCTGCGGAGCCACACGTTCTCGAAGTCGGCCCGCGGATAGACGCGCCGCACCGCGGAGTTGCTGGACGAGGCGGGATCGTTGGCGATCACGTCACCGGTCGCGGTGAACCCCACGACCACCATGATGTGGCCGTTGGTGCCATAGCCGGCGCCCGGCAGCTCGCCCTTCTTGAAGGACTGCGAAGTGATCACCGGGATGCCGGCCGTGATCAGGCGTTCCAGCTCCGTCAGCGTGCGCAGCCGGGTGATGAACGCGTCCACGCCGTAGCGGCCGGCGTAGGCGATGTTGAACGGCCAGTTGCCCGCGCCCTGGTAGGCGTGGTCGTAGGTGTGGCGGGCGGCGTAGTCCACTTCCGGGTTCGGGTCGGACGGGTTCACCCAGGCGGTGTCCCGCGCGCTCGGCCAGCGGTCCCAGTAACCCAGGACCATGGTGGTCGAGGTGGGGCTGCACCAGGCCTGGCCGCCGCCGTCCCACTCCGGGTAGTGGCCCTGGTGCACGTTCTGGGAGCGGCGCGGGACCTTCAGCTCGGTCCCCCAGGCGCCGCCACCGGGGGAGACCGGGACGGTCTTGCGCTCGGGGACGCGGGAGGCCATCGCGCCGAGCGTGCGCACGCGCGGCGTCACCGCGGACCCGGGCGTCCGATAGAGGGTGACACGCAGCTGGTAGGCCTCGAACCCCCGGCCCCGCGCGGCGACGAGCGTGTCCACGGCGACGTTCGCGTCGGCGTCACCCTGCCCGGACACCGAGGTGCGGCGGATGTCGCCCTCCCCGTAGGCCCAGCGGCCGAGCACGTACCACTTGGTCAGTCCGGACCCGTTGCGGGCGCGCGCCTCGATCTGCATCCAGCTTCCGGCCGGGACGTCGGCGGTCCAGGAGGCGATCAGCTCGGTGGCCGGGAAGCCGAGCGCCTGCTCCGGGCCGGTCCAGCGGGCGTACTCCCACGTCTTGGCGCCCAGCGCGTCGGTGTAGGAGGTGGTGCCGGCGGCGGTGGCGAAGAACAGGCCGTCGCTCGTGGCCGTCCCGTCGGAGGTGCCGGAGGCGAAGACGGCCCGCTGGTAGACGACGTCGGCCGTGCCGGGCGCGGGCTTCGTCCCGGCCACCGCCTGGCCCGCGGCAGGGGTGGTGAGAGCCGTCGCCAGCAGGACGGTGGAGAGGAAGCCGGTCAACACGGTCAGCGTGCGCATGGACCCACCTTCTCTGACGGCGCTCGATCCAGGCAGACAGTAGGCAAGGCAGGCATGGAATACATCGGCAAATCTACGTATGGGATCGGCAGGCGTCAGTTCTTGCCGTATCCCTTGGCCTTGCCGCGCGGGATGTTCTTGGCTTTGGTCTTCTTCGTCTTTCCGGACGGGGTGGCGGTGCTCCGCTGACGGTCGCGCACCTGCGAGCGCCGGTCCCGTGCGGCGCGGGCCCGCCCGTCCGACGTCGGCTGGACGTACAGGACGCCGGTCGGCTCGGCCGATTCGGAGCTGATCTCAGCGCCCGCGTCCGAGGTGGTTCTCGAGGCGGTTTGCGCGCCGGTGGCGGCGGGGCCGGCGTCCCAGGAGGTGGTGGCGGCCACGCAGATGAGCAGGGCCGCCGTGGCCGCCATCTCCCGCCGGTGCGACGCGACCGTCCGGCGTGCCCGGCTCCACCGGGCGCGGATCCCGGGGCGCGGACGCGGCGCGGCGGTGCCGGGCTCCCGCTCGTACCGGGCGGCCACCTCCCGGAGCTGCTCCTGGGCGCGGGCGGCGCCGGTGCGGGCGCGGGGATCCTTCTCCAGCAGGCCGCTGATGACCGGGGCCAGCTCACCGGCCCTGTCGAACGGGGCGGGGTCCGTGGTCACCACCGCGCTCAACGTGGCCAGCTCGCTGCTGTGGGCGAACGGCACGCGCCCCTCGACCGCCGCGTACAGCGTCGCGCCCAGCGACCACAGGTCGGCGCACGCCGTCGAGGGGCCGCCGCGAGCGCGCTCGGGGGCGATGTAGGCGGGCGTGCCCATGACGATGCCCGCCAGGGTGTTCCCGGAGTCCTGGTCGAGCGTGGTCGCCAGCCCGAAGTCGGTGAGGATCGCGCGACCTTCGCCGGTGATCAGGATGTTGGCCGGCTTCACGTCACGGTGCAGGACATTCGCCGCGTGCGCGGCACGCAGCGCGGCCAGCACCTCCAGCCCGATGCGGGTGACGGTGGGCACCGGCAGCGATCCGCGCTGGATGATCACGGTCGCGAGGCTGCTGGAGGGCACGAACTGCATGACGATCCACGGTCGCTCGTCGGCCAGCACCACGTCGTAGACGGCCGCGATGTTCGGATGCGACAGGCTGGCGGCGATGCGCGCCTCCCGCATGGTGCGCGCGATCTGCTCCTCGCGTCGCGGGCCGGAGAGGATGACCTCCTTGACCGCGACCTCGCGGTCCAGCAGCTCGTCATAGGCTCGCCAGACGGTGCCCATCCCGCCGCGGCCAAGCCTGGCCCGCAGCCGGTAGCGTCCGCTCAGTAACCATCCCTCTTGCCGCGCAACGGCCATGGACCAGGATTACCGGATCTAGGTCGTCTCACGCAACGCATACGCGTCAGTACACGTACGCTTTTCGCGCGGTCGGCGTGCAAGGATCACGTACCTGACCACAGGCGGCCTGGCCGCGGAGAGGTATATGGGATATGGCCCCGAATGTCGCGACGGCGAACCGCGTCGAACTGCCCGAACTGCTCGAATTCCTGCGCCCGAGGCACCACGGCCTGCTGTCGACCACCCGCGCCGACGGGCGGCCGCAGCTCTCGCCGGTCACCTGCGGCGTCGACGGCGAAGGCCGGATCGTGGTCTCCACCTATCCCGACCGCGCCAAGGCCCGCAACGCGCGCCGCGACGAGCGGGCGTCGATCTGCGTCGTGTCCGACACCTGGGACGGCCCGTACGTACAGGTCGACGGGCGGGCCGAGGTCCTGGACATGCCCGAGGCCCTTGACGCGCTCGTCGACTACTACCGGTGCATCTCCGGCGAGCACCCGGACTGGGACGAATACCGCGAGGCGATGCGACGCCAGGACAAGTCGCTGATCCGCCTCCACATCGAGCGCTGGGGGCCCATCGCGACGGGCGGATTCCCGGCCCGCCTGGCGGGCGGAGCCTGAGTTTGTCAGTCGCGGGAGGTAGCGTGCGAGCGTCATGTCCTTCGACGAGACCGCACTCGCCCTCCTCGGCAGGGAGCACCCTGCCGCGCTGCTGCGCGCCGAGATCGAGAGGGTGATCAGCAGTCACGGCGGGCTGGTGCTGGTCACCGGCGAGGCGGGCATCGGCAAGACCACACTCGTCACCGGCGCCGTCGGCGAGGCCCGGCGGCGGGGCGCGCTGGTCGTCGGCGGCGCGTGCTGGGATTCCGGCAGCGCTCCCGGCTACTGGCCCTGGGTTCAGGTGCTGCGCGCGCTGCGGCGGGGAGTCGAGCCGCAGGAGTGGGCCGCGGTGGCAGGCGGCAGCCTCGCCGCCCTGCTCGGCGAGGCGGGGGCCGGCGAGACGCCCGACGGCTTCAAGATCTACGACGGGGTCACGACCGCGCTCGTCTCGCTGTCACAGCGCCGCCCCCTGGTGATCGTCATCGACGACCTGCACGTGGCCGACCCCGCCTCGCTGCGGCTGCTGGAGTTCGCGGCCCAGCAGACCTGGTTCGAGCGGCTGCTGCTGATCGGCACCTATCGCGACGCCGAGGTGGAGCCGGTCGAGCACCCGCTGCGCGACCTGCTGTCGCCGCTCGTGGCCAAGGCGACCACCATCACCCTCACCGGCCTCGACCAGGAGAGCGTCGGCGCGCTCATGGCCCGCACCGTCGGCCTGACCCCTCCCGCCGACCTGGTCGCCGAGGTCCACCTCCGCACGGGCGGCAACCCGTTCTTCGTCGAGCAGACGGCCAGGCTCTGGCGCAGCGGCGGCTCGGCCAGCGCGGTCGCGCCCGGCGTCCGCGACGCCCTTCTGCGGCGCTTCTCCCTGCTGCCGGCGCCGGTGTCGGAGCTGCTCCCGACAGCGGCCGTGCTCGGGAGCACGTTCCACCGTCAGGTGCTCGCCGCGACCGTCGCCGCTCCCGTCGCGCACGTCGACAGGCTGCTGGAGCTGGCGGTGGCCGCCAAGCTCGTGGTGGCCAGAGGCGGTGGCGTGTTCGGCTTCGCACACGACCTGGTGCGCGAGACCCTCTACGACTCCTTCGACGACGTGCGCGACCCGCACGGCGCGGTGATCGCCGCGATCGACCGCTCGCCCGAGCTCGCCGGCAAGCTGCTGCCCGCCGACCTCGCCCGCCACGCCTACCTCGCGGGCGACCGGGTCACCCCGGATCGGGCCATCGACCTTCTGCTCGCGGCGGCTCGGGACGCGAGCGGCCGGCTGGCCGCCGACGAGCAGCACGGGCACCTGCGCCGGGCGTTCGAGCTGAGCGCGTCCGCCGAGCCGCGCAGGCGCGCGACGGTCGCGCTCGAGCTGAGCCGGGAGCTCTTCTACGGCGGTGAGCGCGACGAGGGGCTTCGGTTCGCGGAGGAGGCCGCCGCAATCTCCCGCGACGTGGACGACCCCGAGCTGCCCGCCCGCGTCGCCCTCACCTTCCGCACCTTCCTCGGCCACGACGAGAGCCTCGACCGGCTGAGAGAAGCCCACGCCAGGCTCGTCGGCGGCGGCGTGCCCGACGACCGCCTCGCCCTCGACCTGGTCCTCCACGTCGCCGCGGTGGCCCGGGCGGGCGGCGACGACGACGCCCTGGCGTTCAGCCTGTGGACGCACCACGACATCATCTGGGGGCCCGGCACGGCGGACGAGCGGGTCAGGCTGACGGGCGAGATCATGGACATCGCCCGCCGCACCTCCGACTCCGAGCTCGAGCACTTCGCCGCCGCGCTGCGCTGGGTGGCGATGATCGAGCAGGGCGACCCTCGCTACCTCGACCACTTCAACGACTACGTCGCTCTGGGGCGGCGCCGCGACGTGCCGCGCTTCGACCTCAACACCTCAGCCGACGCGAGCATCATCGCGGCCCTCGCCGGCCGCTTCGGCGAGGCCGAGGAACTGCTGGCGGAGATCGAGCCGTACGACCCGGGCGCGCACTTCGTGTCGATGCTCCACCATCACCGCTGGGCGCTGCTGTCACTCCAGGGCAGGCAGAGCGAGCAGGCGGAGGTCCTCGACGCCCTCAGACGCAGCGGGCACCCGTGCCACACGCTGATCGAGGCGCTGACCGCCGTCCGCACCGGCGACCTCGACACCGCCCTGCGCCGTCTCGCGGCGGGCGACCCCCATGACCGCATGGTCCAGCCGCTGTGGCTGCGCTTCCAGGCGGAGCTGGCCGCGGCCACCCACGACCCCGAGCTGTGCGCCACGGCGCGCGCCGCACTGCTGCCGCACCGCGGGCAGTGGGCGGTCTCGCTCCTCGGCTGGGACGTGAGCGGGCCCTTCGACCTCTGGCTGGGCATGGTCGAGGCCGCGCAGGAGCGGTGGGCCGACGCGATCGGCGCGCTCACCGCCGCCTACCACTCCGCCGACCAGATGCACGCCCGCCCGTGGTCCGTCATCGCCCGCGCCCACCTGGCCGATGCGCTCCTCGCCCGCGCCGGCCCGGGCGACGCCGGCGCGGCGGCCGCGCTGCTGGCGGCGGTGGAGCGCGAGGCAGGCGAGCTGGGCATGCGTGACATGGCCGAGCGCGCACGCCATGCCCGTCCGCGCCCGGCGGCCGGCGCTCTCCCGGGCGCGCAGCGGGAGAACCCCCCGTCTGCCGCCGCCGGCCGCGGTGGCGCGCCCGCCGCCGGTGGCCGGGACGGCTTGGCGAGCGTGGTGGCGCCTGGTGGTGCGTCCGCCGCTCAGGGGCGGTCCTCCGGCGACCGTTCCGGTGGGGAGTTCAGAAGGGACGGGGCGGTCTGGACGCTGGCGTTCGCGGGCCGCACCGCGCACATGCCCGACGCCAAAGGGCTGCGTGACCTGCACATCCTGCTGAGCCGTCCCGGCAGGGACATGCCCGCGGTGCGGCTGCTCGCCCCCGAGGGCGGCGAGCTGGTGGTCGCCGCCCGTCGGATGGGCGGCGACGACGTCCTCGACGAGGAGGCCAAGGCCCGCTACCGGCGCCGCCTGGCCGCGCTCGACGAGGAGATCGACCGGGCCGCCGAGCGGGGTGACGATCAGCGGGCGGCGGAGTTCGACCACGAGCGGGCGGCGTTACTGGAGGAGCTGAGGGCGGCGGCAGGGCTCGGCGGCCGGGGCCGCCGTCTGGGTGACGAGGCCGAGCGGGCCCGCAAGGCCGTCACCGCCCGCATCCGTGACGTGCTGCGCCGGCTGGACGGCGCGCATCCCGAGCTGGCCGCCCACCTGCGCGCCACCGTCTCCACCGGCGCCACCTGCCGCTACCAGCCCGAAACGGAGATCCCCTGGCGCCTGTGACCGTCGCCCGTGCGGCGGTCGGTCGCGTTCCCCGCGTGCGAGCACCTGCTGGGCGACGGTGGAGTCCCAGACGTACAGCGACAGCTCCTCCCCGGCCCGGCCATGGTGGCCGGGCCTTCCGCGGGCGGCTCCAGAGGACCTGGGGCTACTTGCGGTTGTAGAGGCGCATGGTGAGGGTGCCGAAGACGGCGATGAGGACCACGATCGCCCCGAACACCCAGACGAGCTCGCCGGTGTCGGGAGTGCCCGCCATCAGGGAGCGCACCGCCGCGACGAGCCGGGTGATCGGGTTGAGGTTGACGAACAGCTGCAGCCAGCCCGGCATCGTGGCGGGGTCGACGTAGACGTTGCTGAGGAAGGTGAGCGGGAACAGCACCAGCATGCTGACCCCCATCACCGACTTCTCGCTGCGCAGCAGCAGCCCGAACATCGTCCACACCCACGAGAAGGCGAAGGAGAAGGCCAGCAGCAGCGCGATTCCGGCCAGCGCCCCGCCGAGCCCGCCCTGAGGCCGGAACCCGAGGATCAGGCCGATCAGGAGGATGACGGTCGAGGCCATGGTGTAGCGCAGCATGTCGCCGAGCAGATAGCCGATCATGACGGAGGGGCGCCAGATCGGCAGGGTGCGGAAGCGGTCGAAGACCCCCTTTTCGATGTCCTTGTTGACCTCCACCCCGGTGTACATGGTGATCATCACGACGCTGGTCACCATGATGCCCGGCAGCAGGAACTGCAGATACTCCGTCGGCGACCCGGCGAGCGCGCCGCCGAACAGGTACGTGAACATCAACGTCATCATGATCGGAAAAGCGGTCACGTCGAACAGCTGCTCGGGGACATGCTTGATCTTCAGCATCGCTCGCCAGCCGAAGGTCACCGACGCCGACCAGGCGCTCGGCCGTGGTGGTCTGACCCCTGGTGCCAGGACTGTGGCGAGCGCCTCCGCTGCGGGTGCGTACGTGGCGCCGGTCTCGGTGGTGGTGCTCATGCCGCTGCCTCCTGCGTGGCGGGGTGGTCGGTGAGGGCCAGGAAGACCTCGTCGAGGCTGGGCTGGCCGAGCGAGAAGTCGTCGACGACGATGCCGGCCGCGGCCAGCCGTCCGAGTGCGCGCGAGGCCTGCTCGGCCGCCGCCTCTTCGCGGCCGTCGCCGCCGATGCGGGCCGTCAGCGCCACCGGATCGGACTCCAGGTAGACGGGCGCGTCCAGCGCCTGTGCCAGCAGCCGTTCGGCTTCGGGGCGGGTGGCCGGGTCGCGGAGCCGTACGTGAACCGAGCCGGAGCCGACGGAGGACTTCAGCTCGCCGGGCGTGCCTTCGGCGATGACCTTGCCGTGGTCGATGACCGCGATGCGGCCGGCGAGGCGGTCGGCCTCCTCCAGATACTGCGTGGTGAGCAGCACCGTGGTGCCGTGGGCCACGACGATCCGGATGATGTCCCACACCTGGTTGCGGCTGCGGGGGTCCAGGCCGGTGGTCGGTTCGTCGAGGAAGAGCAGGTCGGGGGTGTTGAGGATGCTGGCGGCGATGTCGAGCCGCCGGCGCATGCCGCCCGAGTAGGTCTTGACCTGCCGGTCGGCGGCCTCCGTCAACCCGAACGCCTCCAGGAGCTGCGCCGCCCGGTCCTTGGCCGCCGGTTTGCGGTGGCCGAGCAGGCGGGCGAGCAGGATCAGGTTCTCGGCGCCGGTCATCTCCTCGTCCACCGAGGCGTACTGGCCGGTCAGGCTCACCCGGCTGCGCACGGCGTCGGCCTCGCGCACCACGTCGTGCCCGAACACAGTGGCCTCGCCGCTGTCGGGGCGGATCAGCGTGGCCAGCATCCGCACCGCGGTGGTCTTGCCCGCGCCGTTCGGGCCGAGGACGCCGTACACCGCGCCGGTGGGCACCTCGAGATCGAGGCCGTCCACCGCCCGGGTGTCGCCGAAGGCCTTGACCAGGCCGGACGTTCGTATCGCTGGGTCGTGCATGGGAGTTCCTCTCATGAGACGTAAGGTTGGGCGTGCCGGGCGTCGCGGAGTGCCCGGCCCCACCAGGTGAGCTGGTCGAGCATCGCCGCGACGGCGCGCAGGCGGCTGTCGGTGTCGTACGGCCTGCCGGTGTCGCGGACCCCCTCGCCGAGCAGGTCGATGCCGACCCAGTCGCGCATGGTCACCGCGTGGAGCGCGCCGAAGACCGTGCGGAGCTGCTCGACCGCGTACATTCCGGGCGTGCCGGACCCGTACGAGACGAAGCCGACCGGCTTCGCCTGCCACTCGTCGTAGGCGTAGTCGATCGCCTGTTTGAGCGAGGCGGGGAAGCTGCGGTTGTACTCGGGAGTGACGACGACGAAGGCGTCCGCGCCGCCGATCGCCGAGGCGAACCGACGCATGGCCGGGGTCGCCTCCTCGGGATAGCAGCCGGGGAAGGCGTAGCCGGCCAGGTCGACGACCTCGACCGCGAGGCCGACGCGCAGGCGGGCCCGCTCGGTGAACCAGCCCGCGACCGCGTCGCATACGCGCCCGGCCCTGGTGCTGCCGATGATCACCGCGACCCGCAGTAGGTTGCCCGCCATCGTCCGCCCCCTTCCAGTGCTTTCACCGGAAAGGCGCTAGATGGCCCGCTAGATCGGATCTAGCGGGCGGATGCCTGCTCCTGGAGGAAGTCGCGCAGCACGACGGCCTGGTTGCGCTCGGTGTCCCTGGCGGAGTAGAGCAGGGTCACCGCCCCCTTCGCGGCGGCTTCGAGCAGGGGCTCGACCGCCTCGCGGTGTCCGGCGAGCTCCGCCTTGTAGCGTTCGGCGAACTCGGCGAACCGTTCGGGACGGTGGCCGAACCACTCGCGCAGCTCCGTCGAAGGGGCGACGTCGCGTGGTCGTAGACGCGCTGGATGCTGATCGGTCCCACCATCACCTACTACCCTCAGGCGCCGGATGTTTCCCGGTGGCGGGCTCGGATAGGGGTCGGGTCCATCCGAGACAGCGATTGGGGCGAGACCATGGGCGCCGATGACAAGATTTCCAACAAGGCCGAAGAGCTGAAGGGTCGGGCCAAGGAGAATCTGGGCCGGGCGACCGACGACGAGGAGCTCGAGGCCGAAGGTCACGTCGACCAGAGCAAGAGCAAGGTCAAGCAGGCCGGTGAGAAGGCCAAGGACGCTGCCAAGAACGTCAAGGACGCCTTCAAGCACTGACGGCACTCGCCGCCTCTCAGGCCGCCGCCGATCCGGCGGCGGCCTCTGCGTGGGCCAGGGCCGGCTCGCGCTCTACGCGGGGCTCGGCAGGAGGACTTCCAGCAGGATGCTGGTCCCGTCCGGGCCGCCGCAGATCGTCAGGCGGCTGACGCCGTGCCGGGCGAGCAGCAGCCCGCGGCCGCTGGTGCTGGTAGACGGTGGCGGCGCCGGTTCGGCGTGCTGGGCGAGCAGGCCGGGGCCGCGGTCGGTGACCCGGCAGTAGAGCCGGCCCTCGCCGAGCCAGAGTTTCAGCCGGCCTCGCCCGCCGCCGTGGCGCACCGCGTTCGTGGTGATCTCGTTGACCGCCACCACGAACCGGTACAGCGGGGCCCCGGTGAGCCGGTGCCGCTCGCCGCACCGTTCGACCTCGCGCCGCAGGGGGACCAGCGTGTCGCGGTCGAAGTCGCGGGTCAGGATCGTCGCGTCAGCCATGGCCGCCGCCCGTCGGCAGCGGGCGGGCGCCCAGAACGCAGGTGTCGTCGTGCGGGTTGGCGTGGTGGAGCTGTGCCAGCAGGTCGGCGAGGGGCTGCGGGCGGCGCTCCGCGGAGGTGCGGTCGAGGGTGGCGACCACGGGGGCCAGGCCCTCCTCCATGGTGCGGTCACGGTGCTCGACGAGGCCGTCGGTGTAGAACAGCAGCAGGTCGCCCGGTATGAAGCTGCAGGCGGCGGTGCCGTACTGGGGCTCGGGCAGCGCGCCCAGGAGAGGGCCCGCCGGGCGGTCGAGTTCGTCGGTGCGCCCGCCACGGGCACGCAGCGGCGGCGGGTGCCCGGCCTGCGCCCAGACCAGCACCGCGGCGATCGGGTCGTAGCGGGCCACCACCGCACTGGCCGTGTCGCTCGTCGCGCCGCTTCTCGTGCCGCCCGCGTAGAGCAGGCGGTTGAGGTGGGTGAGGAGCTCGGCGGGTTCGCTGGTGGTGGTGACGGTCAGCGCGGCCAGGACGTGGCGGAGCTGGGCCATGGCGGCGGCGGCGCGGACGCCGTGCCCCGCCACGTCGCCGACGGCGAGCACCACGCTGCCGTCGCCCGCGACCGCCGCGTGAAACCAGTCGCCGCCGACCCGCTGGGCCTGCACCGCGGGCAGGTAGCGGACCGCGACCCGCAGCCCCGGCAGGTCGATCGGCGCCGTCGGGATGGGCAGCACGATCTGCTGCAGCTCGACCGCGAGCCGGTGCTCGGCCTCCAGGCTCCGCCGGTGCTCGTGTAACTGCTGCTCGACCTGAGCGAGCCTGGCCCGGTTGGTCTCATGGGCGGTGACGTCCTGGATGATGCCGTAGACCCGGACCGGCCGCCCGTCGGCGTCGCGCACGGCGTCGGCGATGCTGCGGATGTGCTTGACCCTGCCGCCGAGGCGGACCCGGAAGGTCATGTCGACGGTCTCGCCGCGGCCGAAGCTCTCGATCGCCTGCCGCCGCACCGGCAGGTCCTCCGGCAGGGTGAGCGCGTCCACGTCCGTCCGCGACAGCGGCCCGTCCGCGGGAGCGCGCTCGAAGATGCGATAGATCCCCACCGACCAGACGACCTCGCCGGTGATCACGTTCCACTCGCCCCAGCCGAGGTTGCCCAGCCGCTCGGTCTGGGCGACGCGCTCACCCAGCCGGCTCTCTTCGTCGTGGCGGGCCCAACTGCTGAGCACGCCGGGGCCGAGTGGCCGGACCTGGACCGTGAGGGTCACGTCCGCCGGAGCGTGGGCCGCCGGGCTCTCGTACGGGATCGGCCCGACCTGGCGGGGCCTGCCGTCGGCGATCGTCTCGCGCCAGGCGTCCCACACGGGTCCGTCCACGATCGTCGGGTAGATCTCGCGCACCCGCATCCCGAGCATCTCGGCGCCGCTGCGTCCTGAGAGGTCCACGGTGGCCGGACTCGCAGCCATGAAGACGTAGTCCTCGATCCGCCCGGACCCGTCGCGTACCGGCATCAGCGCGATGTGCCTGCCGGGCATGGCGTCGAGGATCTGCTGCGCGACGCTCGCCCAGTCACCCCCCGCCATCCGATGTCACCGCCATCCGCCGTGGGCTTACGGGCTGTCTATCACCGGCAGGGGAGATCCGCCACCGGATCCGGGGGCGTCCACTACTCGATGTAGCATTACGCGCCGTAGTAGAGGGTCCGTCCGTACTCCTGGGAGCACGCCATGCGGCGTCCGGCGCAGCTGGTGATCTGCCTCACGTCTTCATCGACCTGCTGGGATTCACGCTGATCCTGCCCTCGCTGCCGTTCTACGCCGCCGATCTCGGCGCCACCGGCGCCTGGTACGGCCTGACGATGACCGCCTATTCCGTCGCGCAGTTCCTGGCCGCACCCCTGCTCGGGCGGCTCTCGGACATCTACGGCAGGCGTCCGCTGGTGCTGGTGGCGCTCGCCGGATCGGCCCTGTCGCTTGCCCTGACCGGCTCGGCCACCTCGCTGGCCTGGCTGGTGGCGTGCCGGGCGCTGGCGGGGGCCTTCGGCGGGAGCATCTCCGTCGCCCAGGCCTACCTCGCCGACGCCGTCCCGGCCGAGCGGCGCACCGCGGCGATGGCCAGGATGGGGATGTCCATCGGGCTGGCCTTCGTGATCGGCCCGGCGCTGGGGGCCGCGCTGGCGCCGTGGGGTTTCTCGGCCTCCGCGTACGTGGCCGCCGCGCTCGCCGCCGCGAACCTGGTGGCCGCCTGGTTCCTGCTGCCCGAACCGGCGCGCGTGCGGCCGGTCACCACAGCGCCGGGCACGCCGGGGGCGCCGGTGTTCCTGCTGGCCGGGACCGGCTTCCTGGCGATGGCGGCCTTCGTGGGCATGGAGACCACCCTGGCTTTCCTGGGCCGGGACTCCTACGGCTGGGGTCCGGCCGCCATCGGCCTGGCGTTGACCGCGGCCGGGCTGGCCATGGCGCTCGTCCAGGCCGGACCGGTCACGCTGATGGTCAGGCGATGGGGTGACGCCCGCGGGGCTGCTCTTCGATCTCGGCGCCGCCACGCCGTACCTGGCCGGAGCCGGTCTGGCGGGCCTGGCCGCGGTGGCGGTGCTCGTCGCGGGCAAGGAGCGGGCCGGGGCGCTGGACCTGAGCTAGCCGGCGCGGGTCGGCAGGGCGGTCCTCGACGTCGGCTGATCCGTCAGGAGCGGACGAGCCGCGCGATCGCCTCCGAGGCCTCCTTGACCTTGGCCTCCGCCTCCGGACCGCCCTTGACGGCGGCCTCGGCCACGCAGTGGGCCAGATGCTCCTCGAGCAGGGAGAGCGCGAAGGACTGCAGGGCGCTGGTGGCCGCGGAGATCTGGGTGAGGATGTCCACGCAGTACTTGTCGTCCTCGACCATCCGCTGCAGCCCGCGCACCTGGCCTTCGACCCGGCGCAGCCGCCGCTGGTGATCCTGCTTGTTGCCGGTGTATCCAGCCATCTGAGCCTCCCAAAAAGCACCTATACCCCCGCATGGTATCCGAACATGGCAAACCGGAGGTTTCATCCGCATTGTCAAGCGTTAACCCGTTTTGAAGTTCGATATTTGCCCGCCATTTACCCGAATCCGAGAAGTGTCTTTCTATACAGGCGATACAGGTCAAGTCTTCTTTGGCCTACGTGATTGCTGTGATTTGAGGGTATATGTCGATTAGCGCCCTAATCGGCGCTACAACCCAGGGGGGTAGAGATGAACCTCATTCCGACTGGATTCCGACGCGGTTGTGGTGGTGGATGCGGTGGCGGCTGTGGCTGTCGCCGCCGTCGCTGCTGCTGGCGCCGTAGGCGCTGCTGGTGGTAAGAGAACCACGTGAGAGCCGTCGGGCCGACCGTCGGCTCTCATTCTCTTTCTCCGGCCGGGAAGACCGCCCGGCACTCGCGCCGGCGGTTTCCCTCCGCCGCACGTTCCGCGAATTCTGGCCCGACACCCGCGGACTGCGCTGGCTGCTCGGGGCCGGTGTGCTCTTCGCGATGCTGGCCGCCCTGTGTGAGGTCGCGGCGATCGGGCTGTTCGGCCGCATCACCGACGAGGTGCTCACCACCCGGGATCTGGACGCGTTCTGGAGTCCGGCGGTCACCTGGCTGGGGCTCGCGGGCGTGGCCGGGATGGCCTCGCTCGCGGGAACGTACGCGACGGCCCTGGGAGCCGAGCGATTCCTGCTGAGGCTGCGTGACCGGGTGTTCGCCCACATCCAGAGGATGTCTCCGGACTTCTCGGAGAACCGGCGCCTGGGCGACCTGATGGCCAGGCTCACCGACGACATCGAGGCCATCGAGGAGCTGATGGCCTCGGGGCTGGTCAAGCTGTTCACCACGGTCGCCAGCGTCGTCTTCTTCGCCGGTGCGGCCTTCTACGTCCGGTGGGACCTGGCGCTGGTCACCATGGCGCTGGTCCCGATCTTCCTGGTGATCTCGAAGGTCTTCGCGTCCCGGTTCAGGACGGCCGCCGCGCGGGAGCGGCGCAGCAACGGGGAGATGAACAGCGTCATCGAGGAGGGCCTGGCCAACCAGTCACTGGTGCAGGCCTACAACCGCCAGCAGAGCGAGTCGCAGCGCCTGCACGGCGCCGGACAGGGCTGGCTGCGCGCCAACCTCACGCAGGCCTGGCTTTCGGGCCTGTACGGTCCGGCGGTCCAGGTGCTGGAGACCGTCTGCCTGATCGTGGTCCTCGGGTTCGGCGCCTGGGAGATCAGCGCCGGGAGGCTGACCATCGGCGGCCTGCTCGCCTTCGCGGCCTACCTGGCGATGCTGTATCCCGCCGTGCAGAGCCTGGGGGAGATCGCGCTCACCGTGTCGGAGGCGGCGGCGGGCTCCGACCGGGTCATGGAGATCCTCCGGACCCGGCCGACCGTCACCGACCGCGACACCGCCGTGGCCCTCACCACGAGAAGCCGGGGCCGGGTCGAGTTCGAGCATGTCGGTTTCCGCTATCCCGGCCGCAGGCGGCCGGCGCTCAAGGACCTGTCGTTCGCCGTCGAGCCGGGAGAGCTGCTGGTGTGCACGGGCCCGAGCGGGGCCGGCAAGTCCACCCTGGCCAAGCTGCTGCTGAGGTTCTACGACCCCGGCTCCGGCCGCATCCTGCTGGACGGCGTCGACATCCGTGACCTGACCCGCGCCTCGCTCCGCGACAACATCACCATCCTGCACCAGGAGACGCTGATCTTCTCGGGCTCGGTGCGCGACAACCTCGCCTACGGGCGCCCGGACGCCACGCACGACGAGTTGATCCGCGCCGCCGAGCTGGCCGGCGTGCACGACTTCGTCAAGACGCTGCCCCGGGGATACGACACGAGGGTGGGGCAGCGCGGCAGGCTCCTGTCCGGTGGACAGCGCCAGCGCGTCGCGATCGCCAGGGCGATCCTGCGTGACGCTCCCGTGCTCGTGCTCGACGAGCCGATGACCGGCCTGGACCAGGCCACGGCCACCCGCATCATGGAGCCGCTGCGGCGACTCATGGCTGGGCGGACGACGATCCTCATCACCCACGATCTGCGCCAGGTGCCACCCGACGCCCGCGTGATCGAGCTTGAGCCCGCCGTCCGCACAGGCCTGATCCGCCTCAGGCGACAGCGCGTCACGGTCTGAGGGTGCCGAGGATCCCTTCGACGAGGTCCCTGACGCCGCGGGGGTCGTACAGCGACCTGGGCGTCGTCGAGGTCCTGACGGGCTCGTAGACCGACGTGTACGGGGTCGAGGTCCTGATGGGCTCGTACAGCGACCTGTACGGCCTCGAGGTCCTGACAGGCTCGTAGACCGACCTGTACGGCGTCGTCGTCGTGGTGAAGTAGGTGGTGTTGCTGACGCAGACGGCAGTGCCGGTGCCGAACAGACCCCACAGGAGGGTGTTGGCGCCGACGGCGCTGGCCAGCGACGGGCGCTGAGGCCGCTGCTGGTAGGGGAAGGGGTTGTTCACGTACGACTCGGAGAGCAGGCCCTGGGCGAACGCCTCGGCTTCGTCCTCGTCGGGCAGCGACGCGGCCGATTCCCAGTCGTCCACCACGACGCCGTCCTCGTTCACCGCGCCGAACAGGCCCTGGAGGATCCGGTCGGCGCTGACGACGTCGAACACCGATGGAGACTGTGCCGGTTGCCAGGCGTAGCCGGCGACGCACGGCAGCGCGGCCTCGTCGGCTGCCGCGGGTCCCGCCGCCAGTGTCACCCCGGTGACGGCGACGGCTAGCGCGGTGATGACGTGCTTGTACATGGGTGCCCCCTGCGGGTGGTAGCTGATCATCCGCAGCGAGCATTACCCGTAGTGAGGGATCAACTACTCTATGTTTGGATCTGGCAGTCTTTACCAGCCCGAGGCGGTGTTAATCGAGTGATGGTCGGTACCTGTTCGTCGCCTTTACCGGCGTAATCTGCTGGGCATGCACAGACGGGTGATCGACGACCGCTTCGAGCTGGTGGAGCGGCTCGGCGGCGGGGGCATGGGCCTGGTGTGGCGGGCCTGGGACACGGCGCTGCACCGGGAGGTCGCGCTGAAAGAGGTACGCCCTCCCGACCCCGCGATGGGCGCACAGGATTCCGGCGTCGATCGCGAGCTGCGGGCCCGCGTCCTGCGGGAGGCACGCGCGTTGGCTCGCCTCAACCACCCGCATGTGGTGACCATCCACCACATCGTGGACGAGGGCGAGGACGTCTACCCGTGGCTCGTCATGGAGCTCGTCACCGGTGGCTCGCTCCAGGACCGGCTCGCGCGCGGGCCGATGGCGCCGGGAGAGGCGGCGCGCCTCGGCCGCGAGGTCCTGTCCGCCCTGCGCGCCGCCCACGCGGTCGGCATCCAGCACCGCGACGTCAAGCCCGCCAACGTCCTGCTGCGCCCGGACGGCCAGTCGGTCCTCACCGACTTCGGCATCGCCGCCGTCCGCGAGTCCACCAGCCTGACGGCGACCGGCTCGTTCATCGGCTCGCCCGAATACATGGCCCCTGAGCGCATCAACGGCTACGAGGGCGACCCGGCCTCCGACCTCTGGTCGCTCGGCATGCTGCTGTACGTGGCCGTGGAGGGTCGCCATCCGCTGCGCAGGGCCACCACGATGGCGACGCTGGCCGCGGTGCTCAACCAGGACGTGCCGATGCCCGAGCGGGCCGGACCTCTCGGCCCCGTGGTGATGTCGCTGCTGCGGCGCGACCCGCGCGCGCGGCCCGATCCCGACACCCTCGACCGCATGCTCGCCTCGGCGGCCGCCGGCGACTTCTTACCGGGGCCTCCGCCGCCCCCTTGGGGCCCCGCCCAGCCGATCCCGCACGCACTGACCATGCCCTCGCGCCGCCCGCGTCGCGGCGCCGGCAGGGTGGCGGCCGCGGTCTCGGTCGCGGGGATCGTCGCGGTCGGCGTGCTGGCGTGGCAGGCGCTGCCGTTGCTCGGCGGCCAGGAGACCGACAGGCCCACGTCCCAGCCGGAAGACTCCTCATCCACGTCCCGCACCAAGGCCGTCTCGGAGGCCCCCTCCGAGACCACCGAGCCTGTCGAGAGCAAGCCCGTCAGCCTGCTGACGGCCGCCGGAGCCCGGACCATGGTCAAGGACCTGAAGCAGGTGATGGGCGGCAGCAAGGTCATCAGCCTGACGGTCTATCCGGAGTACGCCGCCGCCTCCGCACCGGTCAAGGGCAAGAAGGACATCTACGACGAGTTCACCTACCGGGACGGCAGGGCCGTGCGCGACCGGCCCGGCGGCACCATTTCCGCGGGCACGCACACCGTGGATCTGGAGAAGTTCGACTGGGACGTCCTTCCGGGGCTGTTCCGCAAGGCGGAGAAGCAGCTCGGCATCCCCAACCCCAAGTCGCGCTATTTCATCGTGAACCCGACTTTCGAGTTCGGTGGCACCCGCGAGGTGCTGATGGTGTACGTGAGCGACGACTACCGCAACGGCTATCTGGCGGCCGACGTCAACGGCAGAGTGCTCAGGACCGTCAAGTGATCATCGGCTACGAGCTCGGGTGGGCTGCAGGGAGTTCGCCGACCTGTCCGCGACTGCCGCCGCGCGGCGCCATGACGGGTGAGACTTAGAGGACAGACGTCAAAGAGGATCTGATGCAGCGGACGAGACCCCTCCGATCGACCGACCCCCGGCAGGTCGCCGGCTACACCCTGCGCGGGCGGCTCGGCGAGGGCGGTCAGGGCACGGTGTTCCTCGGCGCCACCCCCGACGGGCGGGAGGTGGCCGTCAAGCTCCTGCACGCCGACTTCGGCCATGACCCCGAGGCCAGACGCTACTTACAGCGGGAGCTGGTGGCCCTGCAGCGGGTGGCGCCGTTCTGCACGGCCCGGGTCCTGGCCGCCGACCCCGACGCCGACCCGCCGTACGTCGTCAGCGAGTACGTCGACGGCCCCTCGCTGCAGGAGGCGGTCCGCGACCGCGGGGTGCTGTCCGGGACGGACCTGGACCGCCTGGCCGTCGCGGCGGCGACGGCGCTGGGCGCCATCCACGCGGCGGGAGTCGTGCACCGCGACTTCAAGCCCGCGAACGTGCTGCTGGCCAGCGACGGTCCCCGCGTCATCGACTTCGGCATCGCGCGCTCGTTCGACGCCACCGCCGCCTCCGTCAGCGGCGTCGTCGGCACCCCGGCCTACATGGCGCCCGAGCAGCTCTCCGGGCAGCCCGCCGGTCCGGCGCTGGACATGTTCGCCTGGGGGTGCACCATCGCGTTCGCGGCCAACGGCCGCCCGCCGTTCGGGCATGAGCCGCTGCCCGCCGTGATCAACCGCATCCTCAACGCCGAGCCCGACCTCGGCCTGCTGACCGGCACCCTGCGAGGGTACGTCGCCGCCTGCCTCGCCAAGGACCCGGCGCGACGGCCCACCGCTCAGCAGGTGCTGCTGGGCCTGATGGACAGGCGGCGGGACATGCGGCCGCCCCCGCCGCCACCCGTACACCGAGGTCCCCAGACCCCGTGGCAGGCCTCGGTCCCGCCTGCCACACCTCCCACCACACGGCCGGGGCGCAGGCGCGCGAGCATCGTCGTGGCCGGGGCGGTGCTCGCGGCGGCGCTCGTGGCCACGCCCATCGTGATCGCCGCCCTCCCGCCCGGCCTCGGAGGCGGGCAGGAGACCCCCACCCCGACGGGGACGCAGACCACCACGGGTCCCACCGGCACCTCGCCGACGGCGTCCGGGCACCAGATCGCTCGCACCCCACGGCTCGGCCTGGAGTTCTGGCAGGACGGCTCGGCCGCCGCGCTGTCACTCGCGGACCCCGACCTCGACCAGCCGGTCACCACGGTCACCATGAAACCCTCCCCCTTCGAGCTGCGCCTGCCCACACTGCCCAAGGACACGGCGGCGCAGATCTGCGCCTGGACCGACGACTCCGTCTTCTCCATCACGGGTGACGGCAAGACGGCCGACCACCCCTGCTTCAGGCCCGGCACCGGCATCGCCGACTACGAGCACGGGTCGGCAACCCTTTACCTGAACAAAGAGGGCCACAACTATCTGGCCGGCACCCGGGTGAGCCGGCTGTCCAGCGTCCAGGACAGAGTCCTGTTCTCCACGACTTTCCAGGACGACGCCATGACGCCTATTGCGGGCCGGCGCGAAGACCTCTACCTGACCGTTTTCATCGACCATGACGGTGACGGCGTCTTCAAACTGGCGGGAGAGGGCGAGTACGAGTACGTCGTGCTCGATTTCCCCGCCTGAGCCGCACCGCCGGAAGTGATCGGTTCGGTCTGTCGAAGTTCAGGGGCCCTTTGCCGGGACGAGCATTCGTTATTCCGTACGGGAGCTGACGGTCAAGACTATTTTGATCGACGTGTTTATGGTGATTTCTCACCGTATAGGCACTAATGTCCCTTCTGGAGGGGACTGATCAGGGGAGGCGAAATGATGCTCACCAGCGGATTCCAGGCCAACCACTGGCGTCATGGCGGAGGCTGTCGTCGCCGTCGTAGGTGCGGCTGCGGTGGCGGCTGGGGCGGCGGCTGGGGCGGCGGCTGGCGCAGGTCGTCATGGTGGTGGTAACAGATCGCTACTGAGAGCCGGCGGGCCGACCGCCGGCTCTCTCGTCGTTTCAGGGCCGGATCAACGGAACTCGAGGCCGTCGAACGCGCCGGAGCTCCGCCACCGGTCGATGTAGCCGAAGTAGGCCATCGCGCCCTGCGGGTGGCCGACCAGGAGCCGCGCCTGTGGTCCGGGGTCGCGGCCCTCGTTGTTGTAGTAGCCGGGTGTGCAGTCCGGTGACCCGAGCAGCATCCCCGTGCCCGACAGCAGCAGCTCGACCCACGCGTCCTCGGCCTCCTCGGAGACCTCGACCTCGTCGTGGCCGCGGGCGAGGGCGTGCCTGACGATCGTGGCGATCGTCTGGCCCGACTCGGTGAGATTGTGCGGGATGTTGGAGATGAGGTTCGCGCCCTGCGCCGGCTGCACGATGAAGGCGTTGGGGAAGCCGTGCACGTGGATGCCGTGCAGGCTGCGCATGCCCTCGGCCCAGTACTCGGAGAGCCTGACGCCGTCGCGCCCGGTCATGTCGTAGCCGGCCCGCCGCGTGTACTCGGTGCCCACCTCGAAGCCGGAGGCGTAGATGACGCAGTCGACCGCGTACTCCCGCCCTGCCACGACGACCCCGGTCTCGGTGATGCGCTCCACGCCCCTGCCGTCGGTGTCGACGAGGTGCGTGCCGGGCTCGTTGAAGGCCTGCAGGTACTCGTCGTGGAAGCACGGCCGCTTGCACAGCTGGCGGTACCACGCCTTCAGGCCCTGGGCGGTCTCGGGATCGGAGACGATGGCGTCGACCCGGGCGCGGATCTCCTCCATCTTCTCGAAGTCGGAGTCCTCGAAGGCCTCCAGCATCCTCTCCAGGCTCCGGTCCTCGGCGGGCAGCTCCATGATCTTCGAGCGGACCCGCCTGGCGATGTCGGTCCAGCCGTCCATCACCAGGTCGTCCTCGGCCAGGTTGCCCGCCTGGTTGGCGGTGAAGTTCTCCAGCCAGCGCCGCTGCCAGCCGGGCTCGGCGATCCCGGCGAACCACTCGGGATCGGTCGGCCGGTTGTCCCGGACGTCCACGGAGGACGGCGTGCGCTGGAACACGTACAGGTCCCCGCACGCCCGCGCCAGATGGGGCACGCACTGCACGGCGGTCGCGCCGGTCCCGATGATGGCGACCCGCTTGCCGGCGAGCCTGTCCATCGGCGCGCCCGAGGGGTCGCCGCCGGTGTAGTCGTAGTCCCATCGGCTCGTGTGGAACGAGTGGCCCCCGAACGACTCGATCCCCGGGATGCCCGGCAGCTTCGGCACGTGCAGGGGCCCGGTGCCCATGGCGACGAACCGGGCGGTGAAGGCGTCGCCCCGGTTCGTCCTGACGAGCCAGCGTGATCGGCTCTCGTCCCACCGCAGGTCCTGGACCTCGGTGTGGAACAGCGCGTTGTCGTACAGGCCGTAGTGCTTGCCGATGCGCCGGCAGTGCTCGAGGATCTCGGGCCCGTGGGCGTACTTCTCCGTCGGCATGTGACCGGTCTCTTCGAGCAGCGGCATGTACACGTACGACGCGGTGTCGCACTGCGCGCCCGGATAGCGGTTCCAGTACCAGGTGCCGCCGAAGTCGCCGCCCTTCTCGACGATGCGGACGTCGTCGACGCCTGCCTCCTTCAGCCGCGCGCCGGTGACGAGGCCGGCGAAGCCGCCGCCGATGAAGGCGACCGTCACGTGGTCGGTCCTGGGCTCGCGCTCGATCCTGGGGGTGTACGGATCGTCGAGGTAGTGCGCCAGTCGCCCGGCCAGCCGGAGGTACTGGTCGTTGCCGTCAGGCCGGAGCCGCTTGTCGCGCTCTGCCAGGTATTTCTGGCGCAGTGCCGCTTTGTCGACGGCGCGGTCGGTGACGGTCATACGTGCTCCGATCATCAGCCCCTGAGCAAATATCAGAATGTCATTCGAGAATGGCATCCGACAAGGGCCGCCCGGGCCCGAAGCTGCGCTCCGCCCGGTTGCGGCGGAAGCTGTCGAGCCGGTCGAAGTCCAGGGTGTGCGCCGCGATGGCCGGGCCGGGCGTGCCGGTGAAGAACCCCGACGGCTCCGCCGGGCACGGATCCGCCAGCCCGGTCACGCCCGCGCAGCGCTGCCCGTGGTAGTCGGCCTCGTGGTGCCAGTCGCTGACGGCGACGTACGTCATGAACTCGTACGCTCGGGCGACGCTCATGTGCTGCCAGAGGCTGCGCGCCGGATCCGGCGTGGGCCACTGCGTCACCGAGAACGCGGGCACCAGCACGGCGTCCGGCACGGGCAGCCGGCTGAGGCTGCCGGAGTACCACAGGTCGGCGCAGAGCAGCACGCGCAGGGTGCGCCCGCCCAGCTCGAAGCCGTCGCCGGGCCGGCCTGGGACGACGCCGCCGCGCAGCTCGACGCCGTAAGGGTGCAGCTTGCCGTATTCGGCCAGCGGCTCGCCCGCCGCGTCGACGACCACGCCCCGGTTGACGACCCCCTCGCCGGTCCGGTCGTAGTGGGAGCCGCCGACGACCGTGGCTCCCGCGCCCACCGCCAGCTCCCGCACCCGGGCGAGGTACTCCCCGGGCGGCAGGTCGGAGCCCGCCAGCTCCGGCAGCACGATGAGGTCGCCGGCCGGGGCGCCGGCCAGCAGGGTCTCGATGGCGGAGAAGTTGACGTGGCCGTCCGGGGACCAGCGGCCGGGCTGCACGAGGAGGATCCGCACCAGTCCTGCTCCTTCGAGGAGACGGTTTCCCGCATCATGCCAGGGCGCCGCCCGCCGCTCCGCACTCGGACAGTGCTGCCGGGACGCGCACTATCCCGCCTGACCACCGCCCACCGGCACGGCGACGTCCTGCGGTCGCGGCGCCGGCCGGCCGGGCAGCGCGGCGCCGGCCGCGAGCATGACCAGCAGTGCGATGGCGAGCAGCCAGAACGTGGTCTGGAACGCGCCGACCGGTGTGGGGGAGTCCACGTACCCGAGAGTGAGGGCGGCCGCGGCGATGCCGGTGGCCGCACCGATCTGGTTGGACATGTAAGAAATGTCCTGACTCGTCCCGCTAGGGTGCGTGAGGTTGATCGACAGCCGTCTCGGGAGTCACGTACGCCATGCCGAATGCCGCACCCCTGCGAGAAGGTGATCCCGCCGCCGTAGGGGCCTACCGGATGGTCGGCCGGTTGGGGGCGGGTGGCCAGGGCGTCGTCTACCTGGGGCAGGCTCCCGACGGCAGGCTCGTGGCCGTCAAGGTGCTGCGCGAGGGCGTGGCGGGCGGCGACCGGTTCGCCAAGGAGATCGCCGCGGCACGCCGGGTCGAGCCGTTCTGCATCGCCCAGGTGCTGGACGCGTCGCTGGGCGGCCGGCCGTACATCGTCAGCGAGTACGTCGAGGGGCCGTCCCTGCAGCAGGCGGGCCGCCACGCGGGCGCCGACCTGCAGCGGCTGGCCGTGAGCACGGCCACGGCGCTGGCAGCCATCCACCAGGCGGGCATCGTGCACCGGGACTTCAAGCCCGCCAACGTCCGCTGGCGTACGTGCGCGTCCAGGGGGCATCGAAGATCAATTCTGACGGCGTCACCTGCCACACCGGCTCGATGAACTTCGGCGCCGGGATCGACTCCACGAAGCCGGCCGCGCCGTACTCCTATCAGTGGATCTACAACGGGAAGGTCGTCGAGAGCGGCTCGTCGCGGTTGCCGGCGGGCAGCCGCAGCGACTACGTGAGCTCGAAGACGATGGCCCGGCCGTCGGACGGCACGCACACGGTCACCTATCGGATCACCGCGCCGAACGCCAGGACCGAGTCCACCACGTTCGTCATGTGCTGACCGTCAGCGGTGCGCGCCCGCGGCGAGCTCCGTGAGCGTCCGGCCGGCGCGCGCCAGCCAGTCGGCGATGACCTCCAGCTCGGACTCCGAATAGCGGGAGTGGAGGTCGAGCATGGCGTCGCGGATCCCGAGGGGGGCGCCGGTCGCCGGAACGGTGCCGGGCATCTCCGTGGGCCGCACGATCACCTTGCGCCGGTCGTCGGGGTGCCGGTCGCGCTCCACCAGGCCGCGCGCCTCCAGCCGGTCGATCAGCACCGTGACCGAGCCGGTGGCGAGCTTCATGGAGTGGGCGATCTCGCCGGGGGTCATCGGCCCCTCGATCCGCAGGAGCGCGTAGCACTGGAAGTCGCTGGGATTGAGATCGAGGCCGATCGACATCGCGTGCAGCAACCGGATGAGCCCGGCCGCCAGCCGCTGCCCGTCCGTCTGGATCGCCAGGTAGAGGTGGTCGCGGGAGCGCCCCGCCCCGTCCCCGTTGCCGGCCGGTGGCGCTGACCGGTCGGATCCCGCGGTGTCCGGCGCGCCGTCCATCAGTCTCCTCAGCGGTCGTTCCTGCACGTGATTGTAGGGGTGGGTGTGGGGTGCCCGCTCGGTCCGCTGAAGTGCGAGTTCTTCGCCGTACGCATATATCTTGTTTTTCGAGATACTAGAATACCGAGATATATGCGTACGGCGGCCTCGAGAGGGACAAGATGATCACTGACCAAGCCGCGCGACACCGGTCCACCCCACCGGTGCGGGGCTTACGGCGGCGCAGGGTCTGGTACGGCGCCGCCGTGCTCATCGCACTGGTCTGGCTCGCCGGCGCCGGACCGCTCGGCAGCTTCATGGGCGCGCTGTCGGAGGTGCAGACCAACGACTCCGCGGCCTTCCTCCCGGTCGAAGCTGAGTCCACGGAGGTGCAGCAGGCGCAGAAGGCCTTCCAGGACAGCGGGGCCGTCCCGGCCATCGTCGTCTACTCCGCCGCAGAGCCGATCTCCCGCGAAGGGCTCGCCGCGCTGGCCCGGGACGCGGAGCGGATCGGCGCCCGCCCCTGGGTCGGCGGAAAGATCGCCGGACCCATACCCGGCACCGAGGACAAGCGCGTCGCCCAGCTCGTCGTCCCGGTGGCGGAGTCCGCCGACGTGCGCGCCGCCGTCAAGGAGCTGCGGCTGCTGCTCGCGGACAGCGCCGCGCCGGGCACCACGGTCCAGGTGGCAGGCCCCGCCGCGCTCGCCACCGACCTCGGCGCCGCCTTCGGCGGGATCGACGGCGCGCTGCTCGCCGTGGCGCTGGGCGCCGTCCTGGTCATCCTCATCGCGGTCTACCGCTCACCGCTGCTGCCCTTCGTCGTCATCATCGCCGCGATGCTGGCCCTCGTGCTGGCGGCCGCCGTCGTCTATCTGATGGCCGACGCCGGCTGGATCGAGCTGAACGGCCAGAGCCAGGGCATCCTGTTCATCCTCGTCGTCGGCGCGTGCACCGACTACGCCCTGCTGCTGGTCGCCCGCTACCGCGAGGCGCTGTACGGGCAGGCCCGGCCGGTCGAGGCGATGCGGACCGCGCTGCGCGGCACCGTCGAGCCGATCCTCGCCTCCGGCGGCACCGTCATCCTCGGCGTGCTCTGCCTGCTCGCCAGCGACCTCACCTCCAACCGCGGCCTGGGACCGGTCGCCGCGCTCGGCATCGCCGCCGCGCTGGCGTCGGCGCTGACCTTCCTCCCGGCGGTGCTCCTGCTTCTCGGCCGGGCCACGTTCTGGCCGGTCAAGCCGCGCCCGTCAGGCGAAGCGGTCGTCGAGACCGGCGACGTCGTGAAGCGGAACCCGCTGTGGGGCCGCATCGCCACGGCCGTCGACCGGCGGCCCCGCGTCTACTGGGCGGCGACCATCGCCCTGCTGGCCGTGGCGGCCGCGTTCGTCCCGCAGTTCCGCGCCGAGGGCACCTCGCAGCTCGACGTGTTCCGCACCGAGGTCGAGTCGGTCGAAGGCCAGCGGACGCTGGAGCGCGGATTCGGCGCTGCCGGCTCGGCCACGCCCGCCGTCATCGTCGCCGACGCGGACCGCCTGGACGAGGTGGCCGCCGTCGCGGGGAAGGTCGACGGGGTGAGCGACGTCAAGCCCGTGACCCGAGGCGGCGCCGAGGCGGAGCCGAAGGTCGTGGACGGGCGGGCGATCCTGCACGCCACGCTCTCCCAGCCCGCCGAGTCGGCCGCCGCCGTGGAGATCGTCCGCGCGCTGCGCGCCGGCGTGCACGCCGTTCCGGACGCGGAGGCGCTGGTGGGCGGGACCGCGGCCGTCACCCTCGACACCCTCGACACCTCCTCGCGCGACCTGCGCGTGGTCATCCCCCTTGTCCTGCTGGTCGTGCTGCTCGTGCTCATCGTGCTGCTGCGCGCCCTGGTGGCCCCGCTGGTGCTCATCGCCACCACGGTGCTGTCGTTCGGTTCGGCGCTGGGGGTGGGCGCGCTCGTCTTCAACCACGTTCTCGGCCTGCCCGGAGCCGACCCTGTGGTGCCGCTGTTCGCGTTCGTGTTCCTGGTGGCGCTGGGCATCGACTACAACATCTTCCTGATGACCCGGGCGCGCGAGGAGACCGTGTGGCACGGCAACCGTGAGGGCATGCTGCGCGCCCTGACCCTGACGGGCGGCGTCATCACCTCGGCCGGCGTGGTCCTGGCCGCCACGTTCGCCGCGCTGGCGGTGCTGCCGCTGCTTTTCCTGCTCCAGCTCGCCTTCCTGGTGGCCTTCGGCGTGCTGCTGGACGCGCTGATCGTCCGCTCCCTGCTGGTCCCGGCGCTGGCGCTGGACATCGGCCGGTGGATGTGGTGGCCCAGCCGGCTGGCCCGCCGCGACCGCTGAGCTCAGGCGGGCGCCTGGTCCCCGCGGAACAGGCGCCGTACGCCCGACGCCACCCAGATCGTGGCCAGCGCGGCGTAGGCGCTCAGCAGGGCGGGACCCACCGAGGCCACGACGACCGACGTGGCGATGGCCAGCGCCAGCAGGCCCGCCCACCCGTACAGGACCGCCCGCCCGCGAGACGAGCCGGTGTGGGCGGCCTCCTGTACGGGGGTGACCAGCGCCATGACGGCCACCCCCGCGGTGCCGACCGCCTCCTGGCCGAGCGCGATCCCGGCCGCGAGACCCGCCGCGCCCACGACGGCGAGGCAGCAGCTCAGCACGGCCACCCGGGCGTCGGCGCCCTCGAACAGCAACTGGGTGGCCTTGGCGCGGGCCAGCCGCAGCGTGGTCCACGCCTCGGCGAGCCAGGCCGCCCAGTGCAGCAGCGCGATCAGGACGAAGACGGCGATGACCGGCGGGACGGCGGGCAGCAGGAACAGCAGCCGCCAGCCGCCGCGGAACCTGCCCTGCAGCCGAGCCAGCCAGCGGTAGATCGGGTTGCGCTGCTTCAGCGCCACCACGAGCAGATCCCTGGCCTGGTCGAAGCCGGGATCGAGGCGGAGCACCTCACGGAAGGCGTCGGCGGCGCGGCGCGGGTCGCCGAACGCGAGCGCCGCCCGGCCGTACACCAGGTGCGCGGTGGCGTTCTCCGGGTCCAGGCGTACGGCCTGCTCGGCGGCGGCCTGGGCCGGCTCCGCCTCGCCGAGCGCGGTGTGGGCCAGCGACAGCAGGCTCGCCGGCTCCGACTGCTCCGGATCGAGGGCCAGACCGCGGCCCGCCGCGTCGGCCATCTCGCGCCACTGGCCCTTCAGCATGTGCGTGCGGGCCAGCAGCGACCAGGTCGGCGCGTGCTCCGGGGAGAGCGCCAGGGACGCCCGGATGGCCTCCATCGCCTGGTCAGGCCGGCGCGTCCGGTAGTGCACGTGTCCGGCCACGTAGTGCGGGAACCAGTGGTCCGGCGCCAGCCGCACCGCCTCGTGCGCCTCGGCGACGGCGTCGGCCGCGTTGCCCTGGCCGACCAGAGCGAGGGCCAGGAAGGAGTGCGCGGTGGCGTGCTGCGGGTCCTGGGCGAGCACGCCACGCAGCTCCCGCTCGGCGTCCGCCGGGCGGCGCAGCTCCAGCAGCGTCCGCGCCCGCTCGATCGAGCCGGTCGCAGCTACCACTTGCCCTTGCCGCCCTTGATCCAGGGCAGCAACTCGTCCCAGGCGCCGGAATCGTTGGCGTGCATCACGTAGTTGCGCGCGGTGGCCATCCACTCGCGCACCGAGCTGGGCCGGACGGCCTGGGCGGCGGTCAGCAGGTCGGCCGTCGTCAGCGGGATGGCACGGCCCGCGCTGATGGACTGGTGGAGCTTGGCCTCGACCGCACGGTCCACCACGCCCTTCAGATCCGCGCCGACGAATTGCTCGGTGATCCGTGCCACCGCGTCGAAGTCCATCTCGGCCAGCGGCTTGTCCCGGCAGAGGATGCGCAGGATGGCCGCGCGCGCCGAGGCGTCGGGCGGCGGCACGAAGACCAGCTGGTCGAACCGGCCTGGACGGCGGAAGGCGACGTCGATGTACCAGGGGGCGTTCGTGGCGGCCAGCACCAGGACCCCCTCGTTGGCGTGCTGGTCCACGCCGTCGAGCTCGGCCAGGAACTGGTTGACCAGTTGCCGGTTGTGCGCCTGGCGCATGTCGGAGCGGCGGGCGGCCAGCGCGTCGACCTCGTCGAAGAACAGCACGCACGGCCGGTGGCGGCGGGCCAGCTCGAACGTGGCCCGCAGGTTGCGCTCGCTGGAGCCGATGTACATGTCGAGGATGTCGGCCAGCCCGACGTTGACGAACGACGCGCCGAGCTCGCCGGCGGCGGCCCTGGCCAGATGCGTCTTGCCCGCTCCCGGAGGCCCGTACAGCAGCACCCCGCCGCCGGCTCGCTTGCCGAACGCGGCGAACAGCTCGGGCTGCTGGACCGGCAGCAGCAGCTTGACCCGCAGCGCCTCCTTGACCGCCTCCATCCCGGCCACGTCGTCGAAGGACGTGGCGGAGCGCTCCACCTCCGCGCTGATCTGATCGTCCTGCGCGGCGGCGGCGTACGGCTGAGCAGGCGTCGCGGACGGCTGGACGGGAGGCGCGGCCAGCCGGGCGGCCAGGTCGGCGTCGCCGACGGACGGGTCGCGGGAGACCGCTTCGTGGTAGCGGTAGGCGGCGCGGGCCGCGTCCCCCTCGCCGAGCAGCGCGCGCGCCGCGAGCACGCCCAGCCGGGGCGGATAGCCGGGGACGGCCAGGAGCGGCTCCAGCGCCGCCAGCGCGGGACCGTAGGCGCTCTGCCTGACGAACGCCTCCGCCAGTCCGGCCGTGATGTCGGGGTTCTGCGGGGACAGCAGGAGGGCGGCCCGGTATTCGGCCTCGGCCTCGGCCAGGTAGCCCTTGGCCAGGAGCTGGCCGGCGAGGTGCTGCCGCAGGGGAAGGTTGTCCGGAGATAGACGCGCCGCCTCGCGGAGCGGCTGGAGGCCGGCATCGTCGAGCACGTGCTCGGTCCCTTCTGTCGCAGGCTGGGATGGGTCTCAAACCACGCAAGGCTACCGAAACCAGCCGCGGGCGGTGGCTGCCGCGAGAGATACGTCCGCACGTCGAGGAGCGAGATATGTTGATATGTCGTCCCAAATACCAGACCGGAACTCCGGGGCCGACCCGGTAGATGAAAATAAAACCATTACTGGCGTGGTCGTGGCGTCTGGGGTGATCGGCGTGGCAGGATAATCAAAGGTCAGGCCATGAATTTCGCCGATTTAGGAGCATATATGCCGAATGCTCGTGGGTTGGGCGATCTGACCGAAACTGGCGGGCGGGATGCCCGGCAGTCCGGGCCTACGGCGCTGCGGATACTGGTCGGTGCCCAACTGCGCCGGATGCGCGAATCGCGGGGGATCTCCCGCGAGGACGCGGCGTACGCCATCCGGGGCTCACACTCCAAGATCAGCCGTTTGGAGCTGGGCCGCAGCACCTTCAAACCGCGTGACGTGGCCGACCTGCTCACCCTCTACGGCGTCGTCGAGGAGGCCGAGCGCGCCGCCCTGCTCGCCCTGGCCGAGCGGGCCAACGCTGTGGGCTGGTGGCAGGACCACCGCGACGTGGTGCCCGACTGGTTCGAGGCCTACCTGGGGCTGGAGCAGGACGCGGCGTTGATCCGCCTGTACGCGGTCCAGTTCGTGCCCGGCCTGCTGCAGACCGAGGACTACGCCCGCGCGGTCGTCAACCTGGACCACGAGGGCGGCCCCGCCGGGCAGATCGAGCGCCGGGTCGCCCTGCGGATGCGCCGCCAGGCGATCCTGGCGCCCCCCGACGAACGCAAGCTCTGGGTGGTGATCGACGAGGCGGCGCTGCACCGCCAGGTCGGAGACAGGGCCACGATGCACGCCCAGCTCGCGCACCTCGGCCGGATGGCCGAGCTGCCGCACGTCACCATCCAGGTGATCCCGCTCGACTACGGCGGCAACGTCGGCGGCGTCGGCTCCGTCACCATCCTCCGCTTCGCCGAGGCCGAGCTGAACGACGTGGTCTATCTGGAGCAAATAGCGAGCGCGCAGTATCTCAGCAGGGAGTCCGACGTCGATCCGTACCAGCACCTGATGAACGAGCTGAGCCTGCACGCCCAGCCCTCCACCCGGACCCCCGCGATCCTGTCCGCGATCGTCGACTCGCTGTAGGACCTACGGCTTGCGGGCGACCCCGCACAGCGCGTCCACCTCGACCGGCGAGGCGAACGGGTCGGGATCCGGCCGCCACAGCGGGATCGACACCACTCCCGGCTCCACCAGCTCCAGCCCGTCGAAGAAGGCGGCGAACTGCTCGCGGCTGCGCAGGGTGTAGGGCGCCGGAGCGCCGTCGCCCTCGTTGAAGTCGTCCTGGGCCTGTTCGAGGGCTTCGCCGGTGACGACGTTGACGCCGTCCCACATGGCCAGATAGCTGCCGGACGGCAGGGCGTCCACCAGCCTCCCGACGATCCCGTACGGCTCCTCGTCGTGACCCAGGTAGCCCGCGATCCCCATCAGCATGAGCGCGACGGGCTGGTCGAAGTCCAGCGTCTTGGCCGCCGCCGCGAGGATCGCGTCGGGATCGCGCAGGTCGGCGTCGACGTAGTCGGTGGCGCCCTCGACGGTGCCGACGAGCAGGGCGCGGGCGTGCACCAGCACCAGGGGGTCGTTGTCCACGTAGACCACACGGGAGGCCGGGGCCACCCGCTGGGCGAGATCGTGGGTGTTGTCCACGGTGGGCAGGCCCGTGCCGACGTCGAGGAACTGCCGGATCCCCACCTCGCCGGCCAGATGGCGGACGATGCGGGCGAGCAGGTGCCGGGACAGGCGGGCGATGTCGACGATGTCGGGGAACGCCTCGCTGAACTGGTCGCCGGCCACGCGGTCGACGGGGTAGTGATCCTTGCCGCCGAGCCAGTAGTTCCACATCCGCGCGGAGTGCGGCACGGTGGTGTCGATCTTGGGAGGGAGCATCGGGTCGGGTAGGGCCGATTCGTCAGTCACGAAAGCTTCTCCTGTTGTGTGCCATTCGCCGTAATTCATCCAGTCTCCTGGTATCCCGTACGCCTGTCACCCAACAAAGCGGCATTTGTGGACGTTTCATGATGAATGCGGAGATGGCAAATAACGCACCATTCTGGGGATCGCGGCGGGCCGGCTATCACGTCAGGGCCTCTCCGGTCAGGGCGCGGCGGCGCAGCAACGGGCTGGGGCGGTAGCGGGGGTCGCCGTACGCGTCCTGCAGCGCGACCAGGATCGCGTGGACCGTCGCGGCGCCCCACCGGTCTCCCCAGGCGAGGGGACCGAGCGGATAGTTGGTGCCGAGCCGCATCGCGGTGTCGATGTCCGCGCCGCTCGCGATCTCCTGGTGCAGCGCGTCGGCCGCCAGGTTGACCAGCATGGCGACGGTGCGGGCGACGGCCAGGCCGGGCACGTCGTCGAGCACGTGCACGTCCAGCCCGGCCGCCTGGAGCAGGCCGGTCGCCTCGTCGAGGGCGAGCCGGGGGCACCCGTCGGACGCCGCGACCGCGATCGCCGTGGCCGTGTCGTCGTCCAGCGCGCGGTCGACGACGATCACGGGGGAGCCGTGGCGCGCGGCCAGCTCCGTCGCCGTCGTGCCGGTGCACCGGACGAGCAGCGCCCCGCAGGGCAGCTCGACGCCGTCCGCGCCGTCGCCTTCGAGTACGGCCACGCCGGACCGGCCCAGCAGCGTCCGCAGGTCGCCCGCCCGGTGCGCGACCACCTCCGGCGGCGCCGCGCTCCGTCCCGCCCCGTCCGAGGTGGGTGCCCCTTCCGGCGGGTAGGCGTACACGCCGCGTCCCGACTTGCGCCCGAGCCGGCCCTCCTCGACCAGGGCCCGCTGAGCCGGCGACGGCGCGAAGCGGGAGTCGTACCCGAAGGCGGTCCACACCGAGCGGGTGACCGCCTCGTTGACGTCGTGCCCGATCAGGTCCATGAGCGCGAACGGCCCCATCCGGAAGCCGCCGGCCCCGGTCAGGACGGCGTCGATCGTCTCCGGGCGGGCGGCTCGCTCCTCGTACAGCCGCCATGCCTCGGCGTAGAACGGCCGGGCGACCCGGTTGACGATGAAGCCCGGCGTCGCGGCCGAGCGGACCGCCGTCTTGCCCCAGGCCGTGACGAGCTCCCCGGCCATGGCGATGACGGGCTCGGCCGTCTCCGGGCCGGGCACCACCTCGACCAGGCGCATCAGCGGAGCCGGGTTGAAGAAGTGCAGCCCGATGACCCGCTCGGGGTGCCGGGTCCCGGCGGCGATCGCGGCGGGAGACAGCGAGGAGGTGTTGGTCGCCAGCACGCAGCCGGCGGTCACGTGCTCCTCCAGCTCGGCGAACAGCCGCCGCTTCACCCCGAGGTCCTCGGCGACGGCCTCCACGACCAGACCCGCAGGCGCGAGTGCGGCGGGCGTGTCCACGGCGGTGAGCAGGAGGTCGTCCGGCCGGACGGCGAGCCTGCCCTTCTCCGCCAGCGCCTTGACCCGCTCCCGGATCTGGTCGGCGGCCCGGCCGGCTGCGCCTGGAGCCGAGTCGTACAGCAGGACCGGATGCCCCGCCACCGCAGCCGTCTGGGCGATGCCCGACCCCATGGTGCCCGTGCCGACCACCCCGACGACGACTGTGCTCATGCCGGACGCTCCTCGGGCATAGGTTCTCCTCCCCGCCGATGATGCCAGCCGATCCGCCCGGCCGACATGCCCGCCGCGACCAGTGCCAGGAACACCGCCACGGCCAGCACGCCGAGCACGGTGAAGGCGGCCCGCCAGCCCGCCATGTGCCCGATGAGGGTGCCGGCCGGGACGCCGAGCACCGAGCCCAGCGGGACGGCCGAGAAGATCACCGCGGTGCGCACAGCATCGTGCGCCTGTCGAGCCGCCGGGTGGCGACCGTGACCGTGGGGGCGGCGATCGCGGCCAGGAGCCCGGGCACCGTCATCATCAGGCCGGCCGCGCCGTCGGAGATCGCGAAGCTCGATCCGATCGACGTGAGCAGGCCGATGGGCAGGATCTCCGCCGTGACGATCGAGAAGATGCCCGCCATCAGGGAGACGACGGCCAGCCAGCTGATCAGCGGAGATCGGACGGGCGGAGGGGAGAGGGTCGTTGTGGTCACCCGGCAAGTGCATCGGTCCTGACAGCCGGGCGCCGGCAGGATTGCGACCTCACCAGCGTGCGGCTCGATCGGGAACAAGCCGACCCGCACACCGGCGAGTTCCCCCGCCAGGGACTACCGGCGCGGGTGCGGGTAGTCCGGTGAACGGTGCTGGAAGGAGAGGATGGCGGGGTTCTGTACGACGCCGTCGCGGATCTCGATGGCCCGCTGGACGGTGTCGCCCTCGTCCCACGCCTTGGGGCCGCCGAGCACAGTTCGCAGGTGCGGCAGCAGGGCCTCGCTGATCTCCCAGGTCGCGGAGTTCCAAAGGTAGGACGGGCTGTGGTCGACACCGTAGTAGTGGACGCCGTCTCCCACCTCGAACATCGGCTGGGTGAAAGTGGTGGGACGCGCCCAGCTGAAACCCATCCCCTCGTCGCAGGAGACGTCGACGACGAGCGTTCCCGGCGCGAAGGCGGCCAGATCGTCCTCCTCGACGAACATCAGCGGGTGGTCGGTGTCCTGCAGCACGCAGTTGACGACGATGTCGTGGCCGGCGATGAAGGAGGCCAGCGGCACCCGGCCGGTGTCGGTGAGCGCGTAACTGCGATGGGGATCGTCGGCCTCGTGCTCGATACGCACGATGCGCGCGGAGTGGATCGGTGAGGCGACCGCGGTGATGTCGCGGAAGGTGAGGAGATCGACGTCGTTGACGCCGTGCGCGTTCAGTGCCGTCACCGCGCCCCGGCCGCTCGCTCCGAAGCCGATGACGACCGCCCGCAGCCGCCGCCCGTAGTCGCCGGTCGTCCCGGTGAGCGCCAGGGCGTGCAGTACGGAGCTGTAACCGGCCAGCTCGTTGTTCTTGTGGAAGACGTGCAGGTTGAACGTGCCGTCGCTCTTCCAGTGGTTCATCGCCTCGAAGGCGATCAGCGTGAGCCGCCGGTCGATCGCGAGCTGGGTCACCTCCTCGTCCTGCACGCAGTGCGGCCAGCCCCACAGGATCTGTCCGTCGCGCAACTCCTTGAGGTCCTGGGCAAGTGGCTTGGGGAGCAGGATGACGTCGCACCGCGCCACCAACTGCTCCCGTGGCAGGAGCCCGGCGACGTGGGGAGCCAGTTGCTCGTCGGAGACGCCGAAGCGCTCGCCGTAGCCGCTTTCGAGGTAGACGCGGTCCCGCAGGTCCGCCTCGATCCGGTCGACGTGCAGCGGGTGGATCGCCAGCCGGTGCTCGTTCTCCTTGCGTGAGCGGGACACGACTCCAAGACTGAGCTGATCCATTAAGGACTCCCTTTGATTGACCTCATTTCTAGCACAACGCAGAGCGTGTAATCGCCAGAATGGTCATCAATGGCAACGTCCATTGTTATGTGAAAGGCCCGCTGTTTGTCGTGCGGGCTTTTCAAAGAATGGCGTGGAGTTTTCCTCCCTAGGGGTGCGTGGCCGTCACTTGCCGAATCCCGCCGTCAGACCGCTGAGGATCTGGCGCCGGCCGAACACGTACAGGATGAGGATGGGCAGCGAGGTGAGCAGGACGGAGGCGAGCACGGCCGGGACGTTCACGCTGTACTGCCCCTGAAAGCTCCACAGGGCGAGCGGCAGAGTCCGCTTGTCCGGGCTCTGCGTGAGGATCAGCGGCAGCAGGAATCCGTTCCAGATCGTCAGCGCGTTGTAGATCGTCACCGTGACGACGGCCGGCCGGGTGAGGGGCAACGCCAGCCGCCAGAGCGTCCCCCACTCGGTGGCGCCGTCCAGCCGCATCGACTCGAACAGTTCCTTGGGGATGTCGCGGATGAAGTTCGACAGGACCAGCACGGACAGCGGGATCGCGAAGGCGATCGACGGCAGGATCATCCCCAGCAGGCTGTCGTAGAGGCTCAGCCGGATGATGATCAGATAGATCGGGATGATCGTCGCCTGGAGCGGGATGGCCAGGCCCATGAGGAAGAGCGAGTTCACCGACTTCAGGAACCGGGAGTTGCCCCGCACGATCGCGAAGGACGCCATGAAGGAGACGGCGACCGCCGGGACCACCGCGCCGACGGTGACGATGATGCTGTTGAGAAAGTACAGCGGGAAGTCCGACGCGATGACCAGGGCGTAGTTCTGCAGGGTGGGATCGCCCGGCGGCAGCAGCGGGTTGGTCGCGTAATAGGTGCTCTGCGACTTGAAGCTGGTGATGACGATCCAGTAGATCGGCACGATCACGATCACCAGCCAGATCCACCCGGCCGCACCGCCTAGCCAGTTGCGGTGGCGGACCGGGGTGGAGCGGCTGTGCCGGTGCGGCTTGGGAGCGCTCTCTTTGGGGCGCGTCGCGAGGGTCGTCCCCATGTCAGGCACCTTCCAGCTGGCTGTCGCTGTCGCTGCCGCCGCCGATCCGGCGCAGCAGCAGGGCCAGGACGAGGCCCACGAGGACGAGGATGACGGCGATCGCGCTGGCCGGGCCCATCAGATTGGCCTGGAACCCGCGCTTGTACATGTCCAGGGCGAGCACCCTGGTGGCGTCGCCCGGCCCGCCCGCGGTCAGCACGAAGATCAGGTCGAAGAACGTCAGCGAACCGACGACCATGAGCGTCGACGACGTGATGACCGTGTACTTGAGCTGCGGCAAGGTGATGCTGAAGAACTTGCGGATCCGCCCCGCGCCGTCCAGCTCCGCGGCCTCGTACATGGAGCGCGGGATCTGCCGCACCCCGCCCTGGTAGATCAGCGAGTGGAACGGGATGAACTGCCAGGACACCACGAAGATCACGACGCCGAAGGCGAGGACCGGCTCACCGAGCCAGTCCTGCACCAGCAGCGGGATCTGCAGCCCCGCGCCGAGCCCGAAGTTCGGGTCGAGCAGGGCCTTGTACGTGATGGCGATGGCGGCCGAGCTGAGCAGGAGCGGGATGAAGTACAGCACCGACAGCACCGCGCGGTAGCGCTGCTGACCGGCCAGGAACACCCCGAGCAGGATGCTCAGCGGTGTCTGGAACGCCCACGACAGGGCCATCACCAGGAACGTCACCCAGAGCGCGTGCGGCAGGCCGGGGTCGGCGAGGACCGCGCGCCAGCTGTCGAATCCGGACACCTGGATCTCGCCGAGGCCGTCCCACGAGGTGAAGCTGAGCGCGAGGACCCCGATCAGCGGGATCACGCCGAAACCGGTGAAGAGGACCAGCGCCGGCACGGCCATCCAGCCCAGCGAGCCGCCACGGCCCCTCTGCCGGGAGGCCGTGGCGGTGGAGGCGGGGGTCGCGACCGTGCTCACTTGCCGATGACCGCGTTCATGTTCGTGGCGAACTCCTTCGGCGAGATCGACAGCTGGAACAGCTTGGAGATGTTGTCCAGCAGCACCTCGGCGGCGGTCGGGCTGAGCGCCTGGTCCCAGGACTGGGCGAAGGTCTTGGCGTTGACGGCGATGCCGTAGACGAACTTGAGGAACTCGGCGTCCTTGGAGGAGGCGAACGAGGCGTCGGCGCCCTTGACGATCGGCACAGCGCCGGTCTCGACCCACTCCTTCACCGCCTGGTCGCCCATCAGCTCGGTGGCGAAGAACTTCTTGGCGATCTCCTTCTGCTCCGGGGTCGCCTTGGAGGAGATCGACAGATACTGGCCGGGGTTTCCTACGGTGTTGCTCGGGTCGCCCGTGCCGCCGTCGATCGGCGGGAAGTTCATGTAGCCGAGGTTGCCGCCGGAGACGAAGTCGCCGCCGTCGGTGGACATGCCGCCGTACGTCCAGCCGCCGTGCAGCATCATCGCGGCCTTGCCGGTGTAGAGCAGCGCCTGGTCGGCGTTGGAGTCGGCGGTGATCGAGGAGAAGCCCTTGATGAACCCGTCGGCCTTGACCAGCTCCTGCACCTTGCCCAGGGCGTCGATGGCGATCGGGTTGTTCCAGGCGTCCTTCTCCTCGTCGAACACGGCCTGGAACACCTCGGGGCCGCCCATGCGGTCGAAGAGGAACTCCAGCCACATCATGTTGGTCCAGCGTGACTGGCCGCCGAGCGAGAACGGCGCGATGCCCTTGGCGTTGAACTTGGGCACCAGGTCCATGATGTCGCCCCAGGTCTGGGGCGGTTCGGCGCCGATCTTCTCGAAGGCCCGCTTGTCGTAGTACAGGACGATCGGCTGCATCGTCTCGCACGGCATGGCGTAGATCTTGTCGTCGATGGTGGCCGCGCCGAAGGAGGAGGGGAACAGCCGGTCCTTGACCGCGGGGTTCTGGTCGAACCACGAGGTGAGGTCCTCGACCTGGCCCGCCTGCACGTAGCTGCGCAGGCCGCCGCCGCCCCAGCCCCAGATGAGCGTGGGCGCCTGGCCGGCTCCGATCGCCGTCTTGATCTTCGTCTTGAAGGCGTCGTTCTGGAAGGTCGTTCCCGCGATCTTGCCGTTCGGGTTGGCCTTGTTGAACCGCTCGACGGTCCTGGTGCGGACGCCTTCCTGCGGCTGGGTCGACAGGTACCAGTAGGTGGCGCCGCCGCCACCGCCCCCGCCGCCGCTCGCTTCGGCGCCGGGCCTGGCCGGCCCCGAAGTGCCGCAGGCGGCGAGCGCGGCTCCCAGGGGAATGCCCATGGAGAGGGTGAGGAAGTTGCGGCGTGATGTTGTCCTGGGCTCCACGCTGATCTCCGTACTCGAAGGCCGGGGGGTGGCCGCGGCTCGCTGATCATCGGACGGACCGGCTTTTGAAACATTTACGAAATGACCGTGGCACGCCAATCTAAGTATCGGGAATTGGTGTGTCAAGGATTGGTCGCCGAGTGGCTGAGTGAGAGCGCCAGGTGGCCGTGTAAGGTACTTCCGTCAGGGGGTTGTACTGGCTATATGGTGTCGGAGAGGTTCCTCGGCAGTCTCGAAACATTTCGAAACCTGCGGTAAGAACGTGCCCTAAGGAGAGCAGCAGATGACGGCTCTAGATCGGACCCCACCGGCGGGCCGGGCCCTTCGCCCGTGGCAGGACCCGGCGCTCCCGGTGGCCGACCGGGTCGAGGCGCTCCTTGTGGAGATGACGCTGGAGGAGAAGGTCGCCCAGCTCGGCAGCCGGTGGGTCGGCAACGACATGCGGGCCGCCGACCATCCCGAGCCGATCGCCGATCCCGACGCCTGCGGGACGGTCAACGTCGCGCCGATGCAGGACGTGTTCGCGGCCTCCGGGACGATCCCCTTCGAGGAGGCGACCCGCCACGGGCTCGGCCACCTGACGCGCGTGTACGGCAGCGGGCCCGTGACCGCGGCGGAGGGCGCGGCGGAGGTGGTCCGGCTGCAACGCTCGATCATGGAACGCACCAGGCTGGGCATCCCGGCGCTCGTCCACGAGGAGTGCCTCACCGGATTCACGGCCTACCGCGCGACCGTCTACCCCGCGGCCATCGCCTGGGGCGCGACCTTCGACCCCGACCTCGTGGAGCGGATGGCCGCGTCCATCGGGCGGGACATGCGCGCCGTGGGCGCGCACCAGGGACTGTCGCCGGTGCTCGACGTGGTGCGCGACTACCGCTGGGGCAGGGTCGAGGAGACGATGGGCGAGGACCCCTACCTCGTCGCGACGCTCGGCGCCGGCTACGTCCGCGGCCTGGAGAGCGCCGGGATCATCGCCACGCTCAAGCACTTCGCCGGCTACTCCGCCTCGCGCGCGGCCCGCAACCACGGCCCCGTCCCCATGGGCCGCCGCGAGCTGATGGACATGATCCTGCCGCCCTTCGAGACGGCCATCGTGCTGGGCGGCGCCCGCTCGGTGATGAACTCCTACGCCGACGTCGACGGCGTCCCCGCCGGGGTCGACTCCTGGCTGCTGACCGACTTGCTGCGCGAGCAGTGGGGATTCACCGGGACCGTCGTCTCCGACTACTGGGCCGTCCCGTTCCTCGCCACGATGCACGGGATCGCCGCCGACGCCGCCGACGCGGGCGTCCAGGCGCTCACGGCCGGCATCGACGTGGAACTGCCCGACACCCTCGGCTTCGGCCCGCATCTGGTCGAGCTGGTGCGCCGGGGTGAGCTGGCGGAGTCGCTGGTGGACCGGGCGGCACGCCGCCTGCTCACCCAGAAGGCCGAGCTCGGGCTGCTCGACGAGGACTGGACGCCCGAAGGGTCGGTGTCCGGGGCCGCCACCGTGGACCTGGACTCGCCGGACAACCGGGCGCTCGCCCGCGAGATGGCCGAGCGGTCGGTCATCCTGCTCGACGCCGGCACCGCGCTGCCGCTGCTCGGAGAGGGACGCCCGGAGCCGCGCCGGGTCGCCGTCGTCGGCCCGTGCGCGACCGACCCGCGCACCTTCATGGGCTGCTACGCCTTCCCCAACCACGTGCTGCCCCGCCATCCCGGCCTCGGGCTCGGCATCGACGCGCCCAGCCTCCTCGACGCCCTGCGGGCGGAGCTGCCGGACGCCGAGATCGTGCACGAAGGTGGCTGCGACGTGCGGGAGGAGGACCGCTCCGGGTTCGCGGCCGCGGTGGCCGCGGCCCGCGACGCGGACATCTGCGTCGCCGTCGTGGGCGACCTCGCCGGCCTGTTCGGGCAGGGCACCTCGGGTGAGGGCTGCGACGCCGAGGATCTGCGCCTGCCCGGAGTGCAGGCGGACCTGCTGGCCGAGCTCACCGCCACCGGCACCCCGGTCGTCGTGGTCGTCGTCTCCGGCCGCCCGTACGCGCTGGGCGAGGTGCACGCCGGAGCCGCCGCGCTCGTCCAGGCGTTCATGCCCGGCGAGGAAGGCGGGGCCGCGATCTCCGGCGTGCTCTCCGGCCGCGTCCAGCCCGGGGGCAGGCTGCCCGTGCAGATCCCCCGCCTGCCGGGCGGGCAGCCGGGCACCTACCTGCAGCCCCCGCTGGGCGCCAACAGCGAGGGCATCAGCAACCTCGACCCGACACCGCTGTTCCCCTTCGGATACGGCACCTCCTACACCAGCTTCGAGGTCGGCGACCTGCGGATCAGCGACGCCGAGGTGCCCACCGACGGTGAGTTCACCGTGTCGGTCCGGGTCCGCAACACCGGAGGCAGGGCCGGTGACGAGGTCGTCCAGCTCTACCTGCGCGACGTGCTCGCCCAGGTCACCCGGCCGGTGAGGCAGCTGACCGGGTTCGCGCGGGTCGAGCTGGAGCCCGGGGCGAGCGCGGACGTGCGATTCCACGTACACGCAGACCGGACCGCCTTCACCGGGCGAGACCTGCGGCGGATCGTCGAGCCGGGGGACGTGGAAGTGCTGGTCGGCACGTCCGCGGCCGACCTGCCCTGCCGCGGTGTCGTGCGGCTGACCGGCCCGACCCGGCCCGTCGGGAGCGGGCGGCGGCTCCTCACACCCGTGGACGTGAGTCCGTCACAGGAGGGAAGCGATGCCCGACAGTCCTAGGCGCGCCACGCTGGCCACCGTCGCGGCCTCGGCCGGTGTGTCGGTCGCGACGGTCTCCAAGGTGCTCAACGGCCGCAGCGACGTCGCGCCGGCGACCCGCTCCCTGGTGCAGTCGCTGCTGCAGCGGCACGACTACGTCGCGCCGTCACCGCGAGGCGCCGTCGGGCTGACCACGGTCGAGGTTCAGTTCGACACGGGCTTCAACGCCTACTCCACCGAGATCATCCAGGGCGCGGTGGAGGCCGGGGCCGAAGCCGGAGTGGGGGTCGTCGTCAGCATCCGCAAGAGCGCCGACCGCACCGCCGGGTGGGCTCGCGACCTGATCTCCGCCGGGCGGCGGGCCCTGATCGCCGTCACCAGCGAGCTGACCGCCAGGCAACTGGCCGCCCTGTCCAGGGCGCGCCTGCCGCTGGTCGTGATCGACCCGCTGAACCTGCCGCGCACCCGCGTGACCAGCATCGGGTCGACCAACTTCGCCGGCGGCCTGGCCGCGACCCAGCACCTGCTCTCCCTCGGGCATCGCCGCATCGCCTACATCGGAGGTCCGGCGACGGCGGACTGCAACCAGGCACGACTGCACGGCTACCGCGCCGCCATGGAGGCCGTCGGCGTGCCCGTGCCCGACGGTTACGTACAGACCGGTCAGTTCCGCTACCAGGACGGCGTGCTGGGTGGCGCGGCCCTGCTGGATCTGCCGGGAGCACCGACGGCGATCTTCGCGGGCTGTGACGAGATGGCGCTCGGCGTCATGGAGGCCGCGCGGGCGCGCGGCCTGCGCATTCCCGACGACCTGAGCATCGTGGGCTTCGACGACACCCAGATCGCCAAGATGGCCTCCCCGCCGCTGACCACCGTCCGCCAGCCGCTGCGCGAGATGGGCAGGGTCGCCCTGCGCACGGCGCTGCGCCTTGCCGCCGGCGAGCAGATCGACTCCCACCACGTCGAGCTCGCCACCGAGCTGGTCGTCCGCGGATCGACGGCTCAGGGGCGCTGACCCCGTGTTCGCGTAGTCCTCCAGCGCCGTGGCGTGCTCCGCGTCGAGTCCGGGCCGTCAGGCCGGACCGAGGCTCCACACGCGCAGCGCCCGTTGCTCGTCGGCGCCCACGATGACGGTGCGGCCGTCGAGTTCGCCCAGTGCCAGGGTGCGGATCTCGCCGCCGTCGCCGGGGCCCAGGATTCCGATGATCTCTCCGTCGTCCAGGTTCCGGACGCGGACGATGGCGTCGCCGCCCGCCGGGGTGTGGCTGACGGCCGCGATGGGCAGGTCGCCCAGCATGCCCACGGCCAGCGCGCCGGCGCCCCGGTCGTCGGGGCTCTGGTCGCTGAACGTCCACCTCTTCCTGCGCTTGCCGGTGGCCAGGTCGTAGACCCGCAGCGTGGCGTCCAGGTGGGTGGAGACGAGGACGGGCCTGCCCTTGATCCGGCCGCAGGCGAGCTGCTCGATGCCGCCGATCTCGCCGGTGTGGAAGGAGTGCGTCAGCTTGCCGGTCGACAGGCGGCGCACCCGGATCCGCTCGCCGCCGTCTCCGGTGACGAGCACGTCCTGTTCACCGAGCCTGCCGAAGGCCAGGGCTTCGACGCCCTGGAAGTGGTCGGTGATCGTGGCGCCGATCCGCTTGCCGGTGGAGATGTCCCACAGCCGTACGACGCTGTGGAGGTCGGTCGTGCCGTCGTACTTCTCCGTGACCGCGACCGCCCTGCCCGCGGCGACCGTGACGGCGATGACGGGGTCGCCCGCCCGGTGCGTGGCGAGGCTCTCGCCGGCCAGGCTCCACAGCCGCATCCTGCCGTCGGCGTGGCCCGAGGCGACCACCCGCGTCCCGCCGAGGTCGCCGGTCGCCACGGCTGTCACCGAGCCTCCTCCGTCACCGAGCCGGGTGGCCGCCGCCGTGCCCATGTCCCAGGCGAGCACCGCGCCCTTGGCCGTGCCGCAGACGACGGTGGCCGCGGTGGCGGCCAGCGTCGTGGGGTCACCGCCCGCTTCCGGCAGGGGGACGGGCTCCTCGATCGGCGTGCCGAAGGGCTCGGCCGTCGGGGTCGGCGAGCCGCCCACCGTCCTCGTCCCGCCGTCCGGCTGGGGGACGTCGCCGTTCGGCCGTAAGGCGTCGCCGCCGGGCCGGACGACTTCGCCTTCCGGACCTTCCGGACGGAAGACGGCGAAGGCGGACACCGCCACCGCAGCGGTGGCGGCGACACCGCCGGTGATCAGGACCCGGCGGCTGACCCGCCTGGGCCGGCTCGGCGCGGTCTCCGCCTCCGCCGTGGACGCGGGTGCGGGTGCGGGAACGGGATGGGGGTGCGCCGTCGGCCCCGGATGCCTGATCAGCCGCTGCAGCAGGTCCGCCGTGGTCGGCCGGGCCGCCGGGTCCTTGGCCAGGCATGCCCGGATCGGCTCCAGCAGGTGAGGTGGCACGCCCACCAGGTCGGGGGAGCCGCTCAGGATCTGGTGCAGGATGGCGGGCACGGTCTCCCCCGCGAAGGCGGGGCGGCCCGTGGCGGCGAACATCATCGTGCCCGCCCAGCTGAAGAGGTCGGACGCGGGCCCGATCCGCTCGCCCCCGAACTGCTCGGGCGACATGTAGGTGGGCGTGCCGATCGGTCCGGAGGCGCCGCGGGTGGTCGCGTCGAGCGCCTTGGCGATGCCGAAGTCGATGACGATCGGGCCTTCCGGGCCTATCAGGACGTTGCCCGGCTTGAAGTCGCGGTGCACGATCCCGGCCTGGTGGATGGCCGCCAGCGCCGTGAGGGTGGAGATCGCGAGGCGGTCAAGCGCGCCGCCCGTCCGGGGGCCCGATGAGCGGACGAGGGCCTGCAGCGTCTCGCCTGGCACGTACTCGCTCACGATGTACGGCCGCTCGTCGTGCATGCCGACGTCCAGCACGGCCGCCGTGCAGAACGCGGCCACCCTGCGCGCGGCCTCGACCTCGCGCAGGAACCCCTTCGTGACGTCGTCGTCGTGGCTCAGGTGGCTGTGCAGCAGCTTGACGGCGACCTCGCGGCCGGTGTCGCCGACCCCTTGGTAGACCACTCCCTGCCCGCCGGAGCCGAGGACACCGGCGAGCCGATAGCCGCCGATCCGCTCGGGATCACCGGGCCGGAGCGGGCGGACGTGCGGCATCCGACTCCCTTTCTTCGGCGATTCACACGATAAGGGGCGCGATTCGGCCCCGGAAAGGCGACCCGGTCACCCGCCGGGCCCCGTCGGGTCGATCGGCGCGCCGTCGCCGTTCTCGGGGAGGTCTCCACGCTCCACCTGGCTCGGCGGGGGAGCGGGCGTGCCGTCGCCGACGGCCGGCCGGGCGCCTTCGGCCGCCCGCTTCAGCACGCCCCGGTCCACCTGCCCGGCGGCGGAGATCAACCGCACGTGGTGGTCCGCGCGTACGGCCGCGTACTCCTGGCGGCCCTCGTGCTCGGTGTACCAGCCGTCGCCGTCCCGCTCGCAGGTGCCGAGGCAGGTGTACGGCCCGCGGTCGATCCGCATCTCCACCTGCTTGCCGTCAGGCGCGGTGTAGACGGCGCCGAACCCCTCCTCGCCGACCGCGCCCACCGACTGCTCGGCCAGCTCGTAGCCCGGCAGGTCCACCACGTACATCAGGTCGGGCGCCACACCCTGCCGCCGGGCCTGGTCCAGCACGGACTGGCTCAGGGCGGCCCCGGACCCGCAGCCGGTCAGCAGCGTCACCGCCAGGAGCACGACCGCGAGAGCACGAGACATGCCTCAGAGTCTGGCCCACGACCGTCGCGAACGGGTATCGGCGGGAAAACCGCTGGCCGCACTCCTGGCCCGCCTTGCTACGATGAGCGATCGAACCGCTACTCTCCGCGATCCCCTCTCCTGGAGTCCAGTATGCGCATTACGTTCGGGTCGTTCGCCGTCTCCATGGCGGTCTTCGCCGCTCTCCTGACGCTGCCCGCCGGGGCCTCCGCCGATGTGGACGCCAAGCGGTATATCGGCTCCTACCACTCCGAAGCGGGCTGCCGGGAGGCAGGCCGCGAGGGGGTGCGCAAACGGCGCTGGTCCAACCCCACCTGCGTCAAGTCGATCCTCGACATCAGCACCTGGGACCTTTGGGTGGACTAGCGCCGGGCCTGGCCGCCGTCCGGTCGCACACCCGCGGCGCGCACCTCGCAGGGATGGCCGCTGCGGTGCTGCTCGCCGTCCTGGTCGTGCGGTTCGCGGTGGTGCCGCCAGGCCCGGTGCGGCCGGGTGAGGCGCGGCTGACCGCCGAGGTGATCCGGCTGGTCGTGGGCCTGCCGGTGTGCGCGGTCGCGGTGTTGCTGCTGGCCGATCGCTACGCCGCGCGCCGTGGCGGGCTGGTCCTGGCCGCCGGGGTGGTGTGGATCGTGCCTCCGGCGGTGTCCGACGCGCTCGCGAGCCTGGGCGGCCAGACGGCTCCGGTCGCCGGGGCGGCGATCCTGCTGGGCGCGGCCGGGACCGCGTGCCGGCCGCTGACCGTGCTCCTGCTGCCCTTGTGCCTGCTTCCCGGCTCGTCCCCCAGCAGGCTGCGACGCGCTGTGGTCCTGGCTGCCACCGCCGCCAGCCTCCAGTACGCGGTGATCTGGGGCCTGGGCACACCGGGCCTGCCCAGTTTCCCCAGCCCGTGGTCGGCGACCGCGCCCGGCGGATGGGCCGCCGAGCTGCTGCACGACAGTCAGAACGTGCTGGACTGGACGATGCCGGCGTTGACCGTGGCGGTGACGGCGGATCTGGCCCGCAACGCGCTCAGAGCACCTGCCGGGGAGGGGCGCGGAGTCCGGGGGCTGATCGCCGTGGCCTACCCGGGCTACGTCTGCCTGCTGCTGTCGGACCTGTGGGGGGAGCGCTGGACGGTCGTGGCGCGAGCGGCCGGGGTGACGCTGTGGGTCGCCATGATCTGCCTCGCGGCTGCCCGGGGCGGCATGTGGCGGCTGGAGCGGGTCACCAGCCATCGCCTTGCCCGCGCGTTCGTGCTGGCCGTGTTGATCATCGCGGCCACCTGCGCGGCGATGGGTGCCTGGGCGGCCGTTCCCGCCGTCCGCAGCGCGGTCACGGTGGTCGTCGTCGGCGGCGCGCTGGTGGCCGGCTGGGCCGCCCGGCCGGTCGTACGGCACGCCGTGATGGCGGTCGAGCGGGCCTTCTACGGGCCGCGCGCCCGCCCGCACGAGGCCGTGCGGGCCCTGGCCGCCCGGTTGCAGCAGGCCCCGCATCCCGGCGACGTGCCCGAGCAGATCTGCCGCAGCGTCGTGGAGGACCTGGGCCTGTCCGGGGCGGCGATCAGCGTCGAGACCCGTTCCGGCCCGCGCGTGCTGGCCGCCGCCGGTGCCCCCGTGAGCGGTCCCGGGCAGGTCTTCCCGCTACGCCACCACGGGCAGGTGGTGGGCCGCCTGGAGGTGGCGCGCGACGGCGCGAGCACGCCCGCCGAGCGCGACAGCGAGCTGCTGTCGCTGCTCGCCGACCAGGCCAGTCCGGCGCTGGCCGCGCTGCGGCTGGCGGAGGAGGCGCAGGCCGCCCGCGAACGCCTGGCGCTGGCCCGCGAGGAGGAGCGCCGCCGCCTGCGCCGGGAGATCCACGACGGCCTCGGCCCGCAACTCGCCGCCGTGCGGCTCCGGCTGGACGTCGCGCGGGCGTCCAGCCCGCCGCACTCCGCCGCGCACCCGCACCTGTGCACGGCGGCCGACGGGCTGGGGGAGGCGATCACCGAGGTACGCCGCATCACCGCCGGACTGACCCCCGCCACTCTGGTCGAACGCGGGCTGCTGGACGCCACCCGGGTCCTGGCGCACCGCCTCAGCACGGACGCCGCCCGCGTCACGGTGATCGACCCGCCCGCGCCGCTGCCCGCCCTGGCGCCCGCCGTGGAGACCGCCGCCTACCGCATCGCCGCCGAGGCCGTGACCAACGCCGTACGCCATGCCGGCGCCGGTCACGTGCAGGTGGCCTTCACCACGGAGTCCGCCGCGCTCACGGTCACGGTCACCGACGACGGCACCGGCATCGCCGCGGACGCCGTGCCGGGCACCGGCCTGGCCTCGGTCGCCGAACGCGCCGAGGAGATCGGCGGCACGGCCAGCGTCGACACCGCTCCGGGCGGCACCACCGTGACCGCCACCCTCCCCACCTCCACGGAGACCATCCATGAGTGACGCCTGGCGGGTGCTGCTGGTCGACGACCATCCCCTCTTCAGGGAGGGGCTCGCCGCGGCCGTGGATCTGGACGGCGAGTTTACCGTCGTGGGGCAGGCGGCCACCGGCGAGCAGGCTCTCGCGGAGGCCGCCCGCACCGCCCCCGACCTGGTGGTCATGGACCTCGGACTGCCGGGCCAGTCCGGCATCGAGGCCACCCGCCTGCTCCTGCGCGCCCATCCGGACATCCGGGTCCTGGTCATGACGATGTCCGAGGACGACGACAACCTGCTGGCGGCGATGCGCGCCGGCGCGCGCGGCTACCTGCTCAAGGGCGCCACCCGCGAGGAGATCCTGCTCGCCCTGCGCACGGTCGGCCGGGGCGGCGCGGTGTTCGGCCCGCACCTGGCCGAACGCCTCGCCTGCCTGTTCGCCGCCTTCTCCGGCGCCCCCGCCAAGCAGGCGTTCCCGACGCTCACGGCCAGGGAGCGCGAGATCCTCGACCTGCTGGCGCAGGGACTGAGCTACCGGCAGATCGCGCAGCGGTTGTTCGTCACGGACAAGACCGTGCGCAACCACGTCGGTTCGATCTTCGCCAAGCTGCAGGTGCACGACCGGGCCGCGGCGATCGTGCGGGCCAGGGACGCCGGTCTGGGCTCGGGATGACCGGAGGGGACGCCATCCCGAGCCCGGTGGCTCCCGCCATCACGGGCGGGAGCCGGGCCTCATCGATCGGTCCACAGGTTCCACAGCCAGCCCTCGGCGCACTTGTAGTGCGACCAGTGCCCGCGGTCGACCCCTTCCTGGCCGGCCGTCACGCAGTCGCTGTGAAACCAGAACTTGCCCCGATGCACGGGCAGGTCGACGGCCGCCGCCATCGGCTGCGCCTGGACGCTTGCCGTGGCGGTGGCCTGGGGGACACCGGCCGCCGCGATCAGGATCCCGGCGATGGTGAGCATCCGCTTCATCGTTGTTTCCTTCCTTGAGGTGCTGAGCACCGGTTCTTCGAACACGAGAAGCCTCACCCGCCCGGCGTCCTGGGCACATGGGCCATCGGCCACATCCCGGCCCGCCCTATGACCGGGTGTCCGGCGAGCCCGCCGCGCCCTCGGCGGCCGGCGCGGTGGTGCCGGCGGTGACGGCCGGCCCGGAGGGCGAAGAGGGGTCGTACAAGGCCACCCCGCTGTCGCTGTCGGGTGACTGGCAGGTCGGGTGGGGGTCGGCTGGGGGGACCTGGCGGAGTCGTTCATCGAGCGCCGCTACCACTCCTGCCTCAGCGACGGGTCCCCCGTTCCTCGGCCTGCTGCCGGAGGACCAGCCCGCGCCGCGCCCCGGGCCGCCCAGGGCACGCGGCCCAGCGGATTGACGCGCCCTCCGAACCGCGCCGCCCTACACCGGGTGGTCGCGCCGCATCTCGGCCGCTTCGGGGGCGCCGAGATCGGCGAACAGGGCCAGGGCGCGCTCCCGGGCCGCCATCGCGGCGGCCCGGTCACCGCGGGCCGCGTGCGCGTCCCCGAGGGCCCGGTACGCCCGCGCCCGCCACAGTGGCGCGCCGATCTCGTCGAAGATCCCGGCGGCCTCGGTGAGGTAGCCGATCGCCTGCTGGAACTGCCCGTACCTGTGGTGGACGAGGCCGAGCGCGGTCCTGATCCGGCCGTCGGTGAGGGGCTCGCGCAGGGGCCGGTTCAGGGCCAGGGCCTGCCTGAAGAGGCCGGCGGCGGCGCCGAGCGCCCCGGTGCGGAGGCGGACCAGCCCGAGCCCGTACCTCGCCTCGGCCTCCTCACGGGGATCGGCGAGGTTCTCCGCGATCGCGAGCATCTCCTTGAACGCGGGCTCGGCCTGTTCCGGCTCTCCGGCGGCGAGGTGGAGCTGCCCCAGCCAGTACAGGACCTCGGCGTGGATGCGCCGATCGCCGCCGCGACCGGCGGTCAGCGCCCGCTCCAGGTGCGGCCGGGCCCGCTCCAACTGGCCGATCTCGACCAGGAGTTGCGCCAGCGAGCGCAGCAACAGGACCTCCGCGCCGAGATCACCGGAGGCGCGATGGGCTTCGAGCGCCTCCTCGTGCAGCGCGGCGGCGTGGTCGTAGCGGCCGATCATGCCGTCCACGTGGGCCGCGACGCCGAGCGCGTACACCAGGCCCTGCCGCTCGCCGATCTCGCGGAAGGTCCGCACCGACTCCTCCAGCACCGTGGCGGCGCCCGCGTAGTCCTGCCGGTAGGCGCCCAGCAGGCCGAGCCCCATGAGCATGGTCGCCCGGCCGCGTGCGTTGCCGGTCCTGCGCGTGCACGCCAGCGCGGCGTCGAGCGTCTCCTCCCAGTCGTCGTTGTGCCCGCGCGTGAGGAACAGCGTGTAGCTGCTGGCCACCAGATCCCAGCACAGCTCGTCGAGTTCGGCCGCCGCGGCCTGGTGCACCGCCATCACGAGGTTGAGCCGCTCGGTGTCGTACCAGGCGAGCGGATCGGCCGGCGACTCCGGCAGGGCCCTGGTCCAGCGCGGCGCGGTGCCGTGCAGCGTGGCGAAGTCGCCTCCGGACACCGCGATGTGCGCGCGCTCGGCGAGCGCCAGCCAGCCGCCGAGCGCGCGGGCGATCGCCGGCCGCGGATCGTCGGCGCGCGACTCCCTGGCGAACAGCCGGACCAGGTCGTGCAGGCGGTACCGGGCGGGTCCGGCCGACTGGAGGAGCTGCGCGTCCACCAGCTCCTCGATCAGCGGCGCGGCTCCGGCCGGGGTGGCGTCCAGCAGCGCGGCGCATACCCATGAGCCGAACTCCGGCGCGTACAAGTGGCCGAGCAGGTGAAAGAGCCGCTGGGAGGCGGCGCTGAGCCTGCGATGGCTGAAGGACAGACCGGCCCGCACCTCCAGATCGCCGTACGTCAGCTCGTCCAGCCGGTGGCGCTCGTCGGCGAGACGGCTCGCCAGCTCCGACAGGGGGCGGCCGGGATGAGTGGCCAGCCGGGCGCCGGCGATGCGCAGCGCGAGCGGCAGGTGACCGCAGAGCCGGGCGAGCTCGCGGGCGGCCTCCGGCTCCGCCGCGATCCGGTCGCGGCCGGCGACGCGGGCGAGCAGGTCGACGGCCTGCCCGGTCTCCAGTACGCCCAGCTCCACCAGCCGCGCCCCCGGCAGCCCGGCCAGCCTGGAGCGGCTGGTGATCAGCACGGCACACCTCGGCGTGCCCGGGACGAGCGGCCGGACCTGAGCCTCGTCGACCGCGTTGTCCAGCACCACCAGCATCCGCCGGTCGGCCACCGCGGAGCGGTACTCCTCTGCGCGCTCCTCCAGGCCCTGGGGTATCTCCGCCCCGTGCGCGCCGAGCGCGCGCAGGAACCGGGCGAGCACCTCGACCGGCTCGGCCGGGCGTGCCTGGCCGCCGCCGCGCAGGTCCACGTACAGCTGCCCGTCGGGGAAGTCATCGGACAGGCGGTGCCCGAGGCGCACGGCGAGCGCCGTCTTGCCGACCCCGGCCTGCCCCGCGATGGCCACCACCATGACGGCGGTCGAGCCGTGGGAGTCACGCAGCAGTGTTTCGAGCCGGTCGGCGAGGTCGTCGCGCCCCGTGAAGTCGGCGATGTCCGGCAGCAGTTGCCGAGGGCGGACCCGGCGCGGCTCCGCCTCCGGGCTCGGCGGGTCGAGCGTCCCCGTGAGGATGGCCCGCTCCAGGTCACGCAGCTCGGCGCCGGGTTCGAGCCCCAGCTCGGCTACGAACGCCGCGCGCGTCCTGCGGTACTCCTCAAGGGCATCGGCGGTACGCCCGCTGCGGTGCAGCGCCGTCATGAGGAGCGCTCGCGGGCCCTCCCGCAGCGGGTGTTCCTCCACCAGCGCCGACAGCTCGCCCGCCACCTCGTGGTGCCGGCCGAGCCGCAGTTCGAGAGCCAGGCACTCTTCGAGCACGGCCAGCCGCTCCTCGTGCAGCCGTCGCGCGTGCGTGACCGCGAAGTGGCTGTCCAGGTCGGCGAGCGGCGTGCCCCGCCACAGCGCGAGTGCGGCGCGCAGGCGGGCAGCCGCCTCGGCCGTGCGCTCCGCCCCGGCCAGCCGCCGCCCCTCCTCGACGTGCTGGACGAAGGAGAGCGCGTCGAGCTCGCCCGGCGAGACGCGCAGCAGGTAGCCGCCTGGCCTGGTCTCCAGCGTCTGCGGGGGGACGCCGCCGGCGACGAGGGTCCTGCGCAGGCGGCCGACACTGTTCTGGACCTGCCTGCGCGCGCTGCTCGGCGGCCGGTCCAGCCACAGGGACTCGACCATGGTGTCCACCGGCACGAGCCGGTTGGCGGACAGCAGCAGCACCCCCAGCAGCTCGCGCTGGCTGCGCCCCGCCACGGGCACCGGACGCCCGGACGCGGTCACCTCCAGCGGACCGAGCACCCCGAACCAGGCAACGCCGTACACGCCGTCCTCCGACTACAGCGGCCCCGAGATCACGGCGAGCGTAACGCGTTCTCCCTATCTTCACCCTTCCCTGGCTTGACAGATTTGGTAGTGAATTTCTTGAAATCTCGCAAATATCGGAGAATTGCCTGCTCTGTGCCGACGTCCCCCGTTGGCCATCCCGGCTACGGCGTTGCCTCGGCAATTCGCCGCCATTGATGGGATCCGGTCCTGTTCGCCGAAGTTCGGGCGCGAGTGAACACCTTGCCCTCGCCGCCGGCGCAGGCCTCCAGGCTCTGACCCGCAGAGTGCCGGTTGGAGGAGATGTTTCCGCGCCGTTACCCCCGTTTTCGGTCTGCCGTTTCCGAAGTCGCAGTCGGCGGGGCAAGGATCACTCCCCGAAAGAACCGGCCGGCCCCGTCCGGGACCGGCTATGCCCCTCGAAGGAGTGATCCATGCACCGCAGACCACTGACCGTGCTGGCGGCAACCGCTGTGGCCACCCCCGTGCTGGCGCTGAGCGGCACGGCGACGGCGAGCGCCGGCGTCTGCGCGGACGCGCCGGAGACGCGGGTGGCCACCGGTGCGGTCTTCAGCGAGCCGGTGGGCGGCGACCCGGTCGCGATCGTGCGCAGGATCTGCGCGCTGGTCAAGCAGACACCGCCGGGGGCGCGCATCCAGGTCGCCCACTTCGTGATGTCTGGCACCGCGGGCTCCGAGTTCGCGGCCGAGCTCGTCAAGGCTCACCAGCGCGGCGTGCAGGTGCAGGTCATCCTGGACGGCGACACCCGTGGCGGCACGGTGGCGGCGCAACTCGCGGACGGACTGGGCACGGACACCTCGGCCGCCTCGTGGCTGCACGTGTGCACCGGCCCGCCCTCGGGCGGCACGGCCGCGTGCATCGGCGACAAGGGGCAGCACAACAAGTTCTACCTGTTCTCGCGGACCGGCCGGGCCTCGGACGTGGTGGTGCAGTCGTCGGCCAACCTCACCGACCTGAACTCCACGACGTACTGGAACAACGCGGTGGTCCTGCCCGGCAACAAGCGCCTCTACCGGGCGTACGAGGGCTACTTCAAGGACCTGGCGGCCGAGCGGAAGAACCTCGACTACTACCGCGTCGTCAACACCGGCTCGTCCGGCGGCTCGGTGCGCGCCCACTTCTTCCCCAAGGCGGGGACGGACGCCACCACCGATCCCATCGTCGACTACCTGGGGAAGGTCTCCTGCAAGGGCGGCCGTACGACCATCCGCGTCGGGATGTCGGAGTGGGACACCTACCGCATCGCCATCCCCCAGAAGCTGACCGCCCTGGCCGCCGAGGGCTGCACGGTCAAGGTCGTCTACGGCATCATGGACGACGAGGTCAAGCAGGTCCTGCAGGCCGAGCCGCGCGTCGAGCTGCGCACCCTGGGCACCGGCGGCGGGCTGCCCGGCCGCGTCCACTCCAAGTATCTGCTCGTCGAGGGCTCCTACGACGGCGACCGCCATGCCCACTGGGTCTTCACGGGCAGCCACAACTACAACGAGACCTCGCTGCGCCGCAACGACGAGACGCTGCTCCGGCTCAACGACCAGACCGTCTACCGGCAGTACGTCGCCAACTTCGACGCCATGCGCGCGGCGGCCGTCCCGGTTACCCCGGCGACCTGAGTGGTGGTGCTGGCCGCCTCGACACACGACAACGTCGCGGGGATGGCCGCCGACCAGTTCCGAATCACGGGTGTACTGGGCGATGACCGACGTGATGTCCCGTCGGCTGAACCGTGGCCCGCGAGGCGGACCTACCCCACCTCCACAGCTTCCGCACCGGCCTCGACCAGGACCGCGCCGCCGTCAACGCAGGACTCACCCTCCCGCATCACAACGGCGGCACCGAAGGCGTCAACAACAAGACAGAAATGATCAAACGACAGATGTACGGACGGGCTGGCTTCCGGCTGCTACGCCACCGGATCCTGCTCGGGTGACATCACGATCAGTCACCACCGTTTCTGCGACAGAGCCCCTGGAGTGATACCCCCATGCGCTCGGGGTGAATGCTTACGATGCGCAGACAAGCCGCCGCCATACGCTGAAGCCCGCAGGCTCCTTCTCGGAGTGGTCGCGGTCAAGTTGCTGCGGCAGGAGAGCTGGTCCGGGCAGGAGCGGGGGGTGGCGGCGCTCAGCCGGTCGCCTTGAACGTCGCCGGTGGGCTGACGCTCTTCACGGCTTCGGCGGCGGTCCTCCCCGGTTGTCGGAGTGTGGCGATCCTAAACCGATGGTTCTTCCGGATCGGTCAGCCCGTCGATTCGGGCACGGAGTGCGTCGGCGTCCCCGGGGGCGAGCTCGACGACGAGGTCGAGTGCTTGGCGGAGGGCGGCGCGGCCCTCGTGCAGCCGGCCCGCCGCCAGCTGCGCCTCGCCCAGCCGCCGCAGGGTCCGCGCGCCGAGTGCGCGCTTGCCGCGCTGGCGCCACGCGAGAGATCGGCGGTAGTAGGAGATCGCCTCCTCGTACTGACCGAGCAGGTGATGGAGGTGGCCCAAGCTGTCGAGGGTGGCGGACTCGCCGGGCAGATCGTTCAGCTCGCGGTGGATGGCCAGGGCCTCTTGGCAGCGGCGCAGCGCCTCCTCGTACGCTCCGCGCTGGGCGTGGAACCAGCCGATGTTGTTCAGGGCCCTGCCCTCGCCCGCGCGGTCGCCGGCCGCCTGATAGAACCGGAGCGCCAGCACGCTCAGGTCCAGCCCTTCCCCGTACTGGCCGCGACGGTCCTTCAGAACGCTGCGATAGATGAGGCAGAGCGCCTGACCAACGTGATCACGCAGTCCGCCGAACAGGTCGAGCGCCTCGCGCAGGTGGGATTCGCTCGTTTCGTCCTGGCCCAGCCGGATGAGGGCCTGGGCGAGCCCGACGTGGGCATGGGCCTGCGCGGCGGGGTCGTTCAGCCGCGCCGCCGCCTCGAGCGCGATGTGATGCATGGCGACCTGGTCATCGGAGCGCCCCTCCTGGGACAGGAAGCCCCAGCAGGCGCCGGCCAGTTGCCAGGCGTGCCTGTCGAACCCGAGCCGCGCGGCGTGCCGGATGGCCGCCAGGAGCGTCCGGTGCTCGCGGGCGAACCAGGCCTCGCTCTGCGCGCGGTCGGTGATGCGGGCCAGGACCACACCGGTCCGCGGTGGCGCCGGGGCCAGGGGTACGCGGTGGTACAGGTCCAGGAGCCTGTCACCGAGGCGGGCGCTGTGCAGGTAGTGGTCGAGGAGCCGGTGCAGCGCCTCGTGGCGCTCCGCCTCGGAGTCGTGCTGGCGGGTCAGCTCCTCGGCATAGGTCTGGAGCAGGTCGTGCCAGCCGTAACGCCCCGGGGAGCGCTCCGTCGCCATGTTCGCCCGGGCGAGCTCGGTCAGCAGGCGGCGGGCGTGCCGTACCGGGATCCCGGCCAGGCTGGCCGCCGCGGTGGTGGAGATCTCGGGCGTCGGCAGGAGGCCGCGCAGGCGGAACAGGCGTGCGGCGTTGGGGGAAAGCGCGCGGTAGGACCAGGAGAAGACGATACGCATGTTCGTCGAGGCGTCGCCGCCGTCGAAGACGTCCAGACCGTCGACCCGTCCGCCGTCAGCGCGATCGTCGTCACCGTCGTCACCGTCGTCATCGTCGTGATCGGTGGCCCCGTGGAGGCCCGAGATCAGGGGGCCCAGAGGGAACGCCGGGCGGGTGTGGGCGCGGGCGGCCACGATCGCCAGGGCCAGCGGCAGCCCGGCGCACCGGGAGACGATGTCGTCGACCGCGCGCGGCTCGGCGCCCACCTTCGCCACACCAAGCCGGCGCGTCAGGAGCTCGCGGGAGTGCTCGGGTGAGAACAGCCCGAGCGACAACGTGTTGGCGCCCTCCGCCGCGACCAGGCCGATCAGCTCGACGCGGCTGGTGACCAGTGCCAGGCAGCCGGGCGCGTTCGGCAGCAGCGGCCGAACCTGGTCGGTATCGAGGGCGTTGTCGAGCAGGATCAGCATGCGGCGCTCGGCCAGCAGGCTGCGGTAGAGCCCGACCTGCGCCTCCAACGTGGCCGGCACCATCTCGGCGGGCACCTGCAGAGCGTCCAGAAAGAGCCGCACCGCCTCGGCCGGCGGCCGGGCGACGTGGGTGGGCCCGTACCCCTGGAGGTTCACGTAGAGCTGACCGTCGGGGAACCGGTCGCGGGCCCGGTGCGCCCAGTGCACGGCCAGGGTGGTCTTGCCGACGCCGCCGGTTCCGGTGATGACACAGGGAGCCATCACCTGCGTGGAGGGTGAGGAATGGGAGGCCGCCGGGAGCGTGAGCCGGTCAAGGGCGGCCAGCTCCTCCTCGCGGGCTGTGAACAGCTCGGTGTCCGGAGGGAGGTGGCGCGGCACGGCGATGACGGCCGCGGGAGGCGTCGTTCCTGACGTGTCCTCGCGGCCGGCGAGGATCGCCTGGTGGAGGCGTTGTAGCTCGTCTCCGGGCTCGATGCCCAGCTCCTCGGCGAACCGGCGCCTGACACGACGGAAGACGGCCAGCGCCTCGGTCCTCCGGTCGCAACGCACCAACGCCGTCATGAGCAGGGACACCGGCCGTTCCCGCAGCGGGTTCTCACCGACCAGGGCCGTCAGCTCCGCCGCGACCTCCTGATGGCGCCCCTGCCGGAGGTCGAGCGCGGCCCGCCGCTCCAGAGCCGCCAGCCGCTCCTCCTCGAGAGCCGGTACGACGACGTCGGGCAGCCACTTTCCCGCGACGTCGGCCAGTGGTGCGCCCTGCCACCACGCCAGTCCCTCGCGCAGCAGCTCTATGGCGCGTTCCGGCTCCTGCTCGCCACCGGCCTCGCGTACCAGCTCCCTGAAGCGGTACAGGTCGATGCGGTCGCGCTCCACCGTCAGGCAGTAGCCGCGGGCCGAGGTCGCCAGCTCGACCGCCGCGTGCGGCGCCAGCAGCCGGCGAAGCCTGGAGATGTGCCCCTGCACGGCGTTCCGGGCTGACTCGGGCGATTCGGCGCCCCAGATCGCGTTCTCCAACCGCGCTACGGGCACGGGCCGTCCCGTTTCGAGCAACAACATCGCCAGCACGGTCCGCTGCTGGGCGCTGGAGGGGCTGAGCCATCGCCCGGCGTCCCACACTCCTACCGGTCCCAGCAGTCGGAACTCAACGCCGTCCACGGTCAATCTTTCTTGTCTCCAGCCACCCGGTGCCTCCGCGCATGCCCTGCATGATCACCGAAGCCTAACCCCGCCTCAGCTGAAAATAAGCGCCATATCAGTACCAAGGTGCACTGTTTTCCCAAGTGGCACTCAAGCCGCACAAACCTCACGAGGAGCAACATCATGGAGATCAAGGTCAAGAAGGTCGAATCCGTCAAGGCCACCCAGAACCCCGCCACCTGAGGCACTGACACCGCCTGGCGATTTCTCTCGCGGGGAGGGAGCGGAGAACGACGCTCAGATCATGCGCGCCGTCGCCTCTCCCCGCGAGGCCCGACATGCGTACTGGCGCGGGAGGCACGATGCGTGTGGCGTTGAAGGAATGTGAATGGGAGCAGGCCGGCGAGGACCTGGTGGTGGTCTTCGACGCTCGTGAGGCGATCACACTCAGCGATCCCGACGGGCAGGTGGCCGCGCTCCTGAGCGAGTTGCGCCGGGCTCCCCAGACCGCGGCCGAGCTGAGCACCGCCCTCGGCGGGCACGGGTTCGACGTCTCCGAGGAGGACGTCGGCCAGGGCCTGAGCGGGCTCGACTCGCTGGGCCTGGTCGAGAGCGCCGACGGCAGAAGCCTTGGTGACCCGGGCGAGGACGAGCGGCAATTCTCCAACCTGAGCTTCTACGGAAGCTACGCCGCACTGAACCGCCACCGCGCCGGGTTCCAGCGGTCGATGCGGGAGGCCCACATCCTGGTGCTCGGTGTCGGCGGAGGCGGCTCCTCCCTCGTTCAGTGCCTGGCCGGGCTCGGCGTCGGCGAGATGACGCTGGTCGATCAGGACCGCGTCGAATCCCGTAACTTCGCCAGGCAGTTCCTCTACCGGCATGCGGACCTCGGCCTGTCGAAGGCCGAGCGCGCGGCCGCCTGGGTGCGCGACTACGACCCCAACATCAAGGTGAACGCCGTCGACCGCTGGATCTCCGCCCCCGAGGACCTCGCGGATCTGGTCCAGGGCATCGACCTGATCGCGGGCGGCCTCGACGGCCATCCGCACGCCAACCTCTGGGCGAACGAATCCGCGGTCCGGGCCGGAGTCCCGTACGTCCTGGGCGGCGCGAACCGCACGCAGGTGATGTATCTGTCCGTGGATCCGGGCCGGACACCGTGCCTGGCCTGCGATTACGAGGACCGGCCCATCGGCGACGGCTCGGAGGCGATCGCGTACCGGCTCGTGGAGAACATGAAGCTGAGCAACCCGCTCACCGGGCCGATGGCGATGCAGGTCGGCTCGCTGCTCGCGTTCGAGGCACAGCGCTACCTCACCGGGTACGAACCGCCCCGCGCGGCCGGGTTCCGGGTAACCCTCGATCTTCGCAAGGGCCTGCTGCCCGAGTGGCAGGCCCTGCCCGCCAACCCCGATTGCGAGGTCTGTCGGCTGGCGCCGCCGCGCGGGGGTGCAGGCCGGTGACCACCACTCCCGGCACAGGCACGGGCACGGTCAGGCTCCGGCCGCTCAGCGTCGTGCCCGAGGGACAGAACGAGGTGCTGGTCGGCGACCCCGCCACCGGCACGTTCGTCACGATCCCGGCGGTCGGCGGAGTGGTGATCGGCGCCCTCCAGCGGGGGGCGAGCCTCGAGGAGGCGGCGGCCGAGGCCGAGGAGTTCGCCGGTGAGCCGGTGAACGTGCCGTCGTTCGTGGAGGTACTCGGGGAGCTCGGCTTCCTGGCCGATGACGCCGGTGACGAGTCCTCCCAGACGCCGGAGCCCGTACGCACGGCGCCCATCCAGGCCCGCCGGTGGATGACCAGCGTCAGCCCGCAGGCCGTACGCCCCTTCTTCGGCCGCGTGGCCTGGGCCTGCTACGCCGGCTGCCTGCTCTTCGCGCTGGGCGTCTTCGCCCTCCGACCGGCCTTGATCCCCGACCCGGCGCGGGACGCCTTCCCCTTCGATGACATCGGGCTGAGCGCACTGGCCTGGCTGCCTTTCGTCTGGTTCGCGGCGGCCAGCCACGAGGTCGGCCACTGGCTCGGCGCGCGGGCACTCGGCATCCAGACCCGCTTCGGCGTCGACCGCCGCATGATCATGCTCGTCTTCGAGACGGACCTCACCCAGCTCTGGACGTTGCCGCGTCGCCAGCGGTACGGCCCCCTGCTGGCGGGCCTCGCCGTGGACTCCGCTCTGCTCGCCGTGCTGCTCGCCGGCCGGCTCCTGATCGACATCGGCGCCTGGCCGGCCCCGGAACTGGTTGGGTCGCTCCTGGCCGCCTGGGTGTTCATCAAGGTCATGCAGATGCTCTGGCAGTGCCTGGTCTTCCTCCGTACGGACCTCTATGCGGTGCTGGTCAACGCCCTCGGCTGCCGCAACCTGTGGCGTGTGAAGTCGCTGATGCTGCGGCGGGCGTTCGGCCGGCTGACGCCCGACGAGGCCGAGGAACTCGCGGACGCCAGCGAGGCCGACCTGCGTGCCGGGCGCTGGTTCCGCTGGGTGTGGCTGGCCGGGGGGCTCGGTGTGGCCGTCTGGTTCTGGCTGCTGCTGCTGCCGGTCTTCGTGGAGGTCCTGCGCTGGGCGGCAGAAGGTCTGGCCGAGGGGCCCCTGACCGCCGGGTTCTGGTACCGGCTGCTCTGCGCCGGCCTGCTGCTCGGCCCCGAGACCCTGGCCCTGACGCTGGCCTTCAGGGAGTACGCGGGGCGGCTGGCCGCTCGGTGGGGCAGAGCACAGCAGTCGTAGCGACTCCGGGCCGCTCGACCGTCAGGAAGACCGGGTGAGCCTTTCTCGTCGTAAGCAGGAACGCCTAACGACCTGATGGTGTTCGATCATCTTCTGCCACTCGTTCCCGAGTCGCCCGGAGCTCTCAGCGGTGGCGAAGGCCCTGGCCAGCAGGCCGGGGGAGGACTCACCGGCGCGCTTGAGCGTGTCCGGGGCCAGTCCTCCCGGCACGATGCGCTCAATGGTGTCGATGCGCCACTTGAGACCGGTCAGCGCCTGGCCGGGACGGTGGTCCGGAGGTGCCGCTGGATGCGGTCGGGAGTGGGCCAGCGGACGTCGCTCGCCCAGCCGAACCGCTCGAACAGGCGGATCAGCCCGGCGGAGGGGTCGATCTGGTGCCGGCCGAGGCCGTGGCGGGCGGAGGTCGGGTCGCTGTGGTGGCCGTTGTGCCAGCTCTCGCCGAACGACAGCAGCGCCAGCGGCCACAGGTTCGTCGCGCGGTCGTGGCCGCGCGTGGTGAACGGCCTCCTGCCGACCACGTGGCACAGCGAGTTGACGCTCCAGGTGACGTGCTGCAGCAGCGCGACGCGTACCAGACCGGCCCACAGGAATGCGGTCAGCCCGCCGTACAGGCTGCCGCTGATGGCCCAGCCGGCCGCGAACGGCAGCGCCAGCGACACGGCGCACAGCGCGGGGAAGGCGCGGGCCACCCGCACCATCGCCGGATCGGCGAGCAGGTCGGGGGCATAGCGGGCGGCCGGCGTCTGATCGTCGATGAACAGCCAGCCCAGATGGGCGTGGGCAAGCCCCCGGAGCTGCCCGCGCAGGTGGGTGCCGTACCGATAGGGGGAGTGCGGATCTCCCGGCCGGTCGGTGAAGGCGTGGTGGCGTCGGTGTACCGCCACCCAGTCGATCAGATTGCCCTGGAAGCCCATCGACCCGGCGACCGCCAGGGCCACCCGCAGCCACGGCCGCGCGGAGAGGGACCCGTGGGTGAGCATGCGGTGGAAGCCGACGGTCACCCCGAACCCGGTCACCACGTAGAAGACGCCGGCCAGCACCAGGTCGGTGAGGCTGACCCCGGTTCCCCACGCCAGCCAGATCCCGGCGCCCAGCGCGACGAAGGGCAGCACCACGATCGCCATGGTCAGCCCGGCCTGTGCCCTGCCGACCGGCACGTGCTCGCCGTCATCCTGGAAGGCTGATACGCCGTCGTAGTCCGTCGCCCGTTCAGAGATCGTCATAGGCCTCTTCCACCTCGCCACCTGGCTCGCCCGTGCGCCGTCATTCGCGCGATGCGGGACTCGATCCTTCTCAGTGAATGCGATGGCTGGGCCAGCGGAAACGGGCATTCCGAGCAAAGCTCATCACCGAGCGCGATGGCAGTGGTCACCCGTCGCGCTGATCTGGCACTATCGCAAGTGGAGCTTCGCTGACGATCGCGTGGATGACGGGGAGCTGGGGGCATGGAGCTGCGCCAGCTTCGATATTTCGTGACCTTGGCTGAGGAATTGCATTTCGGCCGGGCGGCGGCGCGCGAGCACATCGTGCAGTCGGCGTTGAGCCAGCAGATCCAGCGGTTGGAGCGCGAGTTGGGCGTGACGTTGCTGGAGCGCAGCACGCACCATGTGGATCTGACCGCTTCCGGCGCGGTGTTCCTGGTCGAGGCTCGTCAGATCCTGGCTCACGTGGAGCGGGCGGTGACGGTGGCCCGCAGTGCGGTGGGCGCCTCGCCGGGGTTGCGGGTGGGCATCACCGACGCAGCCTACGATTCGATGCCGCAGATCCTGCACGAGGCGCAGGCCCGGCACCCGGATCTGGTGATCCATCAGATAGAGGCGGGGGTCCCCGAGCAGTACCAGCTCATCGTCGACGGCCGGTTGGACGTGGGGATCGGCCGGGCTTCACTCGCGCCGCCGCAGGTGGCCTCCCTGCTGTTTCGCCGGGATCCGCTGGGAGTGCTGGTTCCTGCCGGTCACCGTTTCTCCGGGTCGGCCGGTGTGCCGGTGGCGGACCTGGCCCGGGAGCCGCTGCTGCTCGCCGGGGCCGGGCAGGCGCCCGAGTTCAACGAGTTCGTCGTGGAGCTGTGCCGGTCGGCGGGGTTCACGCCGACGGTTTACGAGGGGACCGTGGAGAGCATCCGGGCCGCGGCAGATCTGGTCGCCCAGGGGCGGTGCCTCTACTGCGTGCCGTCCTCGTGCGTCTCGGCGCTGCCCGGGAGCACCTGGCGGCCGCTGACCGAACCGGTTTCGGCCTATCCGTGGTCCATCCTGTGGCGAGCCGGTGATGAGTCCGAGCACGTCCGCGCCATCGTCAGTTCCGCCCGGACCCTGTCCGAGCGCCTCGGCTGGCTGGCCGCCGAAGACCAGACGGCCGGCTGACACCTCGCGGCAGCCTCGGTGGGCGCCCCCACTGGAGGTAGGCTCGGGAGTGTTCCTCTGACGTTTCGGGGGGCGCCTCCTATCTGAGAGCGACAGACGACATGAGTACCGTTCGCGACAGCAACGGCAGCGCCGCCGTGGAGGACACCCAGCAGAGCCAAGCCGGGAAGCAGTTCGACCACGCGTCCCACGCGCAGTGGCTCAAGGACAACCCGGCCGCACTGCCGCAGGTCAGCGCGGGCCACTGGGCCGTCTACGACCGCGAGGGCCGGCTGTGCGGCCACCTGACCGGTGACGGCCCGACCCGCGAGACCCGGTTCAAGGCGGTCACCGAGGCGAGCGGGGAGACCACTCCCGACAGCTACGGCATCACCCTGCACGATGCGGGCGCGTACCTCCTCGACGCGGGCATGCACGACGACCCGGAGGAAGGCGATCGTCCCGCCGGATGATCACGTGGTTCCCGCACGCAGGGCATCGGTGGCGTATACTAGGAGTTACCAAGAACTTTTCGTGCGTTGGCATCAGTCGGCGTCGTTCGCGGCGATAGACCGCTCAGGGCCCCTTGTCAGAGGGCTTGGACAGGCCAGGCGACCATGACGCCAACGCTTCTTTCTCATCTTCACCCGCTGAGTGCCATAGCCTCGGCGGTTCCCGAGGTCGATTCCGCGATCCGTCTCAGCCTCAGTCCCCTGCCGGATCGGCGAGCCGGTGTGGACGGGGCATGGTGTCCCTACTCCCGCCGAAGACTCGGTCGGCCTCGAGCCGGCGGCACCGTCCGGCAGCCCGCCTGCCGTTCTCGGCCGGCTTGAGCCTCACTCCTTCTCCGATCGGAGAGCATCATGACCGTCATCGACAGAGCCCCCCAGCTCAACAGGGCGAGCCCGGCCGATCCGACCACCGTCAACCTGTCCGGCGAGATCGACATCTTCACCAGCAAGGCCCTGCGGCGCCAGCTGCTCGGCGTGCTGCGCTACAGCACCGACCTGCTCATCCTCGACCTGTCCCGGATGTCGTTCTGCGACGCCTCCGGCCTGGGCGTCATGGTCGGCATCCAGCGCCGTGCCCGGCAGCAGGGGATCGCCCTCGCGCTGAGGGCGCCGCGCCCGTACATGACCCGTCTTCTGCGCATCACCGGCCTGGACCGCACTCTCTCGGTCATCGGGCCCCGTCACTGAGCCCAGCGGGGGCCGCGGGGCGGGCTCGCCCCGTCGTCACGTGCGGCGTTCGTCCCGCTCCTCCAGCGTCGCGGTTCGCGCGGTGAGATGCCGGCCGCCGTCCGGGTCGGCGACTGCTCGATCGAACGCCGCCTGCGCCGACTCCTGCGTGGCGTCCGGCGGTATCACCTGAAGCGTGATGCCCTGCTTGCCGTTGATGCTCAACGTCACCAGCTGCTCGTCCATGGAGCGGAACCAGCCGACCCTGACCGCTCTGCCGGGGGCCGGGATCCTGCGGGGAATGTCGTCCCATGCGTCGATGTGCAGCCCCACCCGCAGCGTCATGACATCCAGCCGCTGATCCACCGCCGCGATGAGGCCGGGAAGCTCCGCCCCCGCGTCGGTCGATCGCGGCCACCAGGCTCCGTCGACCGGCCCCGGATGGTCGCGCGCGGGCGCCAGGCTCAGCCTCACGGATGCCTCCGGCGTCGAAGGCGCACGGGTGCCGGGAATCGCCACGGGGGAAATGGTCTGCGCTGTCGTCATGCTGGACCGGCTGTCTCGGCCCGCTGGGGCCGTAATGGTGAAAACACCGCCGGACGTGCCGACTCTATTGTCGGCATTCGAATATCCTCGGTAATTTAATTCTACACCTTTCAACAGCCGCGTTGCCGGGCCCAGCGATCGCGGCAGGTGATGGGCCTTGCTGAAAATGCCCCTTTCCGCTGTTTTGTCCATCGGGTTGAGTGGCAGTGATCAGTCGGCGCACCTCGCGTCGCTGTCACACTGAGGGGGCCGCCATGACTCCGATCACGGATGGCATGGAGACCGCACGCGCCGGCCTGAACGGTCAGGCGCCTCGCTGCGAGCACCTAGGGATGTCTCCGAGCGTCGAGCGCGGTCCGCCGGAATGCGCGGGCTGCCTGGCACTCGGCCTGCACTGGAAACGCCTGCTGACATGCCTGTCGTGTGGGTGGGTCGCCTGCTCCGACGACTCACCGGGTGGTCACGCCAAGGAGCATTACCGGGAGACCGACCACCCCGTGGTCGGCGCGCTGGAGCCGGAACAGGCCTGGCGGTGGTGCTACATACACGGACGGGCCGTCTGAGCGGTACAGAAGAACAATTCGATGAAGGGAATGGAATACCCGGAATATTGCGCGGGCCGAACGGCCGCAGGGTGGCCGGGGCTCGCCACATGAGGCGATCTAGGCTGATCCCATGGACCTCGCCACCGCAGGCGCACTCTGGGATGCCGGTCCCGGCTGGCTCAACACCGCCTCCTACGGCCTGCCTCAGCGCCGCGCCTTCGAGGAACTGCAGGCCGTGCTCACCTCCTGGCGGCACGGCAGCAGCGACCGAGCTCGGCGTCCAGCGGATCCACGACCATGACGTCGCCCTGGCCAACCGCTTCAGGGCGGGCCTCGGCCTGGAGCCCTCCGATACGGCCATCGTCGCCGTCGACGCCCCCGGCGAGCGGCTGGCGGCGGCCGGCATCCGGGCGGCCGTACGGGCTGCGAAGGTCCGCGCCAGTTTCCACGTCTACAACACCGCCGACGACGTCGATCGCGTGCTGGAGGCCCTCGGGTCAACCCCGTGACGGCGGGATCAGCCGGCGATGTGCTCCGGCCGCACTCCCAGGCCGATGAAGCGGCCCATGAGGTGACGTAGCGGCGGCAGGGCCCGGAACGCGGTGAAGATCGGTGGCACGTGCCCGGTCGTGTCGTCGGCCAGGTCCTTGGGATAAAGGTCGCGCAGGATGCCGAGCTGGAAGGCCTGGGTCACCTTCGTGGCGCGCTGCCTGCGCGACTGGACCCTGGCCAGGTCGGCCTCGCCGGGGACGCCGGGCCGCAGGAGGGCGGGGCCGAGCAGGTTGGCGGCGGCCACCGCGTCCTGCACCGCGAGGTTGATGCCCACGCCGCCCGCGGGCGACATGGCGTGGGCGGCGTCGCCGATGCACAGCAGCCCCGGCCGGTGCCAGCGTCGCAGCCGGTCGACCCGCACCGTGAGCTGGTGCACCTGGTCCCAGCCGTCGATCTGGCCGACGCGGTCGCGCAGGTCCGGCGCCAGGTCCGCGATCCGTTCCCGGAAGGCCGGCAGGCCCGCCTCCTTGATCCCGGCGAACGCGGCGGTCGGGATCGTGTGGGCGAGCTGCCAGAAATCACCCCTGTCGATGGAGATCAGCGCGCCCTTGCCGCCCTGGAAGAAGGGCACCCGATCGCTCTCGCGGCGGGGGAGCCGGAACCACAGCACGTCCATGGGCGGCGAGCCGGCCACGGGCTCAAGGCCTGCGCTCGCGCGGATGGTGGAGTGGCGGCCGTCCGCGGCGATCACCAGGTCGGCGCGCACCTCGACCTGCCCTTCGGCGCTGGTCGCGAGCACGCCGGCGGCCCGGCCGTCCTCGGTGATCAGCTCGGTCGCCGCGGTGCTGCGCAGCAACCGGAAGGAGGGGTACGCCGCCGCCTTGCCGGCCAGGAAGTCGAGCACGTCCCACTGCGGCATGAAGGCGATGTACGGGCACCGTACCTTCAGCCGGCTGAAGTCGGCGAAGGTGACGGCCCGGCCGCCGAGGTTCACGGTGACGTCGGGCATCTTGCTGTGCGGCAGCCGGAGGAACTCCTCGATCCAGCCCAGCTCGGCGATCAGCTCCAGGGTGGAGGGGTGAACCGTGTCGCCCCTGAAGTCCCTGAGGAAGTCGGCGTGCTTCTCCAGCACGATCACCTCGACTCCCTGGCGGGCCAGCAGCAGGCCGGCCATGATCCCCGCCGGGCCACCGCCGACCACACAGCATCGAGCGTTCTCGGTTCGCATCGTGGCCTACCTTTCGTGGGGGAAGAGCAGGTCGACGAGGTGTTCGACGTCGACAGGGGAGCCGGTCCTGCGGCCGATGGCTACGGTGGCGAACAGGGTGCGCGCCGCCGTCACCGTGTCGTGCGGGCGCAGCTCGCCGGCTGCGACCCGGGCGGCCAGGAAGTCGCCGATCAGCCGCTGGCCCTCGCCGACCAGCTCCGCCAGTGCCGCGCGGGCCTGTGTGGCGCTGAAGAACACCGCCATGAGGTCGGCGTTGTCGGCGAGCAGCGCGTCGAAGGCGCCCAGCAGCTCGGCCAGCACGTGTCTGGCGGGCCGGCCCTGATTGTCGGCCATCAGCAGCTCGCGCAGCCGGGGCAGGAAGCCCCGCTCGGTGAGCAGCGTCTCGACCAGGGCTTCCTTGCTGTCGAAGTAGCGGTAGAGCAGGCCGGGCGTCACCCCTGCCGCCTCCGCGACGTCCTTGACCGACGCGCCGTCCACGCCCTTGCGGGCGAAGGCGGCCAGTGCCGCGTCGAGCAGCTGCTCGCGCCGCCACTCGGCCTGTTCCCTGCGTGTCCTCGTCATCGCCCATCCATTGAATAAACGTTTACTCAAAGAGTAGGCCGTCACGAGGCCGCGCACAACGTGTCACCGAGCTGGGATCGCTCGTAGAACACCTCGCGACCGCTGCGACGGCGGGTGACCAGGCCGCTCTCACCCAGCACCTTCAGATGCTGGCTGACCGCGCCGGGCGCCATGGAGAGCCGTCGCGCCAGGATGCTCGTCGTGGCGGCGGCGCTGAGGGTGACGAGGATCCGTGCGCGGGTCCGCCCGATGAGGGCGTCGAGCGCGCCGGTGGTGGGGACGATCCCGTGCGACCAGACCGTGCCGACGCCGGGCGCGGGGTAGACCAGGTTCGGCTGGTACGGCTCCTGGCCATGGCGCTCAACGGCGTCCTCGTCATCGCGGTACAGCCGCTGATCGGGGCCGTGGGTGGCGCGACGGGACCCCTGCCGGGTCCTCGCCGCCGGAACCGCCGTCGTCGCGACCGGTTTCGCGCTCACCGCCCTCGTGCACGACGCGCTCGGCCTCGCGCTGACGGTGGCGGTCTGGACCGCGGGGGAGATCCTCGTCGCGGGCACCGTCCCCACGATCGTGGCCGCCCTGGCGCCCCGGGGACTCCAGGGCACCTACGCCGGCGTCTCCGGCATGAGCTGGTCGGCGGGTGCGGTCCTCGCGCCGGTGGCCGGCACGGCACTGCTGCCCCTGGGGGCGGAGGTGCTGTGGGCCGGCATCGGCCTCCTCGGCGCCGCCTCGGCCCTGGGCGCACTGCTCGTCGCCGGCCCCGTTCGCCGGAGAACCTGCCCCGGTGAGCGCGGTGTCAGGCGCTCTGCTCGGCCCGGCGCGGAAGCTTCCATCCCGGCCGGATGAAGTGGCAGGTGTAGCCGTTGGGATAGTGCTCCAGGTAGTCCTGGTGCTCGGGCTCGGCCTCCCAGAACGGGCCGGCCGGTGCGACCTCGGTGACCACCGTGCCGGGCCACAGGCCCGAGGCGTTCACGTCGGCGATCGTGTCCTCCGCGACCTTCTTCTGCTCGTCGTCGAGGTAGAAGATGGCGGACCGGTAGCTGAGGCCGATGTCGTTGCCCTGGCGGTCCTTCGTCGTCGGGTCGTGGATCTGGAAGAAGAACTCCAGGACGTCCCGGTAAGAGGTGCGCTCCGGGTCGAAGACGATCTCGATCGCCTCGGCGTGCGTGCCGTGGTTGCGGTAGGTGGCGTTCGGCACGTCGCCTCCGCTGTAGCCGACCCTGGTGGAGACGACGCCGGGCTGCTTGCGGATGAGATCCTGCATGCCCCAGAAGCAGCCCCCGGCGAGAATCGCGGTCTGTGTGGTTGCGCTCATGAAGTCGCTCCTTCGGTTTCTTTGCCCCCAAGCCCCACAACCCCCGGACGGGGACGGGCATTCCCGCGCTGCCGGTGTCCGGCAAGGGCGTTCAGGCGAATGGACGACAGGTCCGCCCCGTCCAAGGGTGAGGACGAGGCGGGAGCGGATTTCGGCGGTCGTCGCAGGGCCTCAGAGCGCGTTGGTGGTCTGCGCTGCCTGATAGACGGCCATCGCCTCGTTGCCGAAGAAGGGGCCGAACATGAAATTCGGCGCGAAGTCGTACTTGAAGCTGTTGACGGAGTTCAGCCAGCCGAGCCCGGTGGACTCGTCGAACCCCTGGAACCACGGGCCGCCGCTCGCCCCGCCGGTCATGTCGCAGCGCAGCCCCAGGTCCCGGGTCTGGACGGTGTCGTCGAACGCGCGCCCGCTGCAGTAGATGAGCCGCGAGCCGTCGAAGGGCGCCGCCGCCGGATAGCCGAAGGAGAACATCTGCCGTCGCCTGGCCTGGTTGAACGCCACTCCCTGCCCGCCCACGACGTCGGTCAGCGTCCGGCCCTGCAGCGGCGCGAGCACGGCGGCGGCGATGTCGAAGTTGATGTCCTCGCGCGCGTTCCACTGCTGGGTCGTCAGCAACCTGCTGGCCACCCAGGTGCCGAACGGTCGCCTGCCGTTGTCGAAGCCCGGGACGAACACCCAGTTGCGGTGGGAGCGGCCGTTCAGCTTGACGCAGTGTCCCGCGGTCATCACGACGCTCTCGTTGGCGCTGGTCACGGCCGTGCCGGAGCAGGAGGAGTTCTGGCCGCCGGCGGTGGTGAAGAAGACGCGCCCGGTGGTGCGCACGACCGCGCCGCCGTCGGTCCATCGCAGGCCGGGGCTGTTGGGCACCAGAGCCTGCCGCTGGACGCCGGTCGAGGCGGCGCGAACGTTCCACTGGGTGCGCTGCCGGGGCGTGGTGGCCGAGGCGCCGCGGGTCGCCCACGGGGTGCCCTGGGTCGGCCTGCTCGACCGGATGCCGCGCCGCGGTTCTGGCGCCGCCAGCGGCTGCGCCGCCAGCATGCGCTGCGGTGTCCAGTACTGCTGCACGGTCCTGCGTTCCGACGAGGAGTCCGTCGCTGACCATCGCGCCGGCCTGGGGTCGAGGCCGGCCGGAGCACTGGCCTGTGCGGCGCCCGCGGGCACCAGGGCGCCTGCAACGGTGAGCGCGACGGCGGAGAGCAGGGCGACTCTGCGGTGCATTAAGTACCTCCCGAAGACCGGAATCTGCCGTTTGGAGGTACGGACGCGGATCTCTGTTTTCCTCAAAGCATGCGCAAACGGATATAGCTGAGTTGCGGCTCGCCCGAGTCCCGGTTGCAGGGCGCTCCCGTGTACCCACTGGGCAAGCGGCGAATCAGGGTCGGAAGTCGGCTCTCCGTAATCAGGTTTTGCCTCCGGCCGAGAGACTCCGCCGGGCGGGCGCGGCTAGGCTGATGGATGTTCCGCGCGCCGCACGGGCGTATCCCGGGAACCCAAGTCGACGCTCCGTCCGCCCAGATCAGCTGGGACGTTTCTCACGAAACGGAGTGACCAACGATGCTGAACCGACTGCTTCTCGCTGCCGCCGTGGCGGCATCCACAGTCGCCGCGACGCCCGCCGCTCTGTCCGCCGGCGCGGCGGGGTCACCGCCACCGGCGGTGGCCGCTCCGACCATCGGGACGGCACCGAATCCGACCGACCCGCCCGGGGAGGAGAACAGGGACAGGACACGACGCAGGCACCGCTGAGTCGACGCGCGTAAGCCAGTAGCCGGAACACATCGACCGAATCGGGACCGCCGCGCGAGGACGCCCTCGCGCGGCGGTTTCGCATGCGGGCGCGTCAGGCAGGCGCCGGCCCTCCGGTCTCCAGCAGGAGGCCCTCCGACAGGCGCAGCCAGCGGTTCACCTTGATCTCCGCCATGAACCGTTCGTCGTGGCTGACCACCACGAACGCCCCCTCGTACGCGCCGAGCGCGCTCTCCAACTGGCCGATGCTGACCAGGTCGAGGTTGTTGGTGGGCTCGTCAAGCAGCAGCAACTGGGGCGCCGGCTCGGCGCACAGGACACAGGCCAGGGTCGCGCGCAGCCGCTCGCCGCCGGACAGCACCCCGACCGGCAGGTGCGCTCGCGAGCCTCGGAACAGGAACCGGGCGAGCAGGTTCATCCGCTGCGCCTCCGGCATCGCCGGCGCGAACGCGGCCAGGTTCTCCGCCACGGTCCGGTCGAGGTCCAGCAGGTCCAGCCGCTGTGACAGGTAGGCGACCCGGCCGCCGGCCCGCCTGACATGGCCGCCCTCCGGCTCCAGTTCGCCGTTGATCAGGCGCAGCAGGGTGGACTTGCCGGCACCGTTGGGGCCGGTGAGCGCGATCCGCTCGGGGCCCCGGACGGTCAGGTCGACGCCCTTCCCGGCGAACAGGGGCCGCTCGCCGTAGCGGGCCTGCAACCGCTCGCCGAGAAAGACCGTACGCCCGGCCGGGACGTTCGTTCCCGGCAGGTTCAGCACGATCTTCTGGTCGTCGCGCAGGGCACGGCCGGCCTCGTCGAGCCGGGCCTTGGCCTCGCCGACGCGCGAGGCGTGCACCTGGCCCGAGCGCCCCGCCGACTCCTGGGCGCCCCGCTTCATGTTCCCGGCGAAGATCCGCGGCAGGCCGGCGTTCTTGAGGTTGCGGGAGGCGTTGCTCGCCCGGCGCTCGGCCCGCTCGCGGGCCTGCTGCATCTCCCGCTTCTCGCGCTTCAGCTCCTGCTCGGCGTTGCGGATGTTCTTCTCCGCGACCTCCTGCTCTCCTTGTACGGCCTCCTCGTACTCGGTGAAGTTCCCGCCGTAGAAGCGGACCTCGCCCTGGTCGAGCTCGGCGATGCGGTCCATGCGGTCGAGCAGCGCCCGGTCGTGGCTGACCAGGAGCAGGCAGCCGCTCCAGTCCTCCAGCACGGTGTAGAGCTTGCGGCGCGCGTCGAGGTCGAGGTTGTTGGTCGGCTCGTCGAGCAGCAGGACGTCGGGCCGCTTCAGCAACTGCGCCGCCAGCCCGAGGGAGATGACCTGGCCGCCGCTGAGGGTGTGCAGGCGGCGGGTGAAGGAGATGTCGCCGAGGCCGAGCCGGTCGAGCTGGGCGCGGGTGCGTTCCTCGATGTCCCAGTCGTTGCCGATCGTGGTGAAGTGCTCCTCGCTCGCGTCCCCGCCCTCGATGGCGTCCAGCGCGGCGATCACCGGGGCGATGCCCAGGACCTCGGCCACGGTCAGGTCGCCGGTGAGCGGCAGGCTCTGCGGCAGGTAGCCGAGCACACCCTGGACGGACACGCTGCCGCCGCCGGGCCGGTACTCGCCGGCGATCAGCTTGAGCAGGGTGCTCTTGCCGGCGCCGTTCGGCGCGACGAGGCCCGTACGGCCGCCGCCCACGGTGAAGGAGAGGTCGCTGAAGACGGGCGTGTCGTCAGGCCAGGAGAAGGACAGGTTGGAGCAGATGATGAACGCATCGGACATGCGAATGACCTCGTACGTGTGACGCGGGCGCACCGCGGCCGCCCGGCAGGGGACAGGAACGTGGAACGACGAAACGGCCGCTGCCGGCGGGGCTCGCGCTCACCTGCCGGGGGCCGATCACTTGCCGGTATCACCCGGAAATGTCGTCGTCACCTATCACGTCTGGTCTCCTTGGGTCCCATCACTCGCGATCCAGGCTACAACAACCGAAATCCTGCTCGGATGACACCGCACCCGTCCCAGGACTCCCGAGGTGGCGGCGACTTTGTCCGACGCGACGGCGAAAGTGCATCGTCGTCGCGCGATTAGGCCCTCCCCGATCGGCGTAACTCGGGTTACATTCACGTTAATTTGCTCCCGTTTATCCCCTCACGTGACGGAAGGGAGAGGCATGAGAGCGAGAACCGCGATCGCGGCCATGACTGCCGCGGCGATCCTCATGCCGGCCGCCGCCTCACAGGCCGCCGGAAGCGCCGGCACCGCGGCGCCGCCGCCCGACGACCAGTTCCAGAAGGTGACACTCAACGACAACCCGGGCGAGCCGGTAGACCTGGCAGTGTTACCGGATTCGAGGGTGCTGCACACCACCCGGACCGGTGAGGTCTGGCTGCACGACCCGAAGACCGGCCTCAACACGCTGGCCGCGCGCCTCGACGTCTACCAGCATGACGAGGAGGGGCTGCAGAGCATCGCCCTCAGCCCCGGCTTCGGCAAGGGGTCCAAGAAGGACGACTGGATCTATCTCTACTACTCCCCGCCGCTCGACACCCCGATCGACGACCCGGCCACGCCCGACGTCAACGAGGGCGACGCCCCGTTCACCGGCACGCCGGCCGACTTCGCGCCCTTCAAGGGCCTGATCCGGCTCTCGCGGTTCCGCTTCACCGGCACCACGGTCAGCCTCGGCAGCGAACAGCGCATCCTCGACGTGCCCGTGGACCGCGGCATCTGCTGTCACGTCGGCGGGGACATCGTCTTCGACGCCGCCGGCGACCTCTACCTGTCCACCGGCGACGACACCAACCCGTTCCAGTCCGACGGCTTCACGCCCATCGACGAGCGGGCCGACCGGCATCCGGCGTTCGACGCGCAGCGCAGCTCCGGCAACACCAACGACCTGCGCGGCAAGATCCTGCGCATCAGGGTCGGCGCCAACGGGTCCTACACGATCCCCCGCGGCAACCTCTTCCCGCCCGGTACGGCGCGCACGCGGCCGGAGATCTACGCGATGGGCCTGCGCAACCCGTTCCGGATCGAGCTCAACCGGTCCAACGGCGACCTCTACGTGGCCGACTACTCGCCCGACGAGGACGAGGCCGATCCGGCGCGCGGCCCGGCGGGGACCGGCAAGTGGATGGTGGTCCGCAAGGCGGGCAACTACGGCTGGCCCTACTGCGCGACCGCGCGGCTCCCGTACCGCGACTACGACTTCGCGACCGGCGCCTCGGGTCCGGCGTTCGACTGCGCGGCGCCGGTCAACGAGTCGCCGCGCAACACCGGCCTGCGCCGGCTGCCGCCGGTGACGCAGCCGCAGGTGTGGTACTCCTACGCCCCCTCGGCGGAGTTCCCCGAACTGGGCACCGGCGGCATCGGCCCGATGGCCGGCCCGGCGTACGACTTCGACCCGCGCAACACGCGCGGCCGGGCCACGGTGGCCTGGCCTGACTACTACGACGGCGTCCCGCTCTTCTACGAGTGGACCCGCGACTACGTCAAGGCGTTCCACCGCGACGGGCGGCGGATCGAGAGCGTGCTGCCCTCGCTCGTCTTCGACAACCCGATGGATCTGGAGTTCGGCCCCGACGGCGCGCTCTACGTGCTGGAGTACGGCGACGGCTACTTCCAGGAGAACCCGGACGCCCAGCTGTCGCGCTTCGACTACATCGGCAGGGACGGCAACCACAGCCCCATCCCCGTCGCCGGGGCCTCGGTGACCGCCGGCCACGCGCCGCTCACCGTGCGGTTCACCAGCGCCGGGACGACCGACCCGGACGGCGACCGGATCCGCTACACCTGGGACTTCAACGCCGACGGCAGGGTCGACTCGCGCAGTCCCGAGGCGTCGTTCACCTATACGGCCAACGGCCTCTACAACGCCACGCTCCGGGTCTGCGACGACGGCGGCAGGTGCGCGGCGACCTCGGTGCGGATCGTGGTCGGCAACGCCGCGCCGGTCGTGGAGCTGGTCCGGCCCGTCGAAGGACAGCAGTTCTCGTTCGGCGACGTCGTCGAGTTCGAGGTGCGGGTCACCGACGACCAGACGGTGGACTGCGCCGAGGTGACCGTGGACTACATCCTCGGCCACGACGACCACGGCCATCCGCAGACCACGGCCCGTGGCTGCACGGGATCCATCCAGACCACCGTGCCGAGCGGCCACGACCCGGAGACCGACGACCTCACCGGCGTCTTCGTCGCCAGCTACACCGACGCCGGCACCGGCGACCTGCCCCCGCTGACCGGCAGCGACGAGGTCGTTCTCCAGCCCACACCTTAGGAGATCCACATGTGTTACGGATACGGCCCCAGCAGGCGGTCCCTGCTGGCCGCGGGCCTCGGGATCGGAGCGGCCACCTTCGCCGCGGCCTCCCCCGCCGAGGCGACCCCGCACCGCCCCGGCAGGCACCGCATCCCGCCGGGCCAGATCAGCATCCAGCTCTGGACCGTACGCGACGACCTCGCCCAGAACTACGACGCCACCCTCACCTACCTGGCCGAGATCGGCTATCCCAAGGTCGAGCTCGCGCTCGGCTACTTCGGTCGCACGGCCCAGCAGCTGCGCGACTTCCTCGACGGCATCGGCATCCGTCCCACGTCCAGCCACGACGGCATCAGCGCCGACGACGCCGCGCTCGACACGAAGATCAGCAACGCGCTGACGCTCGGCCAGTCGTTCATGGTCGTGCCCTACCTGAGCTCCAACAGCCTGGACGAGTGGAAGGCGTGGGCCGAGCGGATGAACGTCGAGGCGGCGGCCGCCCGGTCGGCCGGGCTGCGGTACGGCTACCACAACCACGCCCACGAGTTCACGACCGACCTCGGCGGCGGGAAGACGCCGTGGGACGTCCTCACCTCGGAGCTCGACCCCCGCCTGGTCCACCTGGAGATCGACATCTACTGGGCGGTCACCGGCGGCATCGGGCGCGGCGTCGCCGACCCGGTGCGCTTCACCCTCGACGTCATCCGCAGGGCGCCGCAGCGCGTGCTGCAGTTCCACGTCAAGGACCGCCACCTCGACGGCGACATGGCCGACCTCGGCACCGGGACCATCGACTTCCGGCGGATCTTCGACAAGCACCGCGTGGTGGAGTACATCGTGGAGAACGACACCCCCGACGTCACTCCCCGGCAGACCGCGGAGGTCGGATACCGCTACCTGCGGAAGGTGAAGTTCTAGACGCATGACGCCGAGCCCGGCCGAAGCCGGGCTCGGCGCGGGTCACGGGTGGCAGACGTCCTGGTATGCCAGGTCAGGCAGGTGCTCGCGCCACTCCCGCTCGGTGAGCGTCCGCCCGGCTCGGCCGCACACGGCGCGGGCCAGCCGGGACGGCGCCACCGGGAGCTCGTACACGGCGCCGTCGTCGTCGGCGGCGTGCAGCGTGCCGCCGTCCGGGCTGAAGGCGAGGGCGGCGAACCGGCCGCCGGGCCGGACGATCTCGCCGAGGCCCTGTCTGGAGGCGACGTCCCAGAGCCGGACGGTGTCCGCCCCCGCCGTCGCCAGGACGTCGCCCGCGGGGGCGAACGCCAGATGCTCGATCCGCCCGGGCGAGCCCTGGACGGTGGGCGGGAGCGCCGCGGGCCCGCGGACGTTCCACAGCGCGACCCGATTGCTCCCGCCGCTGGTCGCCATCAGTCCACCGGCCGGGCTCACCGCTACCTCGGTGACGTGCTCCAGGCCGCCGGCCGAGTAACTCAGGCCGGTCGGCCTGCCGGTCGCCACGTCGACGAGGCGGCCGGAGGAGGTGACCAGGCTCCGGCCGTCCCGGCTGAACGTGATCTCGCCGGTGTCGCCGTCGAGCGGCACGTCGCTCAGCCGCCTGCCGGAGCGGGCGTCCCACAGGCGCAGGCGATAGGAGGCGGGCGGGAACGGCCGGTAGGACACCGCGGCGAGCGTCCGGCCGTCCGGGCTGAACGCGACGTGCTCGCCGGAACTCTCCTCCTCCGGGATCCGGGTGCGCCACAGCTCGCGCAGGCCCGGCACGTCCCAGACCCGGATCAGCCCGCCCTGCTCGCGGGTGACCGTGGTGCGCCCCCGCGGGTCGAAGACCACCGGCAGGGCGGTGACGACATCGGGCAGGGCCCCGGCGAACCGCCGCCGCTGCACGTCCCAGATCCGGACCTGCGCGCCCCTCGCCCGCACCGCCAGCCAGCGCGCCTCGGGGCTCAGGTCGAGGCCGAGACCGTCGCCGAGCGTCGCGGCCGGCGCGACCGGGGGGCTGAGGTCCAGGCTGACGACCGCGTCGTCGAGGAGGTAGCGCACCGTGTGCCCGTCGGGGTCGGCCCATGCGCCCGCGACCGGGCCGCCGGCTCGGTAGCGGAGCACTTCGCGCTGGTCCGCCACTCTCCACACGCGGATGGTGGGCCCGTCCACGCCGATCAGGAACCGCGCGTCCGGCGAGAACCGCAGCTCCTTGTGATCGCCCGGCTGCGAAGGCGTTCCCGTCGGATCCCACGGCCACTGCTCGGGTGCTCGCGGCCGGTCCAGCGGGCGGCCGGTCCGGACGTCCCACAGCTCGATCCGCGCGCCTCCGCACGCCAGGGTCGTACCGTCCGGGCTGACCGCGGCGGACTCGTGCCCGCCGCAGCGCACGGTGAACCGCGGCCGGGAGCGGTCGAGTGTCCACACGTTCACCCCGTCAGCGCCGGCCACGGCCGCCACCTGTCCGGACAGGCTCACCTGGCTGGTGCTCTCCTCCTCCCAGCCGGGAGCCGAGCTCCGGTCGCGATCCGCGTCCCACAGCAGGTGCACGCTCGGACCGTACAGAAGGGCGAGGACCGAGTCGTGGCCGTCGAACACCGGACGCATCGGCTCCGGCCCCGGTGGCACGGTGCGCTCTCCGCGCAGCCGCCCGGTCATCGAGTCCCACACCGCGACCCTGTCCAGGGTGCTCACCGCCACCAGGCGCCCGCTCCTGCTCAGCGCCGCGCGCTGGGGGACGCCGCCGCCCAGGGCGGTCGCCGGCCATGACGCCAGGCGGCGGCCGGTGCGCACGTCGTAGACGCGCACGCCGTCCTGGCTCGCGCTCGCCAGCAGGCCGCCGTCGCCGCTCACGGCCCGCGCCGTGACTCCCGTGACCGGCGGGTCGCGGAAGAGGTCCGCCTCCGGCTGGTGCAGGGCGTTCATCAGACCGGCGCGGGACTCGACCGAACCTGGCGCGAGCCGCCAGGCGGCGACGCTGAGCAGCGTCCCCCTGACCGGGTCGGTCGTCCGCAGGCTGCCGGCCACGTGCGCGAGCTCCCGGCCCCGGGCCTCGTCGCGCTGCTCGGCGATCCGGCCGGCCTGGTGGGCCGACAGGCCGCCGCCGGCCAGCGAGGCGACCAGCAGCGTGGCCAGCACGGTGACCAACCGGCGGCGCCGACGGCTCCTGCGCTGCGACAGGGCGATGCCGGCGTCCAGGAAGTCGCGCTCCAGCGCGGTGAGATCCGCCCCTTCCTGACCTTGGGGACCGTCCATGAGGAGCTCGCGGGCGGCGGCGAGCCTGGCTCCTCGGTACAGCGCGCCGGGGTCGCGGCCCAGCTCGGCCCAGATCGCGGCCGCCTCGCCGAGCCGCCGTTGCGCGTGCAGGCGGTCGCGCTGGTCCTCGATCCACTCCCGCAGCCGCGGCCAGGACGCGATGAGCGCCTCGTGGGCGATCTCCACCGTGTCCTCGTGGATCGTGACCAGCCGGGCGCCGGCGAGGCGTTCCAGGACCAGCGCCGCGTCCGCCCGGCCCGTGACGATCTCGGCGTGCGCGGCGGGGCGCCTGGTGTCCTGTGGCTCGCCGTCCGCACGCGTCCCGGGATCGACCAGCCGGAGCAGGATGCGGCGGGCCTGGGCGGCCTGGTCGGAAGTCAGCCCCAGATAGACCCGCTCGGCCGTGCGGGCGAGCGCGCCGCGCACCCCGCCCGCGGCCGTGTAGGTCGCCGCCGTCAGCACCTTCCCGCGACGCCTGCGCCACGTTTCCAGCAACGCGTGCGACATGAGGGGCAGGCCGCCGGGCTCGCCCGCCACCTCTCGCACGACCCGCGCGGTCAGGGCGCGCTCCACGGTCAGGCCCTCGGCCATGGCCGGCTTGACGATCGCCTCCCGCAACTCCTCCCCGCTCATCGGCCCGACCAGCAGGTTGGCCTCCTGCAACGCTTCCGCGAGCGCCCGGTGCTCGGCGCAGCGGCCGTAGAAGTCGGCCCGGACGGCGATGACGACGCGCGTACGGTTCTCCGCCCGGCCCGCCGCCACCACCATGTCCACGAACTCCGCCCGCTCGGCCGGATCGCGGCAGAGCGTGAAGACCTCCTCGAACTGGTCGATCAGCACGAGCAGCTCCGCGCCGTCCTCGAGCTGCTTCAGACGCGTGCCGTGCGTCCGCGCCGGCCGCTCGCCGGGCGTCAGCAGCCGGATCGCGCCCGGACGCCCGCCCGCCGGCCACCGCTCCGACACGGCCGGCACCAGGCCCGCCCGCAGCATCGAGGACTTGCCGATCCCCGACGGCCCGAAAACGGCGACGAACCGCCGCCGGCTCACCAGGTCGAGCAGTTCGGAAACGAGCCGGTCGCGGCCGAAGAACCGGTGCCGGTCCGTCGTCTCGAATCGGGTCAGACCGAGGTAGGGGGCGTCCTCGTCATCCGTTTCGGCGAATCGCAGAGCCGCGTCCTCGGCGGCCTGCCGCCAGCGCTCCTCCCATTCCTCGCGATCCGCGCCGCACGCCTCCACATAGGCCAGGACCACCGGCAGCGTCGCCAGCCGCTCCCCGGCCGCGGCCTGCGAGAGCGTGCTGACCGAATAACCGGCGCGCTTCGCCATCACCCGATAGGTGATGCCGCCGGCCTCCTGGCGGAGCTTTCTCAGTTCGAGGGCGAACTGCTGGACGGGTCCGCTGCCGGGATCCACCGGGGTTTCACGACGGCCCATCGCTCAGCGGTTTCCCTTCCTCGGCGGCGAGACGGACGCGAGGCGGAACAGGTTCTTGGATCGGGGACGTCAAAGGTAATGGCGCGGCGGCGGGCGCGGCAACCGGCCTACGGCCCGGCGATGAGGGTCGCGGCGAACGCGCCATGCTGGGCGATCGACCAGGCATGGCGGTAGGCGGCGCGCATCCGGCCGAGGTCTCCGGGAGCCGTGTAGAAGCCGAGGTCGACGCACGGCGGGTCGCCGGGCGCGGGGCCGGAGAGCGTGATCGTGCCGCGCGAGGCGGGGTTGAGGTCGCCGATCATGATGGCGACCATAGCGGCGTCCCGGCGGCCAGGATCACCTCGCGGGCGGTGATCAGCTCGCCGCCCGCGAGCACGCCGATCGCGCGCCCGTCGCGGACGACGACCCGGTCGACGGTGAGATCCGCGCGGACCGTCAGGTTCTCGCGCGTGCGGGCGGGAGCGAGGTGGGTGACCGCGGTCGACATGCGCGCCGCTCCGCGCCTGTTGTGCGGGTACGGCCCGATGCCGGAAGCGCCGGGCGCGTTCATGTCCTCGCAGTACGGATGCCCGGCGGCCAGCACGGCTTCGACCAGCCCGCGCACCGGTGCGATCCACTGCTCGCGGGGATGCCGGGTGATGGGAACGGGGCCGGCGGCGCCGTGATAGGGCCGGTCGCCGTACTCCAGGTCGGTCTCGACCCTGCGGTACGACTCCAGCACCCGGTCCCAGCCCCATGCGGGCAGGCCGAGCGCGGCCCAGGCGTCGAAGTCCCGTGCCGGGGCCCGTACCGCTCCCATGCCGTTGACCTGCGCGGACCCGCCGACCACTTTGCCGCGGGCGAGCCCGTCGACCCGCCCGGCGGTCACGGTGGCGCGCAGCCCCCAGTCGTAGGCGGCCTCCTCGCCGCGGTCGGGACCCGCCTCCAGGACGGCCACCCGCCGCAGGGGGTTCTGCGACAGCCGGGCGGCGAGCACGCACCCCGCCGTCCCGGCTCCGACGATCAGGTGGTCGATGCCCATGTGCCTCACCGTACGGAAGACCCGGCGGGACCTCTTGGACGAATCTGACCTCAGCGATCCGCGGTGACGTGCCAGCTGCCGTCGCTCATGAGGTCACGGTCCTTGAGCTCGTTGACCTCCCGCCACGCCTGGATCCGCCGGGGGCGGACGCGGAAGTAGAGGTACGGGCTGCTCAGCTCGCGCGGGTCGAAGCCGGTCTTGGCGGCGAAGGCGTCGCCCACGTCCTGCGGCACCTCGGCGGCCCGCAGCGGCTCCGCCGTGCCCTCGACGAGGATCACGTCGCGGGTGAGGCCGATGCCGAGCCGCACCAGCCCTACGGCCAGCAGGTTGCGGGCGGTCGCGCTGGCGGCGGCGGTGGCGATCAGCAACGTGGCGCCGTCCCACAGGAAGGACAGCGGCACCATGTACGGCTCGCCGCTCCGCGGGTCGGCCGTGGCCACCCAGGCGTCCACGTCGTCTTCGAGCCGGCGCAGGGTGTCGAGCCTGCGCTGTTCGGGGGTGCGGGCGGTCGGCAGGGGCGTCACGTACGGCTCCTCGGGTCGAGATCGAGCTGATGGTACAGACTGGCCCACCTCACCCGACGGCGCGGGCGCGCGTCATCGACCGGGGTCAGGTCCTGCTGGACCGCTTCCTGCCCAGCACGGTCACCACGCGACGGGCGGTCGTGATCGCGGCTGAGCCGACCGCCCCGACCAGGGGTTCGCGCTCCTCCTCGGCCGTGGGTCCCGAGTCGTCGTGCGCGGGCGGGACGCAGCCGGCCCGGCAGGCTTCGAGCTGCGCCGCGAACGCGATGCCCAGGAAGAGCGCGATCGAGCTGAGGAACGACCACAGCAACAGCGCCATGACCGCCGTCAGCGGGCCGTAGGTGTCGCCGAAGGTGCTGTTGTTGGCCGTGTACAGGGCCAGGGCCAGCGTGAACAGGGTCCACAGCGCCAGCGCCACCAGCGCGCCGAAGGCCAGCCAGGTGTGTCCCGGCTGCCTGCGCCGCGGCGAGGCCCTGAACAGCGTGACCGTGGACACCAGCGCGAGCAGGAAGCCGAGCGGCCACCGGGCGAGCGCGAACGCCTGCTGCGTCCCGCCGCCCCAGCCGAAGACCTCGGTCATCGCCTCGCCGATGGCTCCGCCGCCGACCATGACCGTGAACCCGGTGATCATGGTCACCCCGGCGACCAGCGCGAGCAGGGCGGCCCTGGCGTACTTGCGATGGAACGGCCGGTCGCGCTCGACGCCGTAGATCCGGTTCGCGCCCCGCTCGAACTGCGCCATCGCCGTGGTCAGCGCCACCAGCGTCGTCGCCAGGCCCAGCCACAGGGCCAGGGCGTCCCGGGTACGGTGCCCGCTGCCCAGCGCCTCGGTGACCGCCGCCGCGCCGTCGCCGGGGGCCAGGCGGCTCAGGGTGAGTTCGAGCACCTGGCCCAGCTGTTCCTGGTCGGTGACGGAGCTGAGGCCGACCAGCGCGATGGCGCCGGGGATGATGGCCAGGCAGATCTGGAAGGCGAGCGCACGCGAGTGGCTCATGCCGTCGCCGTACCTGAACCGGACCAGCGAGTCGCGCGTCAGATGCCATCCGCCGTACTTGCGCAGGGTCGCCCAGGCGTCGTCGGCGGACAGCTCGTCGCCCCTCATGGTGCGCGTCTGGGGGACGGACACGGTAGATCCCACGGCGGACGCTATACCCATTTTTGGATGAAATGCTCAAGTAAAGGCTTGTCAGGACGCCGTCCTGGCCGCCTGCCTCGCCGGGGAGCGATCACCCGTCCAGCGACCGGCTCGGCAGCTCCTTGCGCAGCACCGGCGCGATCTGCTGCCGACCAGCACCGAACTGCCGGCGATCCAGTCCTCGACGGTGTCGTACTTGATCGAGCCCCGGTCGTACCTCTTGTTGACCTTGAGTCTGGCCTTGAACACCGATGTTCTCGACGAGCTCGCGAACCTGGACGGCGTCCGGCTTGTCGGGACTGACACGCTGGCCGACGTCTCCGACCGCGTGACCCGGCGCCTGCGCGCCCTCTGACGACGCTTCGCCGATGGTGCGTAGGGATCGCGTCAACGTACGAGCCCTGCCCGTATGTAACCCGTCAAGAACGGACAAAGCACCCGAATCCCGGGGTTTGCTGGCCCTGTGACCTCCTGGCCTGGAGGTCCAGACATCTTCGTGGCCTTCGGGCCTGTCATCAAGGCGGTGGAACCCCCGTGAGCGCGGTCGACCTGGCCCCGAGGACGTTCCGGGCGCCCTGCCGGGGCGGCGTCAACCGGGTCCGCCCTGCGGTTGCCTTACGCTCGGCTGCATGGGAGAGCTACTCGTACTCGACCTGGCACCCGGCAGGGCATGACATGAGGGGACGGCTACGCGTCTACCTGGGCGCCGCCCCGGGGGTGGGTAAGACGTACGCGATGCTCGGGGAAGGGCGCCGGGCTCTGGCCAGGGGCAGGGACGTGGCCGTGGGGTTCGTCGAGACGCACGGTCGCGCCCGCACCGCCGAGTTGCTCGACGGCCTGGAGGTGATCCCCCGCAAGAGACTGGTGCACCGGGGGGCCACCTTCACCGAGCTGGACGTCGAGGCGGTCATCGAGAGGGCGCCCACCGTGGCGCTGATCGACGAGCTCGCGCACACCAACGTGCCGGGCTCGCGCAACGCCAAGCGCTGGCAGGACGTCGAGGAGATCCTGGAGGCCGGGATCGACGTCGTCTCCACGGTCAACATCCAGCATCTGGAGTCCGTCAACGACATCGTCCTGGAGATCACCGGCGTGCCGCAGCGGGAGACGCTGCCTGACGAGGTGGTGCGGCGGGCGGACCAGGTCGAGCTGGTCGACATGGCGCCGGAGGCGCTGCGCCGCAGGCTGGCGCACGGCAACGTCTATGCCCCGGAGAAGGTGGACGCGGCGCTGTCGAACTACTTCCGGGTCGGCAACCTCACCGCCCTGCGCGAGCTGGCGCTGCTCTGGGTCGCCGGAAAGGTCGACGACCAGCTCGACCGCTACCGCGCCGACCACGGCATCGCCACGACCTGGGAGGCCCGCGAGCGCGTCGTGGTCGCCCTGACCGGCGGCCCCGAGGGCGACACGCTGGTACGGCGGGCCGCCCGCATCGCGGCCAGGAACAAGGGCGCCGACCTGATCGCCGTCCACGTGACCACGGCCGACGGGCTGTCCGGAGCCGACCCGGCCGGTCTGGCCCGCCTGCGCACCCTGGTGGAGAGCCTGGGCGGCACCTACCACCAGGTCGTCGGTGACAACATCCCGCGGGCTCTGCTCGACTTCGCCGGGGGAGTGAACGCCACGCAGCTCGTGCTGGGCGCCTCCCGGAGGGGGCGTTTGGCGCAGATCCTCTCGCGCGGCGTCGGCGTCACCACGACCGCGCTGTCCGGCTCCATCGACGTCCACATGATCACGCACGCGCAGGCGAGCAAGGGGCGCGTCGGCCCGTCTCCCTCCCGGGCCGCGCTCACCAGGACCCGCCGGCTGATCGGGTGGGTGATGGCGCTGGCCGGCATCCCGGCGCTGACCGTGGCGCTGCTGCCGGCCAAGGGCGATCTGGCGCTGTCCAGCGAGATGCTGCTGTTCCTGGTCACCGTCGTGGGGGTGGCCATGGTGGGCGGCATGTGGCCGGCCCTCACCGCGGCCGTCGCCGCGAGCCTGGCACTGAACGTGTTCTTCACGCCGCCGCTCGGGCGGCTCGCCATCTCCGACCCGGAGAACATCCTGGCGCTGACCGTGTTCGTGCTGGTGGCGGCGGCGGTCAGCGTGATCGTCGACATCGCGGCCCGCCGCACCAGGGAGGCGGCCCGCGCCAGTGCCGAAGCCGAGCTCCTGTCCACACTGGCGGGCCACGTCCTGCGCGGCGAGGCCGCCGTGCCGTCGCTGCTCGCGCGGATGCGCGAGACGTTCGGGCTGACCTCGGTCACGCTGCTGGAGCGCAAGAGCGAGCCGAGCCTAGACGACCTCGGCGAGCCCGGCAGCTGGCGGATCATCGCCACCTCCGGTGGCCCGCCTGCCACCTGTCCGGGAGCCTCCGACACCGACGTGGTGATCGACGACCGTCTCGTCCTGGCCGCGCGCGGCAGGCTGACCGACGCCGCCGACCGGCGCGTGCTGGAGGCATTCGCCGCCGAGACCGCGGTCGCGCTGCACCAGCAACGCCTCGAAGAGGAGGTGGACCAGGTCAAGCCGCTGGCCGAGGCCGACAGGATGCGCACCGCTCTGCTCGCCGCCGTCAGCCATGACCTGCGCACCCCGCTGGCCTCGGCCAAGGCCGCCGTGGAGAGCCTGGCGAACACCGGCATAGCCTGGACCGAGCGGGACCGGGCGGAGCTGCTCGACACCGCGGAGGAGTCGCTGGCCAAGCTGGAACGCCTGGTGGTCAATCTGCTCGACATGAGCCGCCTGCAGGCCGGGGTGCTCGGGGTCGATCTCCAGCCGGTGGCGCTGGAGGAGATCGTGCCCCGCGCGATCGACGACCTGGGGCAGTCGCGCGAAAGCGTCGAAGGCGACATCGGCGTCGACCTGCCCGAGGTGCTGGCCGACCCGGCGCTGCTGGAGCGGGTGCTGGTCAATCTGGTGTCCAACGCGGTGCGTTACAGTCCGCCGGGGGAGAAAGTGCTCGTCGGCGCCAGCCGGCACGCCGGCCATGTGGAGATACGCGTGATCGACCGTGGTCCCGGCATCCCGCGTGAGGCCCGCGATCGGGTCTTCCTGCCGTTCCAGCGCCTCGGCGACCGCGACAACCACTCGGGCGTCGGCCTCGGACTGGCCCTCTCCCGTGGACTGGCCGAAGCGATGGGCGGGACTCTCGTTCCCGACGAGACACCAGGGGGTGGGCTCACCATGATCCTCACGCTGAGCGTCCCGACATGACCCGCATCCTCGTCGTCGACGACGAACCCCAGATCCTGCGGGCGCTGCGGATCAACCTGGTCGCCCGCGAGTACGAGGTCGCGGTCGCGGCCGACGGCGCCGCCGCCCTGCGTGAGGCCGCCGACTGGCATCCGGACCTGGTCATCCTCGACCTCGGCCTACCCGACCTCGACGGCGTCGACGTCATCCACGGCCTGCGCGGCTGGACCAGCGTCCCGATCATCGTGCTGTCCGGCCGGGCGGGGAACCAGGACAAGGTCGAGGCGCTGGACGCGGGCGCCGACGACTACGTGACCAAACCGTTCGGGCTCGACGAGCTGTTCGCCCGCATCCGCGCCGTCTCCCGCCGCACCGGGCAGGAGGCGGTGCCGGTGCGTTTCCACATCGGCGACCACGTGGTCGATCTGGCCGACAAGACGGTCTCCGGCGGGGTGCGCCTGACTCCCACCGAATGGCACATTCTGGAGATCCTGCTCCACAATCCCGGCAAGCTCGTCAGCCAGCGCCACCTGCTGACGGAGGTGTGGGGCGTCAAGTACGTCAAGGAGTTCCACTACCTGCGCCAGTACATGGCCCAGCTGCGCCGCAAGCTGGAACGCGACGCGGCCCACCCGGTGCACCTGATCACCGAGCCGGGCATGGGCTACCGGTTCAACCCCGAAGCTGTCAGCCGACGTGGACGATAGGGCGGCGGTCGGGGACGGGCTCGGCCTGGCGCAGCACCTCGCGGGTGAGCGGCGGGATGTCGCCGCCGCCGAAGACGAGGTAGCGCAGCAGCGCGCCGATGGGGTTGCCCTCGGCCGCCCAGTGGAAGTAGACGTGCGGGGTCTTGCCGGTCTGGTCGCGCAGGTGGAGCAGGAGCGCCGCGATGGCGTTGGCGACCGTGGTGCTCTGCATGCGCAGGATGCGGAAGCCGTGCCGTTCCTCGCCGATGACGCGTAGCTCGCCGGCGAACTCGGAGGCGTCGGGGATGGTGACCTCCAAGAACAGCAGGCCCTCGCTGGTGCGCAGCCGGTGCAGGTCCCAGGCTTCGCGGGCCTTGTCCACGTACTCCGTGGCGTTGCGCGCATGCGGTTCGTTGGCGATCAGATAGATCTCGCCCGCCTCGTTGATGAAGCGGCGGGCCTGGTCGTCGAGGGTGATGTGGGTGACGCGCAGTTCGGTGGAACGGGTGGCGCGGGAGGCGAGCGAGATGACCACGATGGCCAGCACGAACAGCAGCGCGATCACCAGGCCGTCGGGGCGTTCGATGATGTTGGCCACGGTGGCGTAGGCGAAAATCAGCGCGACCAGCCCGAAGCAGGCCGCGGCCCGGATGCGGCCGCCGTTCCAGGCGGACAGGGTGACGGCGACGGCGGCCGACAGGATCAGGGCGAGCACGCCGGTGGCGTAGGCGCCGCCCTGGGCCTCCACCTCCGCGTCGAAGAACAGCGTGATGAGGACGGAGATGGCGGTGAACACCAGCACCATCGGCCGGGCCGCGCGTGACCAGTCCGGGGCCATGCCGTACCGGGGGAGATAGCGGGGCACGATGTTGAGCAGCCCGGCCAGTGCGGAGGCTCCGGCGAACCACAGGATGGCGATGGTCGACAGGTCGTAGGCGGTGCCGAACCAGTCGCCGAGGTATTCGTGGGCGAGGTAGGCCAGCGCCCGCCCGTTGGCCGAGCCGCCTTCGGCGAACTCGCCGGCCGGGATGAGCACGGTGGTGGCGAAGCTGGACGTGATCAGGAAGACGCTCATGATGAGCGCGGCCGTGGTCAGCAGCCTGCGCGCGCCCTTGATCCGGACGGCGGGATCGCCCTTGATCAGCGGCATCACCGCGACGCCTGTCTCGAAGCCGGACAGGCCCAGGGCGAGCTTCGGCATCACGTACAGGGAGACGGCCACCATGGCCATCGGGCTGGAGTAGTCGCCGACGAGCGCGTCCTGCCAGCCGGTCACCCGCTCGGGGGCGGCGAGCACGTGCTGGACGGCGGTGCCGACCACGACCAGGTTGAGCACGAGATAGACGGCGACCAGGACGACCGCGATGGAGATCGCCTCGCTGAAGCCGATGAGGAACACCCCGCCCAGGGCGGCGATCAGCACCAGCGTGACCGGTACCTGCCAGTTCGCCAAGGAGTGCGGCACGAAGGGATTGTGCAGGATGTGCGCGGTGGCGTCGGCCGCCGACAGGGTGATGGTCACGATGAACGCGGTCGCCACGAAGCCGAGCAGGAACAGCACCAGCAGCTTGCCGCGCCAGCCGGGCAGCAGCCGCTCCAGCATCGACAGCGAACCGAGCCCGTGCGGGCTCTCACCCGCGACGGCCCGGTAGGTCGGCAGCGCGCCGAACAGGGTCAGCGCCACCAGCAGCAACGTGGCGACGGGGCTGAGCGCGCCGGCGGCCAGGGCGGCGATGCCCGGCTGGTAGCCCAGGGTGGAGAAGTAGTCCACGCCGGTCAGGCACATCACCTGCCACCAGGAGTGCTGGTGACCCGGCGCCTCCTCGTGGTGGGGGCCGGCGCCGCCTGCGGCCGGACGCTGCAACCCCTTCAGCAGCCACGTCCGCAGCGCCCCCTCCTGCTCGGCCTGACTCGCGCCGGCCAACCTGGCCACCCCCACCTCACCTGCGTGCAAAGACGAAATGCACCCTATGGAGGGCAGAGCCGGCCTCTTCATGATCGCGGCATCAAGAAAACGTCAATAATTGTAGATATACGTCTGATGTTCGACGCATGTATAAATAAGTGTCTAGCATCTTACGTGATCGCTTGGATGGCGCAGCCCGCTCGCCGCCGCGTCTCCTTCGAGCCCGCGAGCCCCGAGGAAAGGCAGTCGTGATGACCGAGCCGCAACAGGACGCCGGCCCCGACCGCGAGCTCACCCACGTCGACCGGATCAAGGACATGATCATTTCTGGCGGGGGGAACGTCTATCCCGCCGAGGTGGAGAACATCCTCTGAGAGCACCCCGACGTGGCCGACTGCGCGGTGATCGGCGTGCCGCACGAGACGTGGGCGAGGTCGGCAAGGCCGTCGTCGTGCTCAGGGCGGACGCGACGCCCGACGAGGCGGCGCTGCTGGCCTACCTGGGGGAGCGGCTCGGCAGGTACAAGGTGCCCAAGAGCGTCGAGTTCGCCGCCACGCTGCCGCGCAGCGCATCGGGGAAGGTGCTCAAGCCACAGCTCCGTCGTGAGTACGCCTCGAACGCGTAGGGGGATCCGGCCGTGCGTTCACGACGAATCGATAACGTGCGTATGCGGAAGCGTCATACGTATACTCCTGATGTGACTGACGGTGAATGGTCTGAGGCAGGAGACGTCGATCTCCCGCGCTTTCAGGTGGGCGCACCTCCGCAACACCTGATTACGACGCTGCTCGGCGACTACTGGTTTCGCCGGGCCGAGCAGTTGCCGTCCGCGGCCCTGGTGCGGCTGACGGAGGAGTTCGGCGTCTCGGCGGTGGCGGCGCGGGCCGCGCTCAGCCGCCTGGCCAGGCGCGACCTGCTGGAATCCTCGAAGGTCGGGCGGCGCACCTACTACCGCCTGACCGACCGGGCCTCCGCCGTGCTCTCCGAGGGGCGGCACCGGATCATGTCCTTCGGCCTGGACCAGGGGGTGTGGGACGGGACGTGGGTCGTGGCCGCGTTCTCCGTCTCGGAGGAGCAGCGGGACCTGCGTCACGCGCTGCGCACGAAGCTGCGCTGGCTCGGCTTCGCCCCTCTGTATGACGGGATGTGGGTGTCCCCGACCGCCGACGCCGACGGCGCGGCCGCGGTGCTCGCGGAGCTGGAGGTGCCCACGGCCACGATCCTGCGCGCCAGGGCCCTCGACATCCCGGGCATGCGCGCCCTGCAGGAGGCGTGGGACTTCGACCAGCTCCGCCGTTACTACGACGAGTTCGTCGCCCAGTACGCGCCACTGCTGGTGCGGGTCCGCGAGGGGGCGGTGGGCGCCTCGGAGGCGCTGGTGGCGCGCACCGGGATCATGGACACCTGGCGGACCTTCCCCAACTTCGACCCCGACCTGCCGGTCGAGCTGCTGCCGGCCGACTGGCCGCGCGCCGAGGCGCGGGACGTGTTCGTCGAGATCTACGACACGCTGGGCCCGCTGGCCGAGATCCGTGTCAAGCAGATCGTCGCGGAGTTCGAACCCGAGCTGGCCGAGCTGGTCGCGCATCACCGCACCAGCACGATCCTGGCCGCGAGTTGAACGGCCGGCCGCCTCCGCTAACTAGACACCTCATTGACGATCGGCATGCGACTGCCATATGACACCGAGGCGGCCGAGCGCCTGGTGGATCGCGCGGTGACCGAGTTCGGCCGCCGACGGCCCGTTCAAGGGGGCGATCGCGCACGGCTATCTGATCATCCCGCTCTTCGGGCAGCTGCTGGAGATCGAGGGCATCGGGATGGCGGTGAACTACGGGCTGAACAAGGTCCGCTTCCCCGCACCGGTGCGGGTGGGCGCCGCTACCTACGGCTCCCAGACCCATCCTGGAGACGGCACCGCGGGCATGGTGGTGGCCCGCGCGGACGTCGCCCGCGAGCTCAGCGGGGGAGCGGGCGTGGCCCGCCTGCTGTCGGTGGCCTTCGCCCGCGTGGAGCGGGCACGCATGCCGAAGGCTCCGGTCCCCGCCGCCCGCGCGACCCTGCGGGACGCGTGGTCGTCGAGGTCGTCGAGGTCGACGACCACTGAGCCGTCGTCGATCCGCGGCCTGAACGGCGCGATCCGCCCAGTTGAAGTCGGAGTACGTCCGGGTGAAGCCGACGTCTTCGGGTATCCCGGTCCGCATGAGGTCGGCGGCTGCTTGTCGATGATCCGTTGGGTGGTGAACACGATGCCGTGCGCGCGGCGCATCTGCCCCCGCTCGCCTCGGACGACTCCCGCGGCCGGGTGGAGCATCCGACGGGCTTCCTCGACGTCGAAGTCGAACTCGACGGGCCGGCCGTGACCCGGACCGGCGTGGTGCGCACCGCGCGCAAACTCGTCGACGGCATCGCCTTTCCGCGATGACCGGCGAGCGAGGCCGCAGGCTCTTCTGGCCTCTCCTGGTGGTCCACGCGATCCTGGTCCAGGTCATCAGCTACGGAATCCGGCCGTCGTTGTCGTACGCGGTGCTGGAGCTGGGCTACGGATCGGCGTGGCTCGCCGTGCTCGCGGCGATGTTCGCCGTCCCCCCGCTGGTCCTGGCGCTGGCGACGGGCCGTCTGGTCGACCGCCTGGGGGAGCGGCCCAGCATGGTGATCGGCGGGGTCGCGCTGACCGCTGCCTCGGTGGCGGCGTACTTCGGCTCCTCGCACCTCGCGCTGCTGATCACCGCCACGGCACTGCTCGGCATCGGCATCATCTTCTCGATGGTCGCCGAGCAGTCGGCGGTGGCCGGCCGGGCCGGCCACCGGCGGACCGACTCCGTCTTCGGCGTCTACACCTTCGTCACGTCGCTGGGACAGGGCGTGGGCCCGCTGCTCCTGCTGCTGCCACCGGCGCCTGGCACCAACTCGCCGCCTCTGGAGCCGATCGCCGCCGCGTGCGGGCTGGCGAGTCTGGTCACCCTGGCGGCCTCCTTCGGGTTCGGCACCCACCACCGCGCCGCGCAGGCGCCCGGCGACCGGTGGCCGGCGCGCCGGCTGCTCGCCATCCCGGGGATGTACCGGGCGTTGCTGGTCAGCGGGCTGATCCTCGCGTCGATCGACGTGACGCTCGCTTACCTGCCCGCTCTCGCGCACGAGCGCGGAATCGCTCCCGCCTGGGTGACGGCGATGCTCGCCGCACGAACCCTGACGCAGATGCTGTCCCGCATCAACCTGGCCTTCCTGGTACGGACCCTCGGCCGCAGACGTCTCACCGTGGCGGCATGCGCGGTGTCGGCGCTCGCGCTCTGCGGCCTGACGCTCCCGGTCGCCGTCGCCGTCCTCATCGGCCTCACCGCGGTGTACGGATTCGCGGCGGGGGTCTGCCAGCCGATAACGATGGGCTGGGTCACCCAGCTGGCCCCCTCCGGCACCCGCGGCACCGTTTTGTCGCTCCGGATAGCGGGCAACCGGCTCGCCCAGACCGTGATCCCGGCGATCTCCGGTGTCGCGGCCGTGGTGGGCGGTGCCTCGGGTGTGCTGGTGGTGACCGGAGCGAGCTTGGCGGCGGCGGCCTGGTCGGCCTCCGCGATCCCCGACACCGACTGAAGGCGGCCGAGAGGCCGGTGTCTCGCCCCTTGGCCACGGCTGGTACCGTCCGGTCGATACCGTCGAAATTCGAGCTGGCGGCCCTTCGGAATCCCGGCTTCCGGTTGCTCGCGCTGGCGCAGATCGGCTTCGTGCTGGGCGAGCAGATCCTCGTGGTCGCGGTCACCGTCTCGGTGCTCAACACCGGGGGCGACGCGTCCGCGGTCGGATTCGTGCTCGCCGCGAAGGGCGTCGCGTCCTTAGGCCTTCTCCTGGTGGGGGGCGTCTGGTCCGACCGGTTACCACGCCGGCGGATATTGACCACCATGCTCGCCGTCGACGCCGTCGCGGCGATCGTCCCGGTCTTCGTCCTCGTGCACCACCCTTCCGTCTGGCTGCTGGCCGTTGCTCTCTTCGCGGTCGGAGCGGCGGAGTCGTTCATCCGGCCCGCCTTCAACGCCATGCTGGCCGGCACGCTGATGGAAGACCAGCGCGTGTCCGGCAGAGCTCTGGTCAACATCTGCACGCGGGTGGGCGTCATCGCCGGCCCGGTGATCGGCACGCTGCTGGCGAGCGGCGGCGACGTTCTCCCCTTCGTGCTGGCGGGAATCGTGTTCGCGGGCGGTGCGGCCGCGTTCCGGCGTGTGGGGGAACCACCGTGGACTCCGGTGAGACGCCGTTCGCTGGCGGCCGAGGCGGTGATGGGCTTCGCCGAAGCGGGGCGCCGGCCGTGGCTGACGGCACTTCTCCTCTTCTCCCCCATCAGCCTGATGTTCGTGATCGCCCCCAGCCAGGTGCTCCTGCCGGTGCTGAGCCGGGACACGTTCGGCTCCTACGCGGCGTACGGCACGGCACTCGCGTTCTACGGCGCGGGCGGTCTGATCAGCAGCATCGTGATGATGGCATGGCAGCCGAGGCGGCCGGGGACGGTGGCCATGTGGTCGATGTCCCTTTACGCCCTGGTCCCGCTGGCACTCCTCTACGCGCCCTCGATCTGGGTGCTCTTCTGCTGCTATCTCGTGGCCGGTTTCGGTGTCGAGACGTACGCCCTCCTCTGGGACGTCGCGATGTACCGGGAGGTGCCCGACCATTTGATCGGGCGGATCACCTCTCTCGCGTGGCTCAGCACCTTCGGTCTCATGCCTTTCGGCCAGGCGCTGACCGGGCCGCTGACGAACCTGCTGGGCGATGACGTCGTCCTTCTGGGCGCGGCGGGGCTGGTGCTCGCGATACCGCCATGCCTGCTCCTCGTCCGAGGGATGGCTCAGCTGCGAGGCACCCGGTCGTCGTCGCGCCCTTGAGGTGGGGTCAGCTGGAGACCACGTCGCTGTGGGCCAGGATGCGCAGGTGCTCCAGCGTCTCGCGGGCGGAGCCGGCGAGCGGCTGGATGCAGACGTGGTCCGCACCCGCGTCGAGGTGCGCCCGTACCCGCTCGATGATCGTCTCCGGGTCACCCCACGCCACGATGGCGTCCACCAGCGCGTCGCTGCCGCCGTCGGCGAAGTCCTTGTCCTCCCAGCCCAGGTCACGCAGGTTGTTCACGTAGTTCGGCAGGGAGAGGTAGAGCGACATGAACCGGCGGGCGGTCTGCCGCGCCCGCTCCGGATCGGTGTCGAGCACAACCGTCTGTTCCGGCGCGAGCATCGGATCGGGGCCGAGGATCGCCCGGGCGCGTGCCGTGTGCTCGGGGGTGACGAAATACGGATGCGCGCCGTAGCTGCGCTGCGCGGCGAGCTCCAGCATCTTGGGGCGGAGCGCGGCCAGCAGGCGCGGAGCCGGCTCCGACAGCGGGCCTCCGTACTCCGTCGCGTCCATGGCGTCGAGATAGTCCCGCATCGCCGACACCGGCCTGCGGTAGTCGTGGCCTCTCATCTCCACCGCCGGCGCGTGACTCACGCCCAGGCCGAGCACGAACCGGCCGTCGAACGCCTCCTCGAGGGCGTTCGCGCCGTTCGCGGCGGCGGTGGCGTCGCGGGCCCAGATGTTGGCGATCCCGGTGGCGACCGCCATCCGCCGCGTCGCGCCCAACAGGATCGACGCATGGACCAGCGCCTCCTTGCCCGTCGGGCTTTCACCGATCCACAGCGTCCCGAAGCCCAGACTCTCCACTTCGGCGGCGGCCTCCCGCTCGAACGAAGCCGACTCCCCGCTCAGCGTGCTGTTCCAGACCCCTACGCGTCCCATGCGCCGCTTCAGCGCGGCCACATCGTTGGGCATCGAGCCTCCTCATTCCCGTCGCAGATGCTCACGATAGGCAGCGCGTCGCCGGGGCAGGCCGTGGGCCGCGCGAGAAGCGGTCAAATCATCAGTAAAGCCGGGTAGGGAGCGGCCCCCGCCCACTGGCTCCCTGGCATGAAACGGCATGAGACGGCCGCCGACACCTCGCACAGCTGGATCCACGTCGATGCCGCCGACGCCGTGGTCGAGGCCGTGCGTGAGCTGGTCGAGGGGCTTCAGGGCAGATGACCGTCGAGCTCGGCCGGCCCGGCGGTGCCGCAGCCCGTACGCAGCTCGCCGGCGAGGAGCGCGAGAAGGCCGTGGACACGAGGGCCGGAGATCTCCCTGCCCCGGTAGGCCACCTGCGGCAGAAGGGTCAGTTCCGTGTCCACGCGCTCAGGCTAGATCCTCGCAGTGTCTGATGGCCCTGGCCGGAGGAGTAGGTTCGGAGCATGAGCGCTGACGACCGGCGGCCTCCGCTCTTCGAGGTCCTCCCGGAGCGGGACGAGCGGCCCGAGCCGATCACCATGCACACCTCCGACGGCACGCTGGAGGTGGCGGGCGACCTGACGGCCGAGGAGTTCGAGATCCTCGACGAGCTCCGGCGGGCCGCTCGTGAGCAAAGTCGAGATTAGGCATGAGTTGTACGATGCTGGTGTGATTTGTGATGGTGTAGGGGCATGACGGGCGGTGGCTACGCCGCGATGCCCAGGAGAATCAGGCAGTCCGGGCTGGACTCGGCGGCGGAAGCCGAGCGCATCCGCGAGGTGCTGCACGACGTGGGCGAGCTGTTCGCGGTGGCCGGGCGGCCGATGGGTGACGACCAGTACGGCGCCGAGATGGAGAAGAGGTACCCCGTCATGCGCGACGGTGTGATCGACGCCTTCGGCGCCTACATCGACGAGCTCGAAGGGGTCGGAGCCGACCTGCACGTCACCGCCGCGAACTACCAGGCGGCAGAGCGCCCCGGCGGCTGACAAGCGGTGTGGCTCGACGGGGTACCGGGCTGGGTTCGGCCGTGGATCGGCTGGGTGGTCGGCATGGACTGGCCCCAGGCCGACGAGGCCAAGCTGTTCGCGCTGGCCGACGCGCTGGCCGACGCCGCCTACCGGGTCGCCGACGGCACCGGCGTCACCCCTCCTGCCGGAGACGCCTGGGACGGCGAGGCGTTCAGGGCCTTCGTCACGAACGCCTCGGCCCGCGTCGGAGAGCGCCAGGCGGAGGTGCTGGCCCGCCTGGCGGCGATGGCGATCGCGCTGAACGACCTCGGCGTGCAGGTCCAGTACACCAAGCGGATGATCAAGCTGTCGATCGCGCTGCTGGTCTTCCAGCTGGCCACGCTGCTGCCGTTCCTCGCCAATCCGGCCACGGCGGGCGCGGGCATAGCGGCGGCGGGGCTGCGCGCCCGTTTCGCCCGGGAAATCGTGGTGCAGGTGGCCAAGCGGCTGCTGTTCAACATCGCGCTGTTCGGCGGGCTGATGGGCGGGATGGACCTGTACGTGCAGGCCACCCAGAACCGGCGCGACGCGATCGACTGGCACCAGGTGCTGACGTCGGCGGGCACCGGCGCGCTCAACGGCGTGTTCCTGACAGGCGCGACCTGGCTGATGCCGCCGCGCCGGCTGCTGGACCTCATGCTGGCCTCCGGGGTGGCGGGCGGCCTGACCGACGCGACCATCCAGGCCTTCGACGACCAGCCGTTCGACCTGATGCGGCTGTTGAAGGGCGTCTCCTCGGGGGCCATCGGCGCCGCGGACGCGCACTGGGCGAGCTGGAACCCGCACGCCGGCCGGCCCAACGGCGACGGGACGCTCGCGGCCGGGACGCACGGGGGTGACGACGCGGGGCCGTCGGGCGGCGCGCGGTCCGGAGATCCGGCGCTCTCCGGGGACCGCCGGGACGTCACCGGCCAGGCCACGTTCCGCCACCCGGACCCGGCCCCCGATCCGGCGGCTGCGCGTCCCGTACCGGACCCCGGCGCGGCCGCTCGCGTTACGCCGGACCACGACCCGGCCGCGCGTGCCGTGCCGGAGGCCGAGGTGCGCACGACACTCGCCCAGCACGAGCCTCAGCCGCACGCGAGCCAGGATCACGCGCCGAGACAGGCCCAGCCGCTCACCGCGCGGCAGGACTTCATGGTCCGGCAGTTCAGAGAGGAGACCTCGTCCGGGCTCTGGTTCCGCAACCAGGAGAGCACGGACATGAGCGTCACCGGGGACATGCGCCGCCGCCAGCCGCTGCCCGGCCACTTCGACGTCGGCATCCGCGCGACCTCCGACGGCTTCTCCGTCGGCGGTTTCAGCAGGCCGCCCGCCGACGTGCCGCCCGGCGTGCACCTGGTACCGGGCCGCGACGTCCACATCAGCGCCGCCGACCTGGCCGCCGTGCTGGGCGAGGACCGGCGGCTGGCGGCGCAGCCGGACGCCGCGTTACGGCTGTTCGGGCCGCACGCCCGCCACGACGCGCTGCTGCTGCAGGACCTCGCCGACCGGACCGGCCGCGCGGTGGTCGCCGCCGACAACGGCATGCCGTACGGCAGCGCCCAGGGTTATCGCGGCCCGCTGGAGGGCCAGTGGCACCGCTTCGAGCCCCGCCCGCCAGGCGGCCTGCACGAGAGCGTCGCCGGCGGCGTGCGCCACTCGCGGACGCTGGAGGTCGAAGACCTGCGTGCCGAGGTCGTCACCTTCACCGACGGCGTCACGGCGGTGCGCTTCACCGGCGAGGCCGCCGACAGAGCGGAGGCCGCCGCCCTGGTCGCGCGGGCGCTCGGCATGGACGCGCCTCCCACGCACCGGGCAGGCGAGTCCGTCTACCAGAGCCACGGCAGCGCCGAACTGGCCCGGAGCGCGGCCACCGGCATCAGGCGCACCGACGTCTACTCCTTCGGCGACGAGATGCGCGAAGTGGTGACGTTCAACGACGGGACCAGGGCCATACGCGCCGAGTACGTCTACGCCGCCGACGCCGACCTGCACGAGTCGAGCGCGCTGCCGCCGTTCCGCGCCGCCAACGAGGGCTCGGTGTATCGCGCGAGCGAGACCGTCGTGTACGAGACAGGGCTGCTGCGGACCGACTTCGCCGACCTGCAGTCGATGGTCCGCCACCAGAGCGACGCCCAGCGGGCGCAGCGGGCCCTGCACTACGTGCTGACCCAGGCCGAGACCTTCGCCCCGCACGCCGTGGTCCCCGACGGCGCGGGCCGGCACCTGTACGCGGTGCCCGACCGGCTGACCGAGGTATGGGCGGCCGACATCACCTCGGAACTGCTGTGGGCGCACCCGCGACCGGACGGGACGCTCGGTCACTTCACCGTGGGTGACAACCTGCTGGCCCCCGCCGACTTCGCCGCGCGCAGGGACGCGCTGGCGGCGCTGCGGCCCGAGTTCGAGCGGCTCGGCCGGGCGGACTGGCATGACGGCCTCATGCAGCGCTACGACCTGCTGGCCGAGCACGCCAGGGGAGCCACGCCGCTGCTCGGCGCCGCCGACCCCGCCGCCTCGCCCGTACACCAGGCGCCCGAGCCCCGCTGGCTCCAGCGCGACCCCGACCCGGCCGACGCCAGGCGGGCGGTGGCCGACGTGCTCGACGGCGACGGGCTGCGCCGGCTCAACGAGACCCTGGCCGACAGGTGGGCCGACCCCGCCGACGTGGCGCGTGCCGAGGCGTACGCCCAGCTCGCCGACCAGCACCTGGCCGCCGGCCTGCACCGGCAGGAGAGCGTACACGCCCGCGTTCCGATCGACCGGTTGCCCTCGGACATGCTCCCCGGCTCGACCGTGACCTTCCGCGGGCTGCTGGAGGGGGTCACCGAACCCACCCACCTGCCGGACATGCCGCACAGCGCCCAGCTGACGATCCTCGGGCGCGGCCACGGCTTCGTCGGCGACATCTCGGGACGCCCCCACCATGCGCTGTTCGGCCCCGACAGCAGGTTCACGGTGCTGGCAGTCGAGACCACCTCCTACGGAGCCAAGCACTACTACCTGGTCGAACACGGGGCGTTCACCCTGCCCGAGCGGGGAGCGGCCGCGCCCCGCGTGCGGCCCGAGCTGACCGGAGAGCTGCTCCGGCACGCCACCCAGCACCGGCAGGACACGCCCGCGGGCGTCTGGTACCGCGATCCCACCCACGAGGCGGACATGGAGTTCGCCGACAGCGCGCCCGAGATGCTGCCGATCGACGGCGCCTTCTACGTCGACGCCCACGGCGATCCCAAGGCCCTGTACATCGGCGGTGCCCGGCTCGGCAGCGAGGGGCTGGCCGCGCTGCTGCTCAACGAGCCCCGGCTGCGCCCCGACGACGTGATCTTCCTGGGCAACTGCGAGGTGGGCGCCGGTCCCGCGCCGCTGGCCGAGGCCCTCGCAAAGCGGACCGGCCACGTCGTGATCGCCCCCGACTCGCTGCTGGCCATCACCGAGGCCCACGACCGCATCCCGTCCCGCGTACCCGACGCCGACCTGATCAGCACCCTCCACGAGCGCGGGCGCTACCGCATCTTCCTGCCGGACGATCCCGTACCCGGACACGTCTGGGACCGGGTCAGGGACCTCGTCGACGGGCCGGGCCGCGACCCGGAGCCGCCGCCGGCCGGCGCGCGCGGGCCGGAGCCGGGCTCGATCGAGAGCCTGATCAACTGGGGCCAGGAACGGCCCGCCGGTGACCCGCCGCGGCCGCAGTACGAGTTCGGCCAGGTGGCGGCCAAGGGCACGGTCGGCGCCTGGGAGCCTGCCGGGCTCGACAGCGCCCGGGTCACGCTCACCGACGGGTCGCACGCCATGCTCGCCGACCTGCCCTCCCGGCAGGCCAGGGACGCCAAGATGCTGCTCGCCCAGCTCGGACAGGAGCTCGGGCTGAACATGCCCTCCACGCACCCGGTCGGCCAGTCGCGGCTGCTCGTCGACTGGGTGTACGGCGATCCCGGCCAGATGAGCTGGAGCGGCGGAGCGTGGAACGACACCGTGGCGAGCACCGACGGCGTGCTCACCGGCCTGCTCGGCGCTCTGGTGCGGGACGAGCCGGTGCTGCTGGCCGCGCTGGCGGGTGAGGCCCCCCTCATGCCGGACCCCGCCGCGGCAAGGCGGATGAGCGGCCTGTTCATCCGCGATCTGGGCTCCGGCCAGGAGGGATGGGCGCCCAACCCGCTCTCGCCGACCGACGCCATCAGCCTCCAGCGCACGCTGCGCACCATGCGGCAGGACTTCGCCGCCGCGGGGCTGACGGACATGCACCTGCGGATGACCGACTCCATGCGCCAGATCACCGCCAACGCCGTCAGCACCCAGTCCGCGCTGAAGGCCGACTCCGTCGCAGCGCCACCGGAGATCTCCCCGGAGCGGCTCGACGCCCGGGGCAGGGAAGTCGCCGAGATCGCCGCCCAGCTCAGGGACTCCGCCCCGCCCGGCGCGGGCCGCCCTCTCATGGATCCCGCCCAGCGGCTCGCCTACAACCTGGACGACATCGTGGCCACCCGCGAGTCCGACCTCGGCCGCGTCGTCACCTTCGGCGACCGCTCGCAGGCGCTGGAGCTGACCGGCAGGGCAGGCGACCGCGCGCTGGAGGCCGAGCTGACCAGGCGCGCCCTCGGACTGGACGGCCCCGCGGTCCACCGGACGGCCGACGGCACCGTCTACCAGGCACACGGCAGCGACCATCTGCGCGCCGCGCTGGACAGCGGCGTCCGCCAGACCGAGCTGGTGCCGCTGATCTCGGACAGGACGGAAGTGGTGACCTTCAACGACGGCACGCGGGCCATCCGCCACGAGTTCGACGGCATCGTCAAGGCCGACGAGTTCGAGGCGCGCGCCCACGCCGCGCACGGCATCAGGGACGGCGTCCCTGGCATCTACCGGGCCGCGCCCACCGTCGTCTACGAGCACCGCATCGGCCCCTGGCACATGACCGACCAGGAGCGCGCCGTGCCCCACACGCTCCGGCCGGAGCTGGACAGGCGGGCGCTGCACGCCTCGCTCACCCGCGCCGACCGGTCCACGGCGCTGGCCTCGGAGAACCCGCGCCTGGAGCGCCTCGTGCACGGCAGGGCACTGCTCACCGAGTCCGACAGCGCCGCGCTGCGCGCCCGGTACGAGGCGCTGCGGCCGGAGTTCGAACGGCACGGCCTGTCCGCCCGCTACGAGGAGCACCTGAGGGTGATCAGCCGCACCGATCCGCACGCCCCGCTCGACCTGGGCCCGCTGCATGACCGCTCCCCGCTGACGCCCGACTTCCGGGACACGCCGTGGCGACCGCCGGACCCCCGCGTGCCCGCGCTGCCGAACCTCCTGGAGGGCTCCAACCTGCGTCAGGTCAACGAGCTGGCCGTCGGGCGCTCCGACGACGCGGCGCTCGTTCCCGCCGCCGAGACGATGCTCGACAGGGCCGACGCCGAGCTCGCCGGCCGGCCCACCTCGGCGGGTCACGTCTCGGCGCGCGTGCCCGCCGACTGGCTGCCGCGCGGCGTCCGGCCCGACAGCGAGGTCGTCTTCCACGGGCTGCTGGAGGGCGTCGACAACCCGGCCTTCCTGGGCGACCTGCCCGACAGCGTGCGGCTGACCATCAGGGCGAGCGAGTACACCGACGTCACGGACCTGTCGGGCAAGCCCGCCCACACCGTCTTCCGCACCGGGGTCCGGCTGAAGGTGCTGGCCGTGCAGGAATCGCAGGGCGAGCGGCATCTGCTGGCCGTGCAGGTGCCCGACGGCCGCAGCACCGACTCGATCGCGATCCCGGTGCCGCGGATGAAACCCCCGCTCACCCCGGACCTGCGCCACCACCTCAAGGAGCACGTCGAGCCGACACCCGCCGGCGTCTGGCTGCGCGACCTCGACGACCCGCACGACAGAGGCATCGCCACCTCGGCCGAAAACGTGGTGCCCATCGACGGCGCCTTCTACGTCGACGGGCACGGCTCGGAGCTCGGCAACCAGATCGGCGACCGGACCCTGGACGGCAAGCAGGTCGCCGCGCTGCTGCTGCACAGTGAGGGGCTGTCGCCGCGCGACGTCATCCTCCTGGCCAACTGCCACGTCGGCACCGGCCGGCATCCGCTGAGCGTCGCCCGGCACACCGGGCACGTGGTGATCGCCGCCGACTCGGCGATCCACGTGTCGGAGGACGGCCACATGCGAGCGGTGTCGAGCGAGCTCGGGAACCTGGGCGGCCGTGGGCAGCTACGCATCTACCTCCCCGACGACCCGGTCTCCGGGAAGGTGGCCGACACGCTCAAGGTCTGGTTCCAGGCGCCGGAGAACTGACAGCGGATCCCGGACTGATGCCCGAGGCCCTTGTGGCGTCGCCCGGTCACGGCGCGGACCTGTCCGGGATGGAGGCGAGCTCGGCCCGGCGATGGATCGGGCCGAGGTGCCGGAGACGTGGCTGGTCTGGCCGATCGACGCGCTGAAGGCACTGAGCGCACCTTTGGGCGAGGTCAGGCGCTAGAGACCGCATTCACGGGCAGGAACATCCACTATGGACGTCCTCCTCATCGTCACCCTCGTGGTGCTCCTCGCAGGCGTGCTGCTCGCGCTCACCCAGAAGGTGTGGCCCGTCGCCCTTCTGTGTGGCGGCATGTTCATGGCTGTCCTCGCCGACGCCGGGCTCATCGTCGGCTAGCTCCGGCCGAGAGCCGTGAGCTCATGTCAGGGGATCGGCGCGCCGATACGATCAGCAGCCGGGAAGCTCGAAGGGGGAGGTGTGCGTGCTGGCGCACGGTGACCAGGCGATCTGGTGGAGCGTCTACCCACTCGGCTTCACCGGTGCGCCCGCGACCGCGTCTCCCGGCGGGCCGGTCGAGCACCGGCTGCGGAGGCTGGAGCCGTGGCTGGACCACGTGGCCGAACTGGGCTGCACCGGCCTGATGCTCGGCCCGATCTTCGCCTCCGAGACCCACGGCTACGACACCGTGGATCACTTCGCCATCGACCGGCGGCTCGGCGACGACGCCGACTTCGACCGCCTCGTCGGCGCGGCGCGCGAACGCGGCCTGGAGATCATGCTGGACGGAGTGTTCAACCATGTCGGCCGCTCCTTCGCCGGCGACTCCGGCTGGCTCAGGAGAAGAGCCGGCGCGGCCGACTTCGACACCTTCGAGGGACACCACCACCTGGTGGCCCTCGACCACGGGCAGCAGGCCGTCCGGGAGTACGTCGCCGCCGTGCTCGCCCACTGGCTCGACCGCGGCGCGGCCGGCTGGCGGCTGGACGCGGCCTACGCCGTCCCGGCCCGGTTCTGGAACGCGGTGCTGCCCCAGGTGCGCGCCCGCCACCCCGAGGCGTGGTTCGTCGGCGAGGTGATCCACGGCGACTACGCGGCCTACGTCGCCGAGTCCGGACTGGACTCCGTCACCCAGTACGAGCTGTGGAAGGCGCTCTGGAGCTCGCTCAACGACCGCAACCTGTTCGAGCTGGCCCACGCCCTCGACCGGCACAGCGACATGCTCGCCGCGTTCGCGCCCCTCACCTTCGCCGGCAACCACGACGTCACCAGGATCGCCACCCGCCTGAACGACGAGCGGCACCTCGGCCACGCCCTGGCCGTGCTGTTCACCGTCGGCGGCGTGCCGAGCGTCTACTACGGCGACGAGCTGGCCATGCGGGGGGTGAAGGAGGAGCGCGAGGGCGGCGACGACGCCATCCGCCCGGCCTTCCCCGCCGATCCGTCCGTCCGCACCGCTTCCGGCGACCTGCCCGGCAGTGCCCGGGAGACGTTCGAGCTGCACCGGCGGCTGATCGGCCTGCGCAGGCGGCACCCGTGGCTGGCGCGGGCACGCACCAGCGTGCACCACCTCGCCAACCGTACGGCCGCGCTGCGCACCGAGGACGGCGACAGCGCTGTGATCACCCTGCTCAACCTGGACGGCCAGCCGCACCGGTTCCCGATCGACCTCAGCCGCGCGGTCCTCGCCGAGACCGGCACCGCCGGCCACGGCGCCCATGGCGGCGACCCGGCCGTGGTCCCGGCGCACGGCTGGAGCATCCTCATCGACAAGCCGGCCTGATCCGGCACGGCCGAGGCCGTGCACCCGCAGCGCTCAGATCTCCTGGCCGATGGCTTCGGCGGCGCGCCAGCAGTCGTGGTACGTCGAGTAGAGCGGCGTCGGGGCCAGCCGCAGGATGTCGGGATTGCGGGAATCGGCGATCACGCCGTGTCCCTGGCTCAACCTCTTGGACAGGCCGTCCGCGTCGGGCACGCGCAGGGACAGCTGGCAGCCGCGGCGCTCCGGGTCGGTCGGGGTGATCACGGTGCGGCCGTCGAGCAGGCTCTCCAGGTAGGCGGTCAGGCGGAGGCTACGGGCGCGCAGCTCGGGCATGCCGATCTTGTCGAAGAGTTCGAGAGAGGTGCGGATCGCGCTCATGGCGTAGATGGGCGGGGTGGAGATCTGCCAGGCGCCGGCGTTCGCGGGCGGCGTGGAGACGGGATCCATGCGGAATCGCGTCCCGGGATCGGTGCCCCACCAGCCCTCGAAGCGCTGGATCGACGGGTCGTCCAGGTGGCGCTGGTGGACGAAGGCGGCGCCGATGGCCCCGGGCCCGGAGTTGATGTACTTGTAGGAGCACCAGGCCGCGAAGTCCGGCCCCCATTCGTGGAGCTTCAGGGGGATGTTTCCGGCGGCGTGTGCGAGATCCCAGCCGACGATCGCGCCCGCGGCGTGCGCCGCCCGGGTGATCTCCGGGATGTCCAGCAGCTCGCCGGTCAGGTAGTTGACCCCGCCGAGCAGGACCAGCGCGACCTTGTCGCCTTCCGCGGCGAGGTAGCCGAGCGGGTCCGTCGTCCTGATCACCTCGCTGTCCGGGTCGAGGCCGTGGAAGCGCGCCTGGCTGCGGACGGCGTAGCTGTCGGAGGGGAACGCGGACTCCTCGACGAGGATGCGGACGCGTTCGCCGCGTGGCCGGTAGAAGGAGACCATCAGCAGATGCAGGTTGACGGTCAGCGTGTTCATGATGACCGTCTCCTCGGGCAGCGCGCCGACCAGCCGGGCGGCGGGCTCGATGAGCTGTTCGGGGTAGCTCACCCAGGGGCGGTCTCCCTCGTGGTGTCCCTCGACCCCGAGCGCGGCCCAGTTGTCCAGGTCGATCAGCAGGTTGTCCCGGACGGCCCTGGGCTGCAGGCCGAGCGAGTTACCTGCAAAATAGGCAGACTCCTGATATTTCCCGCCTTGGGCCGGCGGGACCAGGAACAAGTCCCGGTATCCAGGATCTTCGGCGTCCCGCCGCCGCGCGTCGTCTTCAGACATGGTGCTTCCTCACATGTGTGTACGGGCCGACCAGAGCTCTGGAAAGACCACTCTCGTCATGCTGCGTTCGAGCCAGGCCAGACCGTTGGAGCCGCCGCTGCCCGGCTTGGCCCCCATCGCCCTGCGCACCGCGGCCACGTGCTGGTAGCGCCAGTCGCCGAACCGCTCGGCGACCTCGGTCAGCGCGTCGCCGAGCGATCTCAGGTCGTTGCCCGCCGAGTCGTCGCGGTAGACCTCCACCCAGGCGTGCTCGACCGCGTCGTGCGGCTCGTACTCGGCCCTGTGGTCGCGGCCGAGCACTTCGTCCGGCAGATCGTGGCCGTGCCGGGCGAGCAGCGCGATGGCGTCGTCCCAGACGCTGGGCTCGGCGAACGCGCGGCGCAGGCCGTCACCGTTCGGGCTGCGCCTGAACGGCCGGAGCAGAGCCTCGCTCTTCAGCCCCAGCCGGAACTCCACCAGCCGGTACATGCCCGACTGCAGCCCCGAAGCCTCGCCGAGCTGGTCACGGAACCTGTTGAAGTCCGACGGCGTCATCCAGCTCAGGCCGCGCCAACTGCCGTTCAGTCCTTCCAGGTGCAGGGCCGTACGGCGCAGTGCCCCGGTCGCGTCCCGCACCCGGTCGGCGCGCAGCGACTCCTGAGCGGCGAGCAGCTCGTAGGCGATGAGCTTGAAGTAGAGCTCCATCACCTGCGTGATCACCAGGAAGGACATCTCGCCCGGGGCGTCGCTCAGCGGCCGCTGCAGGTCGAGAAGGGTTTCAGTCCGGACATAGGTGTCGTAGGGGGTCTCCTGCTCGAAGTCGAGGGTCGGCATCCCGCCCCCCGCCTGGGCCCGCTCGGCCCGTTCGTGGGCTGAGGTCGGACGCACTCGTCCCGTCTGTTGCATGCCGCACTCCTTTCCGTTCGCCGGCTACACATGATGGCGGGGTGATATGGCACAACGGAATGCCAGTTCAGCGGCTGTTTCCCGAAAGTGCTTTGTGTTTGGTATCAATATCTGGCATACCGCTTTTCAGGTGAAAGGACCTGCTGATGGACACCATGGACTGGGAGCTCCTACGCGAGCTCCAGGACAACGCGAGGCTCTCTTTCAACGAGCTCTCCCGCCGTGTCCACCTGTCACCACCGGCCGTGGCCGAGCGGATCCGGCGCCTGGAGGAGACCGGAGTGATCACCGGCTATCACGCCGCCGTGGATCCGGCGCGGGTCGGCTGGGAGGTGGCCGCCTTCGTGCAGTTGACCTGCTACGGGCCGACCTGTGTGCTCCGCGATCCCGAGGTGCCGACCTGGCCGGAGATCCGGGAGATCCACCGGGTCACCGGTGACGTGTGCAGCATCCTCAAGATCGCCGTGCCGTCGATGGCGGCGTTCGAGTTCCTGATCGATCGGCTGGCCGCCTACGGCAAGCCGTCGAGCACGATGATCTTTTCGAGCCCGCTGGCCAACAGGCCGGTCATCGCGGCGCCGCCCGTGTGAGGAGGCGCCGCGACGCGGTCACAGGTCGACGCTGAGTCCGAGCCCGCGCTCGCGGGCCACCCGATAGGCCACCGACGCCGCCGCGACGTCGAGCGCGGCATGCCCGGTGGACTTGAAGACGGTCAGCTCCTCGGCCGTGCGGCGACCCGGATGCCCTCCGTCGAGCACGGCCCCGATCAGGCCCGCCTGAGCCGGGTCGGTGCCCTGGAGCTCCCAGGCGCCCGCCGGAGGCGGCTCGGTCACGGCGCCCGGCCACTCCACGAACAGCGACGACGCCCGCAGGGTGTCGGCGTCGAACTCCGGGCCGTCGGAGCCGCCGACCGAGCTGAGGTGCACGCCGTCGGCGAGCCAGGACCGGCGCAGCACCGGCTCCCGGCTGGAGGTGCAGCAGAAGACGACGTCCGCATGCCTGGTCGCGGCCTCGACGCTGGTCACGGAACCCGAGCCCAGCCGCGCGACGATGTGCTCGGCGTTGCGCGGGTCGCGCGCGCCGACCAGCAGCTCCGTGGACTCCATCGGTGCGATGAGAGCGATCTGGGCGCGTGCCTGCGTCCCCGTTCCGATCACCGCGATCCGCTTGACGTCCGGCCGCGCCAGCGCCCGCATGGCCACGGTCGCGGTGACCGCGGTGCGCACGGCGGTGATCGTCTCGGCGTCCATGACCGCCAGGGGTCGGCCGGTCTCGTCGTCGAAGTAGGCGACGATCCCGCGGTGGGCGCCGTGGCCCCCCGCCGTGACGGCGGAGAAGACAGTCACGAGCTTGGCGGCGAGCCCGAGCTGGGGTACGTAGCCCGGCATCGCGCCCAGCAGCCCGTGCGCCGAGCGAGCCGCGACGCGAGGTGGGGCGGAGGCCTCGCCCCGGCTGATGGAGACGAGCGCGGTGCGGACCGCGGCGAGGAGCTCGTCGGATGGTAATGCCGCCCTGGTCTGATCCCGGTCGAGGACCAGGACCCCTCTCACCGCGGTGTCAGTCAAGGTCGGCTCCGGAGGACGTGCCGTTGAGAGTGCGTTGCAGCTCGTCGGTGGCGGTGGTGAGGTGTTCTTTCAGTTTCGCCAGCGTGGCGTCGTCGAATTCGCTGTCGAGGCCGACGATCGTGAGCGCGCAGATCGGCTGACCGTTGCCGGTGAGCACGGCGCGGCTCAGCGAGGCGATCACCTCCTCGTTGCGCCCGCGCTCCAGCGCGAAGCCGGTGCGCCGGGCCAGGTCGATCTCCTTGAGCAGCTCGGCCTTGGCCTCAGGGGAGTGGCCCTGCTGCTCGGTGGCGCGCAGGTAGGGGACCCGGGCGGCCTCCTCCAGCGCCGAGACCAGCGCCATGGGGCCGGCGAACTTGTGGATCGGCAGCAGCTCTCCCAGCAGGTCGGTGATCATCGCCAACCGCGGTGGCCGCACGACGTCGATCACCCGGCCGCCTTCGGGCTCAAGAACCTGCAGGTTCACCATCATCTCCGTCTGGTCGGACAGCCTTTGGAGCACGGGTCGGCTCAGGACCACGATCGAGTTGGCCGCCGCGGCCTGGGAGAACTGCAGCACCACGGTCCCGGGCAGGTAGTGATCCTGACTCCGCATGATCCAGCCGCGGCGAACCAGGTCGACCAGGATCCGGTAGGCGGTGGCGCGGTGCATTCCCGCCTGGTTCGCCAGCTCGCTGAGACGGAGCGGGCGGTCGGCCCGGACGACGGTCTCAATGAGGTCCAGGGCTTTGTCAACGGCAGAGCTGGCCGGTCTGGGCAAGGTCCCCTCCACGGTCGCTGAGCTCATCTTTCCATGCTTGACGGAGCATAACAGACGTTGCTACTGTTGCAACAGTTGTTACGGTGTATGTAACAAGCCAAATATCCGCAGGACCCCCTGGCGGCTCTGGAACGGAGACCGAAGATCGCCATGAGCGACAGAGACGAGCAACCGGTCGCGGGCAACGACCCGGCCCCCACCCCCTTCGCGGCTGCCGCGCAGGGGCAGGTGACGGTCTACCGCGACGTGTCGCTGATCGACGGGACCGGTGCTCCGGTACGGCGCGGCATGGCGGTGGTGACCGACGGGCCGACCATCAAGGCCGTCGTCCCGGATGCCGAGCTGACCCGTTCGGATCTGTCCGACGCCGAGACGGTCGATGTGGCGGGGGCGTTCCTCCTGCCCGGCCTGATCGACACCCATCAGCATCTGTCCACCCCGCCCAACCGGGACCAGGCGGAGAAGCTGATGCGGCGGCAGATCTACGGCGGCGTCACCGCGATCCGCGAGATGGCCGGTGACCTGCGGCAGATGGCGGACCTCGGGCGCGCCGCACTGATCGGCGAGATCGCCGGCCCGGACATCTGCTCCGCCGCGCTGATGGCCGGCCCGAGCTTCTTCGACGATCCGCGCACGTGGCAGGTGTCGCAGGGCGCGACGCCCGGCACCGTGCCGTGGATGCAGGCGATCGACGAGAAGACCGACCTCCCGCTGGCGGTCGCGATGGCCCGCGGCACCGGAGCGGCGGCGATCAAGGTCTACGCCGATCTCGACGGCTCCCTCGTGGCCCGGATCACCGCCGAGGCGCACCGGCAGGGGATGCAGGTGTGGGCGCACGCCGCGGTGTTCCCCGCCATGCCCGGCGAGGTCGTGGCCGCCGGCGTCGACGTGGTGTCGCACGCCCATCTGCTCGCCTACCATTTCGCCGGCGTGCAGCCTCCGGCGTACCGGGGCCAGCGCGAGCACCTCGCGGACGCCTGCCGGCGCTTCCTGGACGCGCCGGATGACGCCGTCGACGCGCTGCTCGACGACATGCGGCGACGGGGCACGATCATCGACGCCACCGCGAGCGTCGTGACCCGGATCCCGCTCGCCCCGCCCGGCGCGGTCGAGGTCGTGCAGGACATGCTGAGGCGGCTGATCGACCGGGCACGCCGGGCGGGCGTCACGATCTGCGCCGGCACCGACTACGAGACGCCGCCCGGCGACCCGCACCCCTCGCTGCACGACGAGCTCCACCACCTGGTCCACGTGATGGGCATGCCGCCCCAGGAGGTCGTCCGCGCGGCCACCCTCTCCGGAGCGGCCGCCATGGGACAGGAAGCCACGATGGGCAGCGTCGAGGCGGGCAAGCTGGCCAACCTCGTGATCGTCTCCGCCGACCCGCACGAGGACATCGACCACCTCCGCCGCATCGTCACCACGGTCAAGCGCGGACGGCGCCACGACCGGGCCGACTACGACGGCACAGCCACGGAGACCGACAAGGAAGGGGCGCGAGGATGAGCGCCGACATCGCCGATTACCTCGTCGTCAACGCGCTCGGCGTGCTGGACAACCCGAACGCCGGCGCGTCGGAGGCCACGGCCGGCGCCCTGGTCCAGACCAGCGACCAGATGACCATCGACGCGCGCGCGCTGGCGGAGGCGCACGCCTCGGGCGTGACCGCGATCAACGTGACCCTGGGCTACACGATGGGCGACTTCCCGCCGTACGAGCACACCCTGCGGGAGATCGACACCTGGGACGCGATCATCCGCGAACACCCCGAGGATCTGCTGCTGGTCCGCACGGCCGAGGACATCGTCGAGGCCAAGCGCCAGGGCAAGATCGGCATCATCTACGGCTTCCAGAACGCCGCCGCGGTCGACGACCGGGCCGACCGGATCGCCACCTTCGCCGACCGGGGCGTCCGGATCATCCAGCTGACCTACAACCAGGCGAACCAGATCGGCGACGGCTCGATGGCGCCGGAGAACCGGGGCCTGACGCCTCTCGGCCGGGAGGTCGTGGAGGCGCTCAACGAGCACCGCGTCATGGTCGACCTGTCGCACAGCGGGGAGCGGACCTGCCTGGAGGCGGCCCGGGTGTCCCGGCAGCCCGTCTCGATCAACCACACGGGCTGTCGCGCCCTGGTCGACCTGCCGCGCAACAAGACCGACGAGGAGCTGCGGCTGGTCGCCTCGCAGGGCGGGTTCGTCGGCATCTACTTCATGCCGTTCCTCAACGCCACCGGTCATGCCAGCGCCGCTGACGTCGTGGAGCACATCGTGCACGCGGTCAACGTCTGCGGCGAGGACCACGTCGGCATCGGCACCGACGGGACGATCACCGCCATCGACGACCTGGACGCCTACCGTGACCGGCTCGCCGTGCACGTGGCGGAGCGCCGCGCGGCCGGAGCGGCGGCGGCGGGGGAACGGAGCGACACCTTCCCGTTCGTCGTCGACCTGCGCGGCGTCGACCAGTTCCGGCAGCTGGCGCGCTTGCTGGACGAGCGCGGCTTTTCCTCGACCAGGATCGAAAAGATCCTCGGCCTCAACTTCCACACCTACGCGACGGCGGTCTGGGGACAGTGACAGCCGTCGACAAGCGGGGTGTGGAGCTCTCCCCCCATCAGGCAACAGGAGCGGGCTACGTGTACATAGATCGATACGACACGGACGGATATCGAGCCGCGAAGGGGCGGTCATGAGCGGCCGCACGCGGCGCGCGCTCGCCGCGGCGGCCCTGGCCACCCTCCTGCCGCTCGCGGCGTGCAGCGGCGGAGGCGGCGACACCGGTGGCGCCAAGGCCGGCGGCGCGTCGCCCGCCGGCAAGTCCGGCGCCCAGACCTTCGGCGAGCTGCCCGCCCAGTCGGGCACGCCCAAGGACGGCGGCACCGTCGACATCGCGCAGCAGCCGGGAGCCGGGCCCTACTACACGCTGCCGATCGTGCCCGGCGCGTTCAACTCCTCCTACGTGACCTACCAGTTCCAGCGGCTCATGTACCGGCCCCTCTACTGGTTCCCCGAAGGCGCCAGCCCCAAGATCAACCCGGCACTCAGCCTCGCTGAGACGCCCGAGTTCTCCGACGGCAACAAGACGGTCACCATCAAGCTGAAGTCCGGCTACACCTGGTCAGACGGTGCACCGGTCGAGGCCGGCGACGTGGTCTTCTTCATCAACCTGCTGAAGGCGGCCCTGAAGAAGAGCCCGGCGAACTGGGGCGGCTACACGCCCGGCCAGTTCCCGGACAACGTCGCCAGCGCGACCGCGACCTCCGAGAGCACCGTGACGCTGAAGCTGAAGGAGGCGTACAACCCGGAGTGGTTCACCGCCGACGAGCTGACCTACGTCATCCCGCTGCCGGCCAAGCAGTGGGCGCGGGCATCCGCCGACGGGCCGATCCTCGACCACAGCTCGCCGAAGAACGCCGAAGCGATCTACACCTATCTCGACAAGGCGGCGCGGGACCCGGCGAGCTTCGCGACGAACCCGCTCTGGCAGACGGTGAACGGCCCGTACCGGCTGAGCGAGTTCGACGTGACCACGAACTTCTACGCGATGGCCGCCAACGAGGCGTACTCGGGTCCGCAGAAGCCCCGCATCAAGACGCTGAACTTCCGGCCGTTCACCTCTGAGACCGCCAAGTTCAACCAGCTCATGAGCGGCAACCTGACGATGGCCACGGTGGACCAGACCCACGTGGGCCAGGTGTCGGCGCTCAAGGCCGCCGGCTACAACGTCTACGGCGCTCCCCGGCTGGGCTTCAACTTCATCATGCTCAACTTCAAGGACACGACCGACAACGTCGACAAGATCCTCGGTCAGCTCTACGTCCGGCAGGCGTTGCAGCATCTGATCAACCAGCCCGGCTACATCGCCAGCAAGGGCATGTACAACGGCGCCGCGGCGGAGAGCTACGGCACCGCGCCCGCGACCTCGCCGTACGCGTCGGACACCGTCGCCACCGCGCCCTACCCCTACGATCCGGCCGCCGCTCGCAAGCTGCTCGAAGACCACGGGTGGAAGGTGGTGCCGGATGGCGCCACGACGTGCGAGCGCCCCGGCACCGGCCCGTCGGAGTGCGGCGCCGGGATCCCGCAGGGTCAGGCGATCAAGCTCAACCTCTTCTACCGCAGCGAGCCGCAGCTGCACAGCGCGGTGAGCACCGCGCTCGCCTCGGAGGCCCGCAAGCTGGGCATCGCGATCTCGGTCGCGCCGAAGACGTTCAGCTTCCTGATCCAGAACTACAACGTCCCGGCGGCACCGTCGAAGGCCGGCGAGTGGGCCATGTCCACCTGGGGCGGCTTCAGCACCACGCCCTACCCGACCATGACCGGGACGTTCGACTCCAAGGGGTCGGGCAACGTGGGCGCCTACAGCAGCACCAAGGCCGATGAGCTGATCCGCGCCTCGGTGCACGGTGGGGACCGCAAGGCCGTCCAGGCCGAGATCGAGCACCTGCGGACGGACCTGCCCGTGCTCTGGCTGCCGAACGCGCACACCATCTGGGCCTGGAAGGACACGCTGTCCGGCCCGCAGGACGCCTTCGCCAGCCTACCGAGCACGGTGCTGACACCGGAGTACTGGTACCTGAAGTAGCGGCGACAGAACGAGAGGAAGGAGGGGAATCGTGACCCAGTATGTGCTGCGACGGCTGGTGACGTCCGTCATCGTGGTCCTGGGCGTCTCAGTGATCACTTTTATGCTGCTGCACGGCATGTCCGGGTCTCCCGGCCGCGCGATCCTGGGCGTCCAGGCGAGCGCGGAAGCAGTGGCCGCCTTCGACCGGGAGCACGGCTACGACCGGTCGCTCGTGGCGCAGTATTTCAGCTACCTGGGCCAGCTTCTCCAGGGTGACCTCGGCTACTCCTACAAGCTGAACCAGAGCGTGAACGCGCTGATCGGCGAGAACGCCGGGCGGACCGCGATGCTGGCCGGCGTGGCGCTCGTCCTGGCCATCTGCGTAGCGGTCCCGCTGGGCGTCTATCAGGCGGTGAGGCGCAACAGCATCGGCGACAACGTGCTGACCACGCTCACCTTCGTCGCCTACTCGATGCCCGTCTTCCTCCTCGCGATGCTGCTGATCCAGGTCTTCGCGCTTGGGCTGGGCATCCTTCCGGCCCAGGCGTCACAGTCGAGCTCCACTTTCGTGATCTTCACCGAGCCGCGCGCCATGCTGCTGCCGGTCCTGACGCTGACCGGCATCACGGTCGCGCTGTACTCCAGGTACCAGCGCTCCGCCGCGCTGGACCAGCTCGCACAGGACTACATCAGGGTGGCGCGGGCGAAAGGCCTGTCGATGCGCATGGTTCTCACCCGTCACCTGCTGCGCAACGCGTGCCTGCCGCTGGTGACTTTGATCGGCATGACGATTCCGCTGCTGCTCGCCGGCAACCTGGTGGTCGAGTCGGTCTTCAACTACCCGGGCCTGGGGCTGCTGTTCTTCAACAGCCTGAACAACCAGGACTACCCGGTGCTGCTGGGCTACACCCTGGTCGCCTCGACCCTGACCGTGCTGGGGAACCTCCTGGCCGACCTGGTCGTGGCGATCAGCGACCCGAGGACGCAGCGCGCATGACGGAAACGGCAATGGAACATCAGGTCACGAGCGCGTGGCGGCTCGGCGTGCGGTCGTTCGTGCAGAACCGGCTCGCTGTAGTCGGCGTCGGCATCATCGTCCTTCTCCTCCTCTTCTGTTTCGTCGGCCCGTACCTGTACGTCACCGAGCAGGTCGCCGTCGATCCGGTCAACAGCCTGATGCCGCCGGGCGGCGCCTTCCCGCTCGGCACCGACGCACAGGGGTTCGACGTGCTCGGCCGGATCATGAAGGGCGGTCAGGCGTCACTGCAGATCGGGCTGTTCGCCGCGCTGATCGCCACCGCGATCGGGACGCTGTACGGCACGATCGCCGGTCTCGTCGGCGGCATCGTCGACGGGGTCATGATGCGCGTGGTCGACACGCTGCTGTCGATTCCCTTCCTGTTCATCGTGCTGATCGCCGCCACCCAGTTCAGCTCCACGGTCCTGTCGCTGAGCCTGATCCTGGGCGCGTTCTCCTGGCTGGGACCCGCCCGGCTGGTCAGGGCCGAGGTCCTCTCGCTGCGTTCGCGAGGGTTCGTCGCGGCCGCGACCGTGATGGGGGCGACGAAGCCGCGGATCATCATCCGGCACCTGATCCCGAACGCGCTGGGCGTGGTGATCGTGAACATCACCTTCCAGGTCGCCGACGCGATCATCGCGGTGTCGCTGCTGGGCTTCCTCGGATTCGGGCTCAACTACCCGAACGTCGAATGGGGGACGCAGCTCTCCGACGGGGTGAGCCACCTGTTCGAGGGCGCCTGGTGGTTGATCTACCCGGTCGGCGGCTGCCTGGTCCTGGTCGTCATGGCATTCAACTTCGTCGGAGACGCGCTGCGCGACTCGATCGACGTACGGCTGAGGCGGCGCTGATGGCCGCTCGCACGGAAAGGGGCCAGTGATGCCCGACGATCTGGATGTTCTAACAGTCGAGGGCCTGTCCACCAGCATCCGGCTGAGGAAGTCGGCCGTCGACATCATCAACAACGTCGACCTGCGCCTGCGCCGGGGCGAAACCCTCGGGCTGGTGGGGGAGTCCGGCAGCGGGAAGTCGATGACCGGATTGTCGATCATGGGGCTGCTCCCGCCCGGCGGGCACATCGCCGAGGGGTCGATCAAGCTTGAGGGCCGCGAGCTGGTGGGCCTCCCGGAGCGGCAGTACCAGAAGGTACGGGGCAACGAGATCGCGATGGTCTTCCAGGACCCGATGACGTCGCTCAATCCCACCAAGACCATCGGCGAGCAGGTCGCCGAGCCGATCCGGCTGCACCTCGGCGAGAGCCCGAAGCAGGCGCGTGACCGGGCGGCCGACATGCTCGCGCTCGTCGGCATCGCCCGTCCCGCCGAACGGATGGGCAGCTACCCGCACCAGCTCTCCGGCGGCCTGCGGCAGCGGGTCATGATCGCCATGGCCCTGTCCTGCGAGCCGAAGGTGCTGATCGCCGACGAGCCGACGACGGCGCTCGACGTGACCGTGCAGGCGCAGGTCCTGAGGCTGCTCCACGATCTCAAGGACCGGCTCGGGATGGCCATGCTGCTGATCACCCATGACATGGGAGTGATCGCGCGCTGGGCCGACCGGGTGAGCGTCATGTACGCCGGCGGCATCGTCGAGAGCGCCCGCACCGACCAGCTCTTCACCGGCATGCGGCACCCGTACACGCAGGCGCTGCTCGCGTGCACGCCGCGGCTGACCCAGGAGCGCGAGAACACCCTCTACTCCATTCCCGGCTCCCCGCCGGACCTGGAGCACCCGCCCGCCGGATGCCGTTTCGCCGCCCGCTGCGCGCACGCCACCGCCCGCTGCGAGGGCGAGGCACCGGCGCTCGCCGAGTCACGGCCGGGACACACGCTGGCCTGCTGGCACCCGGTCGAAGGCCCGCTCGACCCGGCCGCACAGCCGGCCACGACCACGCCGAAGGCGCAGGACCAGCCCGCCGACGCTGACGGCACGGTGCTGGTCGTCGACCAGCTCGTCAAGAAGTACGGCTCGGGCGGCCGCCTGTCGTTGGGCGGCTCGAAGCGCAGCGTCAACGCCGTGTCCGGGGTGTCGTTCTCGGTCCAGCCGGGCCAGACCTTCGGGCTGGTCGGCGAGAGCGGCTGTGGCAAGAGCACCCTGGCCAGGATGATCGTCGCGCTGGAGAAGCCCACCACGGGCAGCGTCACGGCCCTGGGCGGCAAGCTCGAGGAGCTGCGCGGGCGAGGTCTGCGGAAGCACCGGCGCAACCTGCAGATGATGTTCCAGGATTCGCTCGACGCGCTGGATCCGCGGATGCGCATCGGCGCCATCCTGCGCGAGCCGTTCGAAGCCCAGGGCATCGGCACGGCCGCGGAGCAACTGGCCGCGATCCGGGAGCTCCTCGACGAGGTCGGCCTGCCGCACAGCGTGCTGGAGCGTTACCCGCACGAGTTCTCCGGCGGCCAGCGGCAGCGCATCGCGCTCGCCAGGGCGCTGGCGCTCAACCCGCGGGTGATCGTGGCCGACGAGCCTGTGAGCGCGCTGGACGTCTCGGTCCGGTCCCAGGTGCTCAACTTGATGAAGCGGCTCCAGGCCAAGCATGAACTTACCTACGTCGTGATTTCTCACGATTTGACCGTCGTGCGGTACATGGCGGACACGGTCGGAGTGATGTACCTCGGCAAACTGGTCGAGATCGGCTCCGCGGACGACATCTACCTCCGCGCCGTCCACCCGTACACCGCCGGCCTGATCGCCGCGATCCCGGAGCCGGACCCAGCTGCGGCGGACACCGACGACCAGGTCGACATCGGCGCCGAAATGCCCAGCCCGTACGACCCGCCGTCCGGATGCCGCTTCCGCACCCGGTGCCCGCGCGCCCAGACGCGCTGCGCCGAGGAGGAGCCGGTCCTGCTCGGATTCGACCCGGGGCACTCGGCCGCATGCCACTTCCCGCTCCGAGAGCCGCAGACCGTCGCGCAGACCGGCTGACACAAGAGGCGAAGTGCCGCGACACAAGCCGCAGAAACGGGCCGCCCCGCCGACGAGACGATGGCACACGAACGGAGCAGGATCTTCGAAGCGCAGGTGACCGACCAGCCGATGAAGTTCACGATCGCGCTGATCGTCATCGGCGCGCTGGCCGACGCGGCAGTCAGGCTACGTCGCGAGCTGAGGCGGTGCCCCCCTCCCGTCCGCCTGATCGAGTCGCGACCCGTGCCTCAGGCACGGCGGCCTGCGAGGAGACCGTGGGCGCCGAAGGCCAGCCCGGCGAAGCGTTCGCCGATGCGGCGGTGGGTGGCGGCGTCCGGGTGGAGCTGGTCGGGCAGCGGCAGTTCGGCGGAGTCGGCCTCGCCGTAGAGGTCACGGCCGTCGAGGTAGTGCAGGTCCGGGTCCTCGGTCGCCCGCTGCTCCACGATCCGGGCCAGCTCGTCCCGGATGACGCCCAGCGTCAGTTTCCCGCTCGCGCGTTCTGCCGGATCGCCCATGGCCCGGAACAGCAGGTGCCCGGCGCTGAGGGCGGTGAGGTCCGGGGCGCTGGGGCCGGGGGTGTCCTCGTGGATGGGACACAGGATGGGCGAGACGACCAGCAGTGGTGTGGAGGGGTGGCCTTCGCGGATGGTGTCGAGGAAGCCGTGGACGGCGGGGGTGAAAGCGCGCAGGCGCATCAGGTCGGTGTTGACCAGGTTGATGCCGATCTTGAGGCTGATCAGGTCGGCGGGGGTGTCCCGCAGGGCGCGGGCGGTGAAGGGGTCGAGCAGGGCGCTGCCGCCCAGGCCCAGGTTGACGAGCTCCACGCCGCCGAGGGAGGCGGCGAGCGCGGGCCAGGTGGCGGTGGGGCCGGCCGCGTCGGAGCCGTGGCTGATCGAGCTGCCGTGGTGCAGCCACACCTTGCGGCCCCGGTCCGGTGCGGGCCTGACGGGGGCGTCGGTGCGCAGGGCGACGAGTTCGGTGGTCTCGTTGTGCGGCAGCCAGATCTCCACGTCCTTGTCACGGTCGGGCAGGCCGGCGAAGCGGAGGGTGCCGGCCGGGCCGGGCCGGTAGTCGGAGGTGCCGGTGGTCAGGTCGATGGTCAGGGTGTTGCCGCCGGCCACGCCGGCCCGGTCGGCGAGGTGGCCGTCGACGAGCAGGTCGTACACGCCGCCCGGGCGGGGCGGGGCCCCCACGTAGACCCGCTTGGTCGGCAGCGAGTCCAGCTCGACGGCGGTGGCCCGGGTGCGGAAGACCAGCCGCACCCCGGAGGGCTGGGACTCCGCCATGGCCAGCTGCGGGTCGGCGCACTGGGCGCGGGCCCGGGCGGGCAACCGGTGCGGCAGCACACCGTGCGCGGTGCGCTCCAGGTCGAGGGCGCCGCGCAGGAGGTCGGCGGTGATGGGGGTGGTGATCCACTTGTGCTCGGTATGCATGGTCTCAACCTGTTGATTCTGGATTGCGTGGTCCCCGGTCACGGGGCGGGCCAGTGCCGCAGCAGGGCGTCGAGGGCGTCCAGGGTCCGTGACCAGGTCTCCTGGGTGTCGGGGGCGCTGTGGCTGAACCCTCCCCCCATCTCCAGGGTCACGTAGCCGTGGAAGACGCTGCCCAGCAGCCGGACCGCGTGGGTCTGGTCCGGCTCTGTCAGGTCGTAGCCGCGCAGGATCGCCCTCGTCATCTGGGCGTGCCTGACGCCGGCGCTGGCGAGCGCCGTCTCCGGGTCGAGCCTGAGCTGGGCCGCGGCGTAGCGGCCGGGATGCTCGCGGGCGTAGTCGCGGTAGACGTTCGCGAGGGCGGTCAGGGCGTCCTTGCCGGCCCGGCCCGCCAGGGCGTCGGCGGCGCGGTCGGCGAGTTCGTCCAGGGCGAGCAGGGCGATCCTGGTCTTGAGGTCCTGCGAGCTCTTCAGGTGCGAGTAGAGGCTCGCGACCTTGACGTCGAACCGCCTGGCCAGCGCCGAGACGGTCACCTGGTCGAAACCGACCTCGTCGGCCAGCTCCGCCCCCGCCCGAACCAGGCGATCCGTGGTCAGCCCGACGCGCACCATAACCTTCCTCCCGTTCGACATAACCTATTGTGCATTTGCCTAAAGTTTTTAGGCAAATTCTGGACGCCCGGGTCATCACCTGACAGGTACAGGACATGGATCAGTTCACTATCTTGAACAATTCGTGTTTGAGGAGGTAGCTTCTGTCCATGACCGCACCCAGGACTCCGACCACCCCCGAGGCCCTGCGCGGCGCCGGCCTGCGGGTGACGGCCGCCCGCGTCGCGCTGCTCGAGACCGTCCGGGACGGAGACCACCTCGACGTCGAGGCGATCGCCTCCGGGGTGCGCGATCGCGTAGGCCACATCTCCCTGCAGGCCGTGTACGAGGCCCTCCACGCGCTCACCGCGGCGGGACTCGTACGTCGCATCGAACCGGCCGGCAGCGCGGCCCGGTTCGAGGGACGCGTCGGGGACAACCACCACCACATCGTGTGCCGGTCGTGCGGCGCCGTCGCCGACGTCGACTGCGCGGCCGGCGAGGCGCCCTGCCTGACCGCTGACGACGACCATGGCTTCTCGATCGACGAGGCCGAGGTCATCTACTGGGGCCTGTGTCCCGCCTGTTCCACCACCCGCAGTGCCTGAGCACTCTGAATCCCCTGAACCGGAAGGTTTCCATGTCCGAGAACCATGACGCAATCGTCACCGACGCGAAGACGGAGGGCGAAGGTGGCTGCCCGGTCGCGCACGAGCGCGCACCCCACCCGACGCAGGGCGGCGGAAACCGCCAGTGGTGGCCGGAGCGGCTCAACCTGAGGATCCTCGCGAAGAACCCCGTCGTGGCCAACCCGCTCGGCGAGGAGTTCGACTACGCGGAGGCGTTCAAGGGCCTCGACCTCGCGGCCGTGAAGCGGGACATCGCCGAGGTCCTGACGACCTCGCAGGACTGGTGGCCGGCCGACTTCGGCAACTACGGTCCGTTCATGATCCGCATGGCGTGGCACAGCGCGGGCACCTACCGCATCAGCGACGGCCGCGGTGGCGCCGGGGCGGGCCAGCAGCGCTTCGCCCCTCTCAACAGCTGGCCGGACAACGGCAACCTCGACAAGGCCCGCCGCCTGCTGTGGCCGATCAAGAAGAAGTACGGCCAGAGCATCTCGTGGGCCGACCTCATGATCCTCACCGGCAACGTCGCCCTGGAGTCGATGGGCTTCCAGACCTTCGGGTTCGCCGGCGGCCGCGCGGACGTGTGGGAGCCCGACGAGGACGTCTACTGGGGCCCCGAGTCCACCTGGCTCGGCGACGAGCGCTACACCGGCGACCGTGAGCTGGAGAACCCGCTCGGCGCGGTCCAGATGGGCCTCATCTACGTCAACCCGGAGGGCCCGAACGGCAACCCGGACCCGCTCGCCGCGGCGCGCGACATCCGCGAGACGTTCCGCCGGATGGCGATGAACGACGAGGAGACGGTCGCCCTGATCGCGGGCGGTCACACCTTCGGCAAGACCCACGGCGCGGGCCCGGCCGACCACGTCGGCGCCGACCCCGAGGCCGCCTCGATCGAGGACCAGGGCCTGGGCTGGAAGAACACCTTCGGCACCGGCAAGGGCGGTGACACGATCACCAGCGGTCTCGAGGGCATCTGGACGAACACCCCGGTGACGTGGGACAACAGCTTCTTCGAGATCCTGTTCGGCTACGAGTGGGAGCTGTTCAAGAGCCCCGCGGGCGCCAACCAGTGGCGGCCGAAGGACGGTGCCGGAGCGGGCACCGTCCCCGACGCCCACGACGCGTCGAAGAGCCACGCCCCGACGATGCTCACGACCGACCTCTCGCTGCGCGTGGACCCGATCTACGAGCAGATCTCGCGGCGCTTCCTCGCGAACCCGGCCGAGTTCGCCGACGCCTTCGCTCGTGCGTGGTTCAAGCTGACCCACCGCGACATGGGCCCGGTCGTGCGCTACCTCGGCCCCGAGGTCCCGTCCGAGACGCTGCTGTGGCAGGACCCGCTCCCCGCGGTGACGCACGAGCTCATCGACGCCGCCGACGTCGCCGCCCTCAAGGCTCAGGTCCTCGCCTCGGGCCTGTCGGTGTCCCAGCTCGTGTCCGCGGCGTGGGCCTCGGCCGCGTCCTTCCGCGGCGGCGACAAGCGCGGCGGCGCCAACGGCGCGCGGGTCCGCCTCCAGCCGCAGGCCGGGTGGGAGGTCAACGATCCTGACCAGCTCGCGACGGTGCTGCGCACCCTGGAGGGCATCCAGCAGTCCTTCGGCAAGCCGGTCTCGCTCGCCGACCTGATCGTGCTCGCGGGCGCCGCGGCCGTCGAGAAGGCAGCCAAGGACGCGGGCTTCGACGTCCAGGTCCCCTTCACGCCGGGTCGCGTGGACGCGTCGCAGGAGCAGACGGACGTGGAGTCGTTCGCCGCGATGGAGCCGACCGCCGACGGTTTCCGCAACTACCTCGGCAAGGGCAACCGCCTGCCGGCCGAATACCTGCTGCTCGACCGGGCGAACCTGCTCACCCTGAGCGCCCCCGAGATGACGGTCCTGGTCGGCGGTCTCCGTGTCCTGGGCGCGAACACCCAGCAGTCGTCGCTGGGCGTCCTCACCACGACCCCCGGGACGCTGACCAACGACTTCTTCGTCAACCTGCTCGACCTGGGCACGACGTGGAAGGCGACGTCCGAGGACGCGAACACCTTCGAGGCTCGCGACTCCGCCACCGGCGAGGTCAAGTGGACCGGTAGCCGCGCCGACCTCGTCTTCGGCTCGAACTCCGAGCTGCGCGCGCTCGCGGAGGTCTACGCGAGCGACGACGCCAAGGAGAAGTTCGTCAAGGACTTCGTCGCGGCGTGGGACAAGGTGATGAACCTCGACCGGTTCGACCTCGTCTGATCATGACGTCCGGGCCGGCCGCACCGGCCGGCCCGGACGTCCCCGGTCGTCCCGAGCCGAGATCACTGCGGTGTGGATGGCAGCGGGCGGCGACGGCCCCAGGTGTCGGAGATCCGGTTGGCCAGGACGTAGACGAGGTTGACGGTCAGGATCGCGGGGGCGATCACCGCGACGAATCCGGGGAAGTCCCGTTCGAAGGCCAGGGCGAGGATCACGGCGGTGATCCCGTTCTGCTGCGCCAGGCCCAGATGGATCCGGTCCATGACCGGCAGTCCGTGCGTGAGGATCAGGGCGGCGAGCATCTGCGCGGCGAACGCGGCGAGCCCGAGCAGCACGCCCGTCATCAGGTTCGCGCCGCCGACCAGCAGCAGTCCCATGAGGAAGGCGGAGAGCGCGAACGCCGCGGTCACCGCCCGCGACAACCAGCGCGATTCGGGCATCCGTAAGTACAGTCCGGCCGTGGCGACGCCCAGCATCAGCGACGTCCACGGCTCGCACGGGAGCACGGCTCATCGCGGGAGCGCGGCTTCTCCGTAACGGATGCCCGACGACGACCGCCTGGACCTGGCAGGGCCGCCGGTAACCGTGCCGCGCGGGATGAGTAGGTTGGTGGGCCACCCCGCAAGGAGATTCGCCGTGCCCGTCCGCCGCCCTCTTCTGTTCGTGACCGATCTCGCCTACCAGGCCCGGGGGCGGCGCTACTGCGACGAGGACATCTTCCTGACCTCCCGGCTGCGCGACGACTTCGACATCGCCCTGTGCCACCCGTCGGACGCCGCCGCGCTGATGGACGCCTTCGAGGCGGTCGTGGTCCGCAACAGCGGCCCCGTGCTGCACTACCGGAAGCAGTACGACGCCTTCCGGGAGCGGGCGGCGGCGCGTGGCACCCGTGTCTACAACCCGCTGTCCGGCCGTGGCGACATGGCCGGCAAGCAGTATCTGCTGGACCTGACCCGCTCCGGGCATCCGGTCATCCCCACCGTCGACCGGCCCCAGGATCTGGACCTGCTGCCCACGGCCGCGCAGTACGCGGTCAAGCCGAAGGCGGGCGCGGACTCCATCGGCCTCGCCTTCGTCCCCCGGGACCGGGTGGACGTCCTCGCCCACGGCGACATCCTGATCCAGCCGCGCGTCGACTTCCGCTACGAGGTGTCGTTCTACTACGTCGACGACGCCTTCCAGTACGCCCTGTACGCCCCCGACCCCGACCGGCGCTGGGTCCTCGAGCCCTACGAGCCCAGCGACGCCGACCTCGGCTTCGCCCGCCGCTTCATCGACTGGAACACCCTCGACCACGGGATCCAGCGCGTGGACGCCTGCCGCACCCAGGAAGGCGAACTGCTTTTGGTCGAGCTGGAGGACCTCAACCCCTATCTGTCCCTGGACCTGGTCCCCAGCCAGGTCCGCGACACCTTCGTGACGGCCATGACGGCCTCCCTGCACCGCTTCCTGGACGCCTGAGCTCCCGAGCCAGAACCGCTGCAGCCCGACCTCCCACACCACGCTTTCAGTCGGGGAGCAGTTCGATCCAGCCGCGGATGTCCTCGGCCGTCTCGGTGCCGACGATACGCCGAACTGCTCGCCTAGGCCCGATCCGAACCGGCCGTCACCCAAGGTTGTGCCAACGTTGCGGCAGGGTTCGAGCAACGGCTGTCCAAGGTCGCCGATCCAGGCTAGGGGCATTCAGAGTCCGCTTCGTCAGCAGGAGGATGCCATGACCACCATCGACGACAACCGGCTCGCCGAACTGCTCGACCGCTTCGTCAACGACCTCGGCGCGACGGTCTCGGCCGGCAACGTGCTCATCGGTGACAAGCTCGGTCTGTACCGGGCGCTGGCGGAGGCGGGACCGCTCACCGCCGCGGAACTGGCCGAATACACCGGCACGTCGGAGCGGTACGTCCGGGAATGGCTGCCCGGTCAGGCCGCCGGCCACTACGTCACCCACGACGCCGAAACCGGACGCTATTCGCTGACCCCCGAGCAGGCGCTGGCCTTCGCCGACCCGGCCGGGCTCGGGCTGGCCGGGGCCTTCCAGCTCGCGGTGTCCAGCCTGGCCGACGAGCCGATGATCACCGAGGCGTTCCGGACCGGCCGCGGGGTGGCCTGGGGCGAGCATCACGAGGGCGTGTTCACCGGCTGCGAACGGTTCTTCCGCCCGGGGTATGTCGCGAACCTGCTGAGCTCCTGGGTTCCGGCAGTCGACGGGCTGTCCGACCGGCTGGCGGCCGGCATCGAGGTGGCCGACGTGGGATGCGGGCTGGGCGCGTCGACCCGCATCCTGGCCGACGCCTACCCCGCCTCCTCCGTGCACGGGTTCGACCCGCACGTCGAGTCCATCGAGCTGGCCCGCAAGGCGACGGTCGAGGCCGGCCTGGACAGCCGGTGCGACTTCTCGGTGGCGCGGGCGCAGGACTTCCCCGGCACCGGGTACGGGCTGGTGGCCTCCTTCGACTGCCTGCACGACATGGGAGACCCGGTCGCCGCCGCCCGGCACATCAGATCGGCGCTGTCCGACGACGGTGTCTGGCTGATCGTCGAACCGTTCGCGGGCGATTCGGTGGCCGAGAACCTCACGCCGGTCGGGCGGGTCTACTACTCGTTCTCCACGTTCCTGTGCGTGCCGCACGCCATCTCCGAGGGCGCCGACGACGCGCTGGGCAACCAGGCAGGCGAAGCCGGCATCAGGCCGGCGGTGCAGGCCGCGGGATTCCGGACGTTCCGCCGGGTGGCGGCGACACCGTTCAACCTCGTCTACGAGGCCCGGCCCTGACGGCCCGGCCACGTGACGGCCGACTCGTCAGGCCGGGATCCGGAACGGCAGGAAGCACACCACCGCGTCCGTGTGGTCGCGCAGGGCGGCGGCCAGGAGCAGGTCCCGCTGGGTGTGCAGGAGCCGGTAGCGGGGGTGGGACGGCTGGATGCCGGGGATGACCGCGGCGATCCACCTGCCGTCCGCCTCCCGGCGCTGGACGTACTCGACGACCGGGCGGACCACCGTGTGGCTGGGGCCGTCCAGCACCTTCAGGCGGGCCCCCGGATTCCACCGATCCCACTCGGCCCGCAGGCTGTCGAGTTGCCCGGGGGCGTCGGAGACCACGACGGCGACGACCTCGCCGCCGAACGCCAGCGCCGCGCTGATCGCCCGCTCGGAGATGGCGCTGATCGCGGACGCCGGGCTGAGCGGAACGATGACCAGTCGCGAGGCCGGATCGGGGCTGTGCGGCGCGCCCTGGGGCTGCCCGAGCCCGAGCGCGACGCCGACCTTGGTGTAGTAGCCCTCCACCCGGTCGAACAGCAGGATCAGCAGCGGAATCGCCACGAGGACCACCCAGGCGCCCTCGGTGAACTTCGTGGTGAGCAGCACCAGCGTGGCCACGACGGTGGCCGCGGCGCCGACGCCGTTCAGCAGCGCCTTGCCCGCCCACTTCGGGGGGCGCAGCCTCACCCAGTGGCGGACGAGCCCTATCTGGCTGATGGTGAATCCGGTGAACACCCCGATGGCGAACAGGGGGATCAGCCGATGGGTCTCGGCGTTGACCGCGATCAGGAGTACGGCGGCCGGCGAATTCAGGAGATCATGGTCAGGTCGCCGCGCACGACGGCAGAATGCGGCCCGACCGGAGGACCGGACATGACCTTGAACGCGGAGACCGTGACCGCCGTCGACCAGTACTTCGCCCGGCACGGACGACAGCGCCACCGACTGGCACGCCTGCACCGCGCCACGGTGGAGTTCCTGGTCGCCCAGCACGGAGTAGAAGCCCTTGACCGGGTGGAGCTGGGCATGCCGTGCGAATGCTGCGACGAGGAACAGGCCCGTGCGGCACGTCTTTCGTGGATGAAATCCACGTACCGGCAGCGGCGGAACTCCCGCCGACGAGCTTGAAAGCCGCGCCGGTTTCCCATGCTCACATGCGGCCTGAACGGGATCAACGAGGCTTTCGGCAGGCGCCGAACTCACAGATCCATGGCTGCCAGGTAGCCGAAGGTCATGGCCGGTCCGATGGTCGAGCCGGATCCGGCGTAGCTGTGGCCCATGACGGCGCCGCTGGCGTTGCCGGCGGCGTACAGGCCGGGGATGACCGAGCCGTCCGCTCGCAGCACCCGCGCCCGCGCGTCCGTACGCATCCCGCCCTTCGTGCCGAGATCGCCGGGAACGATCTTGAATGCGTAGAACGGCGGTAGCCACAGGGGGGCCAGGCAGGGGTTGGGCCTGACGAGAGGATCGGCGTAGTAGCGGTCGTAGACGCTGTCGCCACGGCGGAAATCGGTGTCCCTGCCGGTCAGCGCGAATCCGTTGAACCGGGTGACCGTGCCGCGCAGGGCCGCCGCGGGGACGCCGATCCGCTGCGCCAGCTGCTCGATCGTCCAGGCCTTGTGGACGGCGCCGCTCTGGTACCAGGCGTCGGGGAACGGCAGCAGCGGGGCGATGTCCTTGAACAGGTAGCGGTTGCGGTAGTTCTGATCGACGATCAACCAGGAGGGGATGTGCGGCGCGGCCGGCGTGTTGCGGTCGTACATGACGTGGACCACGTCGCTGTACGGCGCCCCTTCGTTGACGAAGCGCACCCCGTTGCCGTTGACCAGGATGCAACCCGGCAGGGTCCGCTCGGCCAGGCAGAAGTACGGCTGGCCGGGCAGCGGGATCGACGGCCCCCACCAGGCGTCGTCCATCAGATCGAGCGCGGCCCCCGCGCGCTCGCCCGCCTCGATGCCGTCGCCGGTGTTCTCCTTGGCGCCCACGGTCCAGCTCGTGCCGATGGGCTGTCGCTGGAACTCCGCGCGCATGGCCGCACTGTGCTCGAATCCACCCGAGCCGATGATGACCCCGCGACGGGCCCTGACCAGGGTCTGCTGGCCGCCGCGCGAGGCCACCACGCCGGTGACGCGGCCGGCTTCGGCGTGCAGATCGACGAGCGGGGTGTTCAGCCATACCGGCACGCCGGCGGCGAGCAGCCCGGCGCGAAGCCCCGCCGCCAGGGCCTGGCCCATGGTGAGCGGCTTCTCGCCGCGGAGCGCAGCCTCGGTGCCCCTCAACAGGCACGCGGCGCTCACCTCCAGCCCCTTCGGGTTGACCGCGCTGAGAGTCAGCCATTTGTAGTCGGCGCTGAAGACGACCAGGCCGGCCGGTGTGGGAATGTACGGCGGGTTGAGGCGGGTGAGCTCCGCGCCGAGGATGTTGCCGTCGAGCTGGTCCGGTTCGATGGAGCGGCCGTTCGGCATCCCGCCCGGAAACTCGGGATAGTAGTCGGAATAGCCCTCCATCCACCGGAACCGCAGTGGGCTGTTCCGCATCACGAACGAGATCATGGCGGGACCGGCGGACAGGAACGCCCGCTGCCGCTCGACGGGCACCGTGTCGCCGACGACCCGTGCGAGGTAGGAGGCGGCCTTGGCCGGGGTGTCCGGCACTCCGGCGGCGAGGATCACCTCGTTGCACGGTATCCAGATCCCCGCGCCGGACCGGGCCGCCGAGCCGCCGAATGTCGGCGCCTTCTCGACCACCACGACCTGCAGCCCTCGTCTGGCCGCTGTCAGCGCCGCTGTCATCCCCGCGGCGCCGGAGCCCACCACCACGACGTCCACCTCGACGTCGGCGTGGGCGGGAGCGCGGCCCAGCGCCGCGCCGCTCACGAGGATCCCGCCGGCGAGGGCGGCTCCGCGCAGCAGCGCGCGGCGGCTCTGCCCGTCGGGGGTCAGGTCCGTCCGGTCAGGGGTCTGCGGGGATGTGTCCATCGCATCGGCCATGGTGGATCGATCCCTTCACGTGTGTGTCGCTGCGACGCGGAACTCTCGTCAAGGCGCTCGGCGGAACAACCGCAGTGACACCTCGCGCCGGCGCGACGGCGCGCCTGGGGCCCTTCCGGCCCCGTCACCTTCCAAAGCATGCGCTTGGTTGGTCAAGGTGTCAACACGTGGGCTCGCACCCCGGCAGGCCGACCCGGCGAGCGGGCTGATCTCCGTCACCTCATGCCGGACCGATGGTTCGCAGGAGGCCGCCTGCTCGGCCTGCTGGTGAAGTTGTGAATTCCTCACTGTCTCCGCCGCCGCCCCTTGGCGAAGGATCAGGGCGTGACTGCGATTCAGGTGGACCATCTCAGCAAGAGCTACGGCAGATTCCAGGCGGTCAACGACATTTCATTCGAGGTCGAGGCGGGAACGGTCTTCGCCCTGCTCGGCCGCAACGGCGCGGGCAAGACCACCACGATCGAGCTGCTCACCGGGTTCCAGAAGCCGGACGCCGGTTCGGTCAGGGTGCTGGGCCTCGACCCGATCAGGGACCGCGCCCGGATGCGCGGCAACGTCGGCATCATGCTGCAGGAGGCCGGATTCTTACCTGACCTGACGGCCGGGCAGACGGTCGAGATCTGGCGTGACTTCACCCCCGCCGCGCGCCCCGCGAGCGAGGCGCTGGAGCTGGCGGGCCTGACCGCGAAGGCGAAGACGAAGGTGCGGCAGCTGTCCGGCGGCGAGAAACGCCGTCTGGACCTGGCGCTGGCCCTGCTCGGCCGGCCCGACGTGCTGTTCCTGGACGAGCCGACAACCGGCATGGACCCCGAGGCTCGCCGCAACACCTGGGAGGTCGTCCGCGACCTCGCCGCCCGGGGCACGACCGTGCTGCTGACCACCCACTACCTGGAGGAGGCCCAGCAACTGGCGACGAGCCTGGCCATCATGGACGGCGGTGAGATCGTCATCGGCGGCGACATGGCCGAGACGCTGGCCGCGCGGGTGGGGCGGGTCTCGTTCGAGCTGCCGTCCGTGATTCGACCCGGGGAGCTGCCGCTGCCCGCGACCGTGCGGGGCAGGCTCGCCATCGTCCAGGCCGCCGATCCCGACCTGGCCGCACAGACGCTGCTGAGCTGGGCGAGCGGACGCGGCCTGCGCCTGCGGGGTCTGGAGATCCGGACGGCCTCGCTGGAAGACCTGTTCCTGGAACTTGCCCGGAACGATCGCCCTGCCCGCAGTGGTGACGCCCGTGCGTGAGGTGCTGGCTGTGGCGCGGCTGGGCGGGCGGCTGTTCTGGGGCGACGGGCGAGCCGTCGGCGGCATCGCGGTGCTCGGCGTCTGCCTGGGCGCGGGCCTGCCGCTGCTGATCGCCGCCTCGCTCAGGAGCCGCGACGTGGAGGTGGTGCTTGGCATGCATCTCGGCATGCTCGCCATGGTCCTGACCGTCGTCGCGACCACTCAGACGGCTGTGGCGCTGTCGACCAGACGCGAGCTGCTGGTTCTCAAGCGGCTGCGCGCCTCGGGCCTGCGGGGGCGGGCCATCATCGGCGGCGAGCTGGTCAACATCGTGACGCAGGCCACTCTCCTGTCGGCCCTCGTCTCGGTGATCCTCTACACCTTCACCTACCTCCCGCCCCCCGAACTGCCGCTGCTGTTCGCGGCGTGCGTCGTCGCGGTGGCCGGGGTGCTGGCGCTGATCGGCGTCGTCTTCTCGATCGTGACCCGCCGCCCCGACCTGAACGCCCCCGCCACGATCCCGTTCATGCTGGCCAGCGCGGTCGGGGCCGGAGGATATGGGCCGTTCGTCACCGGCCTCCTGCCCGGCTGGGTCCAGTGGGCACTCGACCTGCTGCCGACCGGAGCGATGGTCGAGATCGCCGGGCTCGCCTACCGGGGCGGCGAGCTCGCGACACTGACCGGGCCCGTACTGAATCTGACCGTCTGGGCCCTCCTCGGCCTGGTAGCCGTCCGTTTCCTCTTCCGATGGGACCCACGCCGATGAGCCTCACGGCCACCTACAAGCTGAGCGCCCGGCTGTTCTGGCGCGACAAGGGCATGCTGCTCGCCTCCGTGATCCTCCCGCTGGGGCTGGCGATCGGGATGCCGACGCTGATGCGCAACGTTCAGGCCGACGGCGTCACGGCCGCGGCGCAGATGTTCATGGGGACGCTCGCGCTCATCCTGTCGGGGACCGCGTTCCTGAACATCACCGTCGCCCTGACCATGCGCCGCGACCAGCTCGTGCTCAAACGGCTGCGCACCACCCGGCTCACCGACCGGCAGATTCTCCTCGGCGAGGTCGCGAACACCGTCACGCAGACGGTCGCCCTCATGTTCGTGTCGGCCGTGGCCGTACACCTCCTGGCCGACGTGCCGCTGCCGAGGAATCCGGTGCTGTTCGCGGCGTTCGCGGTCGCGGGTTCGGCGGTGGTGGCGACGCTGGGGGTGGCGTGGACGGCCGCGATCCCGCGCGGGGAGCTCGCGGCGGTCATGACGTTGCCGTTCTTCTTCCTGGCCGGCCTCGCGTCCGGGGCGATGGGCCCGATCATGAACCTGCTGCCCTCCTGGCTGCACCCACTCCTCGCCGCCCTGCCCACCAGCGCCGTGGTGGACGCGGTCCGCACCTCCTACGGGCCGGGAACACTCGGCTCCGACCTGGCGGCGGCAGCCGTACCGACTCTGGTCCTGGCGGCGTGGGCGGGGATCGCGCTGCTCTCGATCAGGAGGTGGTTCCGCTGGGAGACCAGGAAGTCGTGATCGCCTCCAGCGGTCATCTGATGGTCGTCTTCGAAGCCCGGCATGGGCCTCTCCGGATCCATCCGGGGTCTGGTGCGGCCCGCAGTCGCCGAACGGGCGACGGCGGTCGTCGTCATCACAGATGCGGTCAGTCGGACAGTGCCATGCGTAGCTGGCCCAGGACTTTGCGCAGGATGCGGGAGACGTGCATCTGGGAGAGTCCGAACTCGGTGGCGATCTCTGCTTGGGTGCGGTTGCCGTGGAAGCGCAGCAGCAGGATGTGCTTCTCGCGCGCGGGCAGGGCGTCGATGAGCGCCTTGACGGCCTGCCTGCCGATGACGGCGTCCAGCGCCTCGTCGTTGCACGGCAGGTAGTCGGCCAGGCTGGCGGACTCGCCGTCGTTGTTGACGGGCGCGTCCAGCGACAGGGTGCTGTAGGCGGCCGAGGCGTCCATCGTCAGCAGGACCTCTTCCTGCGACAGCCCCATTCCGGCCGCCAGTTCGGCGACGGTCGGCGAGCGGCCCAAGGCCTGGCAGAGGTCATCGGACAGCTTGGTCAGCCGCGAGCGGCGTTCCTGGTAGACACGGGGAACCCGGATGGCCCACGTGCGGTCCCGGAAATGCCGTTTGACCTCGCCCGCCATGGTGACAGACGCGTAGCGGCGAAAGTCGTGGCCGAGGCCGGCGTCGAACCCGTTGATGGCCTTGATCATGCCGACATAGGCCGCCTGCAGAAGGTCTTCCATCGGTTCGCCCCGATAGCGGTAACGGCGCGCGAGGGAGTCGGCCATCCAGGCGTGGGTCTCCACCAGCCGCTCACGTAGCAGGACCTTGTGCGATTCCGAGGTCTGCGGCCGGGCCATTTCGATCAGGAGCTCTTCGGCGGTCATCTGTTCCAGGGGAATGTCCAGGACGGCCATCTGTTTTCCTTTGCTTCCATTGCCTTGCAGGCGGCCGGTGGACAAGTGCGTCCGCGTTCCCCGCGCCGGCAGGGCAGGAGTTACCGGGGCGCCTTCTCGTGCTTCTCAACGGGTACGGGCCGAGGTGACGGCACCTCCGCGTCGTCGAGGAGTTCCTCGAACAGGGCGCGGTAGTGCACCATGGCCTGCCGGAGATCCTCGGTGGACGCCTCGCCGGAGGTGGCGCGCCCGCTGATCTCGTGGGCCTGTCGGTAATGGTGCAGGGTACGGCCGTGCACCACCGACAGGTCCGCCAACTGCTGCCGGAAGCCTCCGGTGGGATATCCGCGCTCGGCCATGGCGGCCGTGACCAACTCGTCGGCCTCGGTCACGGCGGCGCCCGGCGCGTCCACGAACCGTTGCTGGAGTCTGGTCCATTGCCCGGCGTAGCTCTGCCGGGATTCGGGAGTCAGCGGGGTGATGTCGAGGGTGGCGAACCGCTTCTCCCGGGCACGCAGCTCCTGCTCGGCCTCGCTGCGGCTGTCTCGTTGGTTCAGGGCGTGTTCGTATTCGGGGCCGAAGCGCCGGCGCAGGTGTTGCCGGCGCCGGCGCAGCACGACGAAGCCGATGGCCGCTATCAGGACCACCGCCATGGCGACGGCCGTCCAGGTCATCGTGGACATGTCTGCCTCCTGGAGAGGTCGATGCCTTGGCGCGCGCCGACAAGGACGGGGCAAGGCAGCGGGTTGGACATGGGTCGATGGCCGACAGCGGCCCGCCGACACCACTTGGCGCTTCCCTGTTCACAGGCGTCGATCGTCCGGGGCCTGGCGGGCACCACCCTGCCTGCCGTCGTGGTCGGGAGGGTCCACCAGGGTGGGCGGTGGCCGGTCATCGATGACGTCCTGGCGGCTGCGGGCGGTTGACTGGCTCCAGCGTGATCTGTTGCGGAGCAGTAGCGGCAGCAGGAGCCCGAGGGCGCCGCCGATCATCAGGACGATGCCCACGATGCGCAGGTCGAAGCCGCCCACCGAGCCGTCCGTCAGGGCGTAGGTGAGGATGGCGCCGACGATGATGACCGCGATGGCCGCGGCGACGTGCATCACGCATCACCCCCGCAGCGTGCGCTGGGCGGGGTCACCGGCGGCCGGCCCAGCGGCCGGTGCGGCGGCCCGAACGCCGGCCGGTGATCAGGTTGTAGCCGATCAGCAGGACTGCCGCGCCGACGATGGCGCAGATCCAGGTGGACAGGTTGAAGAACCCCTGGACGCCCGAGACGTGGAACACCTCGGTGGCCACAAAGCCACCCAGCAACGCCCCGGCGATGCCGAGCGCGAAGGTGATGATCAAGCCTTGTGAGTCTTTGCCGGGGACCAGCATTCTGGCCACCAGTCCGGCGACCAGTCCGAGGATGATCCAAGCGATGATGCCCATGGCCGAGCTCCTCTGGCGGTGCATCGATGTCTGCGCGGATCGGTCTTCCGGACCGGTCGAGCAGGGGGCCGGCCCCCGCGGGATTGCCGGTGCCGACGGTCGAAGTCGTTCGCCCCGAGCCAACACCACACGTGCGGGCGGGGAAACAGGCGATCCGGGAAGGACTCATCTGCAGAACCGATCAGCCGGGCAAGGGGCAGGCAGCGCCTCCAGACGAAGGCCGGCCGTCTCGTGCCAGCCGGTGAGCCCGATCAGGCGTCGTATCTGGGAAGAGGGCGACCGTAACGTCAGGACGTGGCCGTCGCGCAGACCGGCGGCGGCGGTGAGCAGGGCGCGCAGCCCGCCGATGTCGCAGAACACCAGGCCGCTCAGATCGACGTGGAAGCTGCCACGGCCAGCCATCGAGGCCAGTGCCCGGGTCAGGGCGGGCAGCGAGGCGCGGTCGAGCTCGCCCTCGATCCGCAGGCCCGCGAGATCGACGAGCGGCGTGATGCGCAGGAGCCGGCGAGGTGTGAGGGCGCCGACTGTATCCGCAGCGTCCATGCTGACTCCTACGGGCAGGGGAGTGCGGGACAAAGTGGCCGCGGGGTTGACGCGGTCATGAACACGTCGCGGTCGGGGCGGCGTGAGCGGAGCCGTCAGGTGCGATGATCTGATCGTCCAGCGGGCCGGACCAGGTGGAAAGCAGCAACCTGCGCGAGGCTCATCATCGGGCGTGATGATCGGCCTGGCGATCAGTGACGGGATCGGACAGCACTCGGAGTCCAAAGGACGGCAAGGTGAATGACGTTGGACGCTCGACCTCCGCGGCGGCCGGATCCGAACGATGACGTGGATCAGGCCCTGACCGGCGTCTTGAAGGCGATCGGCACCGCCTCGCGCACCCTCGCTCTTCAGAACGCGACGAGCATGGCCTGGCGCGGTGACCGTCAGCGGCTCGCCGCCTGTCTGGAGGCGATGACGCCTGGTCAGCTCGTCGAGGTGGCCGCGGCCGCCCGGTTGCTCGGCGCCGAGGCCGACCAGGCGCTCGCCAGAAGGCATTCGTAACGGTTGTGCGGTCCGCACCGAAGCAGATCATTGAGCCCCCGGGCTGTGGGGGACGCCGCACAATTGCTCCACTTTGTAAGAAAGCTGGAACATAAAAATATCCCGCGCCATGACGCGAGAAACTTCTCACACGCCACAGCACAGGTTGAGCTTTCGCGGTGTTCAGCCGGCGATCAGCTCTTGTCGCGAATCACATCGTAGTTGGAGAACGTGATCGGGCTGTCGCACAGTTTGGTCATGTGCGCGTTGAACCGGTCAGTCTCCGGCAGCTTGCTGTTCTGCTGGGCCTCCTCATAGGAGGCGAACTCCACGATGGCCATGTAGTGATCCGGGCGGTCGCGATGCCTCGCCACGACCTCGCGCTTCACGGTGCGCGTGCTCTCGGTCTGCGTCCGCCACTCGTTCATGAGCGACTCGACTTCCCCGGCGCGCTTGGTGTCGAATTCCAGAATCTGTACGAAGCTCATAAGAGCCTCCCTTTTTTCTTGGATTGCATTCCTCATCAAATACCAATCCGAAGTAAAACGCAAGGAGATTTCGCACAAATTAGCGAATTCCACTCTCGGCATAACGTAGTCGAAGATTCGCACCGGTGAAATCTGCGGTCTGACGGGGCCAAAAAGTCGATTCGGCGAGTCAAGGCGATCCGGCGCCCTCTCGAAAGATCTCGCTCACTGGGTCGGAGAGTTCGCCAGGCTCGGCCACGCTCATCGATTCCAGTGATAACCGGCCCCGTCATTGCTCGTTTCCTCCTATGAGGCCGGGGAGGACACTGGGGCTCCAAGCCGCCTGACCGCGGCGGAGTATCCGCCTGCACGAGGTCATGGCTGATGGGGGAGACGGGCCAACAGGGCCTGCCCCCGGCCATGGGCTGAGCTGAGCGGTGAAGGGAAAACGCGATGAGCATGCGTTGGAAGATCACGAACAAGGTGCAGGCCGTCAGAGGCTGGGTCAGGCAGCGCTTCGGCCGTGTCTCAGGCAACCGCTCCCAGCAGGCTGAGGGCAAGACCGATCGGGTCGCGGGCAATCTGAAGCAGTCCGCCGAGAAGGTCAAGGACGCCTTCAAGCGCTGATCCTCTCCTCGGAGCTCCCTCATCGCCTGCGACACCACTCGTGAACTGACAGAAGGATGGAGGTCGGACCTATGCGCATCGCGTCGATAGTGCTGATCGTATGGCTGATCGCCGGTGCCGTCGCCGCAGGCCAGCGCAACTACTACACAGGTTCGGTGGAGAACTGCAATCAGGTGGCCACCATCGCGGTGACAATCCTGGCGGGACCCCTCAACTACTTCGGCATGAACCCGAAGATCGCCTGCCAGACCCCCCAGCCCAGCAAGTAGTGCCAGGTCCTCCTCCAGGGCGCACACTCCAAGAGGAACCTAGAGTGGTGGAAGACGGCCCGGATCGGCGCCGCCCGGCTGAGGGAGGGGTGGCGGCATGGAGTTACGACAACTGCGGTATTTCGTGACGCTGGCCGAGGAACTGCATTTCGGCCGGGCGGCGGCACGTGAGCACATCGTGCAGTCCGCGCTGAGCCAGCAGGTGCAGCGGTTGGAGCGTGAGCTGGGAGTGCGGCTGCTGGATCGCAGCACCCACCACGTCGATCTGACCTCGGCGGGTGCTGCTTTCCTCGTCGAGGCTCGCCAGATCCTCGATCACGTCGACCGGGCCAAGCACGCCGCGCGCAATGCGGTGTCGTCAGCGCCCACGCTGCGCGTCGGCATCATCGATGCCGGCTACGATTCCATGCCGCAGATCCTGCGCGAGCTCCAGCGCGCCCATCCGGATGTCACGATCCACCAGGTCGAGGCGGGCACGCCCGAGCAGTATCGGCGACTGCTCGACGGACGCCTGGACATCGGCATCGGGCGTGCCTCCCAGACTCCGGCCGAGGTGGCGTCCAAGCTGATCAGACTCGATCCGCTCGGTGTGCTGGTGCCCGAGGACCACCGCTTCGCCGGCATGGACGGCGTACCCGTCGCCGCCCTCGCCGACGAGCTCCTGCTGCTCGGCGAGGAGGAGCAGACACCGGAGCTCAACCAGCTCGTCATCGAGCTGTGCCGCTCGGCCGGCTTCTCGCCCCGCGTCTACGAGGGAACCGTCGAGAGCACCCGCGCCGCCGCCGACCTCGTGCTCCAGCACCGCTGCGTGCACTGCGTCCCCTCTTCTTTCCGCACCTCCAACCGGCCCGGCACCATCTGGCGGCCCCTGACCGAGCCCGCCACGCTCTACCCCTGGTCACTGTTATGGCACGACGCCAACCCGTCTCCCCACATCGCCGACGTCATCGACAGCGCCAGACAACTCGCCGAGCAGCTCGGCTGGCTGCGACCCGCCCGCTCCACTGAACCGGCACCCGGCGAAGACGCTCCGGCAGCCACCAGCCACAGCGATGAGCCGGTCTGATGCGCCGGCTCTGAATTCCGAGCGCCTCGCCCGTCGCCCGCGTGGGACCACGTCCCCCGCCGGCTCCCCGCGCGCGGCCGACAGGTCCGGGTCGGCTGGTTCCGCCACACCGACCCTCGGGTGATCACCCTGGTCTTCTCGGCTGCCGAGCCGATCGTCCTGCTGGTCATCCCGCCGGGCACCGCGAGCGCTCCTGCCGAGGCCGCGCTGGCGCTAGCGGCTCAAGGTACGGCCGGCCTCGCGCTGACCGACATCCTCGCCGCCGCGCACCTGCCCGTCGCATCGCCCTCCCGCACGCCCGGCGAGGACGGCTGGGAGAACGAGGGCGGACACCTCAGTCCACCCGTTTAGGTGCGCCAGGACTCCTGGATCGCCGCAGGTCAACCTCAAGGTACGCCGACGGGACCGGCTCGGCGGACTGCATGGACGGAGTCTTCGGCAGCCGCCGGCCCCTACGGCGTTGGTAGGGCCAGCACCACCCGAGATCAGGGTGTCGGCAGCAACGCCAATCATTGCGGCGGCACTGCCTGACAAGGTCACGACCTCCACGGATGCGGGCAAGACGGTGATCCATGTCCCGCGGGGGGCGTACCACATCGTGGCCAGGACGGAGTCCGGGACCAAGGACATCACCGCCGCCAGCGACCCCTCGGCCGAGCGTTCCATCGAACTGTCCAGCGAATCCGGGGACATGGAGGTCATGACCCCCTGAAGGAGGCGTTCTCCGCACCGACGAGTACGCCGCGGAGATGTCCTGCAGTCCTTCGCCACCGTGCGGGCTCATAGGAGGGCCGGCCCTCGTTTTGCCAGCAACCCTGGAGGACGGATCGGTTGATAGGCCGCATCGCTGGAGATTAGGGTTCACCGCAACTCTGATCTCCCATCGGCTGTAAAAGGGGCTGTCATGTCCAGAGCCGGAAGCATCCAGAGGGCACTGGTGGTGGCACTGGCCGCCGTCCTGGGCCTGATCCCGGCGTCCCAGGCGAGCGAGGGAGCGGCCGCCGCGCCCAAGCGGCCGAACATCGTCTTCTTCCTCGTCGACGACCTGTCGGCCGAGCTGCTCCAGTACATGGACGCGGTCGGCGGCCTGGCGGACGACGGGACCACGTTCACCGACTACTACGTGTCCAACTCGCTCTGCTGCCCGTCACGGGCCTCGATGTTCACCGGCCAGTTCCCGCACAACACAGGCGTGGCCACGAACAAGGGCTCAGACGGCGGTGGCTACCAGGCTTTCCAGAAGCACGAGGGCAGGACGTACGCCGTCTCGCTGGACCAGGCCGGCTACCGCACCGGCTACCTGGGCAAGTACATCAACGAGTACCCGGTGCCGGTCGGCTACCACGTCCCGCCCGGCTGGGACGAATGGCACGTGGCCGCGGGCGGCGGCTACAGCGAGTTCAAGTACCAGCTCACGCGCTACATCAAGGAGGAGACGGCCGAAGAGAAGCCGATCGACCCGTCCAGCGGCACCTACCTGGTGGACGAGATCGGACAGCGGGCTGTCGACTTCATCGAGCGCTCCCGTGCGCACGCACCGGGCGAGCCGTTCTTCCTGCAGGTCTCGCCCTTCTCTCCGCACTCCAGGATCGGCGCCAAGCCGGGCGACAAGGAGCCGCGCTTCCCGCCGGCGCGTCGGGACCGGCCGAAGACCCAGTGGCCCGCCGGGCAGTTCCCGCACGGCGACTGCGGCGGCCCCGACTGCCTCAGTATCGACGTGACCACGCTGCCCGCGTTCAATGAGGACACCGCCGACAAGCCCTCCTGGGTGCGGCGGGAGCCGCTCGGCGCGAAGCTCGTCAAAGAGCTCCGCAAGGACTTCCGCGACCGCATCCGCATGGTCCAGTCGGTCGACGACATGGTGGAGCGCGTGCTGTCCACGCTGACGCCCGCCGAGAAGCGCAACACGTACGTGGTGTTCACCAGCGACAACGGCTTCCACCTGGGCCAGCACCGCCTGGTTCGCGGCAAGTCCACCGCCTACGACCACGACGTACGGGTGCCGCTGCTGGTCAAGCGCCCGGCTGCGGGACGGCGCGGCGACCTCGTGGCCGGAGCCGTCTCCCAGAACGTGGATCTTTTCGCGACCTTCCTCGACATGGCGGGAGTCGACGCGGCGACCCGTGACAGCCGTGACGGTCGCAGCCTGCTACCCCTCATCCAGGGGCACAAGGTCAAGGACTGGCGCGACGCGGCGCTGATCGAGCACGTCAGGCCGGACCCTGACGCACCTGGCGGTCCGGATCCGGACGCGGACCCCGTCCAGGCGGGCAATTCCCAGCCGCCCACCTACGCGGCGGTGCGGACCGCCACTGATCTGTATGTCGAGTACGCCGGCGATCCCACGCCCGAGTACTACGACACCGTCACCGACCCGAACCAGGAGGCCAACGATCCGGCCAACCCCAGAACGGCCGTTCTCGACCGGGCGCTCGAAGATCTGGCCCACTGCGGCAAGCCCGGGGCGGCGGACTGCTGGACGGCCGCTCACCTGAACTGATCGTGTGACCCCGGGCCACCCCCATGGCCCGGGGTCACACATGTGCTAGCGGAGGTTGAAGGCGCGGACGGTGGTCTGCTTGATGGTGTTGCCCGCCTTGTCCCAGGCCTCGACCTTGAGCGTCACGGCCCCCTTGGTGTGCTTGAGGGCGGGGTAGCGGGTGGTGGCGGTGTAGGTCCCGTCCTTGCCGCGCTTGACGGAGACGGGGGTGTAGGTGGCGCCGTCGTCGGTGCCGGCCCACAGCTTCAGGCCGGCGATGTCAGGCATCTTGGAGGCGGACGGGGAGTGGTAGGGGGAGACGGTGAAGGTGTGCGTACGGCCGGCGCGGACGGAGTTGCCGACGTCCAGGGTGTCGCCGAGGTCGTAGCTGACGAACACGACCGGGGCGGGCTTGCAGGGCTCCGCCGTGCCGTACAGCACCTCGAGGGAGCAGAAGGATCCCGGCAGGGGATCGGCCGAGACCGGGGTGGTGAAGGTCCATTCGGTGTCGTGCCGGTCGTTCTTGGCGGTCAGCCGGTAGCTGCCGGGGCCTTGCGGCAGGCCGAAGACCGGCATGATGGTGGAGCCGCCGACCTGGGTGCGCGGGATCTCCTTGCCGTCCCGGTAGAGGCGGACGTCGAAGCCCGGCTTGGACAGGTCGGTCGTCGGCCAGTAGTCGCCGTTGTACTTCCTGGCGCCCGGCGAGCCGTAGCTGGGCTCGAACTCCGCCCACAGGCTGTCGCCCTGGACGCAGATCATGCACCGGAAGAACGCGCCGAAGTTCGCGCCCGGCTTGGCGAGCTTGTAGACCTTGTCCGAGCCGGTCGCGGCGCCGGGCGTGAACGGGGTGGTCATCCAGGACTGCTGGGTGCGGACCGGCTTGTCGAACACCTCCAGGGCCCACTGCGGAACCCGGTCGTCCATCATCGTGCCGCGTATCTCCTCCATGCCGTGCGACCAGAGGACTCCGGGGTCGAGCGGTCCGACCCAGTCGCGGCGTTCCTGCAGAGTGAGCCGGGGGCCGCCCCACCCTGTGAGCGATGTCGACAGCGGCATGACGTCGCCGGCCTTCTGCGCGTACCGCCAGTCGTTGTAGCGCGCGGGGGCGACGGTGTGGGTGTCCAGGTCGATCCGCGCCAGGTCGCGCTCGGTGAAGGTGTAGTGCAGCGAGCGGGGCACCCGGCCCTCTTCGTAGGGGGCGAAGGTGTAGGTGTAGGGCGACTCCTCGGTGCCGGTCACCCGGATGGTGACCGGCCTGCCGCCGGCGAGCCGGTCGCGCAGGCCGAGCGCCTCGCGGGAGGGCAGGGACGCGGTGGGGACGCCGATGGGCTTGGCCTCTCCGGTGTACGGGATCTGCGTGAAGCCCATCGGGATCGCGCAGCCGCTCCCGGGCTGCGGGAAGTGCGCGATCGCGGCCGCACCGGCGTCGCGGATCGGGCCGAGCCGCTCGATCTGGACTCCGCACATGGGCCCGAACAGGCCCTCTGACTTCGGCACCTCCAGGAGGACGAGCTTGCCGCGCAGGTCGCGGCCCGCGATGTCCTCGGGCCTGCCCTCACCGACGTCGACGACCTCCAGCTCGCGGGTGCCGGTGAACGGCCGGAAGTCGGGGAAGCCGTCGTACTGCTCGTGCACCCCGTAGGTGTTGACGCCGTGCAGCGCGGAGGCCGGGTGCAGGGTGAGCCCGCCCCGCCCGCGCACGCTCATGGCGACCTCGGCCTTGCCGAGGGTGAAGCGGGTGTGGAAGCGGAAGGCGCCCTTGGTGACCTTCTCCGTGGGCAGGGCCCACAGTCGGGCCCAGGCGCGGTTCGGCCACGTGAACCCCATGTAGGAGGTGCCGTTGGTCACGGTCCGCTGGTACGCCAGATAGGGGACGTTGCTCAACGGCTCGGCAGGCTGCGGGGTCGTGAAACGGACCTCGGTGAGGTTCCGGGCGTCGAGCGTGATCTCGGTGTCCCCGGTGACGCTGAGCTCGGGCACGGACAGGAACGCCAGGTTGTCCCGTTCGTCGTCGCTGACCCAGTTCAGCGCCTGCGTCACGCTGATGACGCCCTGCGGGACGCGGGTGACCGTGGTCCCTTCGGCGGTCAGGGCGACACCGCTGATGACGCCCTTGCCGCCGGACACGTCGATGGTGTCCTGGGCCGAGGGGCTGCGCGGCTTGCCGTCCCGGCCCAGGGTGTGGATGGTGAGCGTGGCCCTGGGCACCTCACGTACCACCCCCACGGGGATGCGCAGCTGGACGCCGTCGGCGGTGGCGATGACGGCGCCGGTGTAGTTGTCCAGGTCCGCCAGGGTCTTGGGATCGACGGTGGCGGTGGTGGTGGCGGTGCCTCCGGCGGGCACGGTGAGCGTCGTCTCAGCGATGCTCAGCCCGCCCTCGACCGCGCTGCCGTCCGACTTGCGCAAGTCGGAGGTCAGGGCCAGGGTGACCGGCCGGCCGCCCAGGTTGGTGTAGGTCAGCTCCCGGCTCACGGGGGCGGCGTCACTCTCGACGGCGCCGAAGTCGGCCCCGGCGGTGGCGGCGAAGACCTGCTGGGTGTACGCCCTGGCCACGTCGACGCGGCCGGAGCCCTGCTTGTACACGCTGAGCGCGTCGTCCCTGGCGGTCGACATGAGCGCGGCCTTGATCTGCGGCCCCGTCCAGTCCGGGTGCAGCTGCGTCATGATCGCGGCGGCTCCCGCGACGTGCGGGGTGGCCATCGAGGTGCCGTTCGCGGCCGTGTAGTGCTCGTCGAGCGGGGTGCCCATGGTCGTGCCGGCGGCGCGCGCCGCGGCGATCGCCACGCCGGGAGCGGCGATGTCCGGCTTGAGGCCGCCGCCGATGCGCGGTCCCTGGCTGGAGAAGGTCGCCCACGCGTCGCTCTTGTCCACGGCGGCCACGGTCAGCGCGGCGTCGGCCGTGCCGGGGGTGGCGACGGTCTCGGCGCCCGACGCGCCGGCGTTGCCCGCGGCGATCACGAACAGCGCGCCGGTGGACGCGCTGAGCGCGTTGACCGCCTGGCTCATCGGGTCGGTCCCGTCGGAGGCGTCGCCGCCGAGGCTCATGCTGATCACCTTGGCGCCGGAGGTCGTGGCCCACTCCATGCCCTCGATGATCTGGGAGTCGCTGCCGGAGCCCTCGTTGGACAGCACCTTGCCGACGATCAGCTGGGCGCCGGGCGCGACGCCCTTGTGCTTGCCGCCGTCCGCCGCGCCGGAGCCGGCGATGGTGGAGGCGACGTGGGTGCCGTGGCCGTGGCCGTCCTGCACCTCCTGGCCGGGGATGAAGGACTTGCTGTCCGCGATCCGGTCGGCCAGGTCGGGGTGCCTGGCGTCGACTCCGGTGTCCAGGACGGCGACCTTCACGCCGGCGCCGTCGTGGCCGCCGGCCCACGCCTGCGGCGCGCCGATCATCGGCACGCTCTCGGCGAGCTCGGCCTTGACCTTGCCGTCCAGCCACACCTTGGAGATGTCGCCGCGCAGCGTGTCCGGCACGTTGGCCGGCCCGGCGATCCCGGTCGCGCTCTTCTTGTCCGGTACGGCCCGCACCGCGTTCCAGAACGCGCCCGCCTCGGCCTTGGTGACCTGGAGCGCCGAGGCGTTGACGCTCTCCAGGGTGAGCACGGGCTCGCTGGCGGGGATGGCCTTGGCGGCCGAGGCGACGGCCTTGTCCGTGTGCTGCCCCGGGTACTGCACGATGACGGGCAGTTGCTTGGTCCTGTCGTCGGTGTAGCCGTTCTCGGCCAGGTAGGTGACGTTGAACAGCTCCCGGTCCAGGCGGCCGGCGTTGATGGCGGGCACGGCGTCGCTGGGGGTGACGTACACCCCCTTGGGGGTGGCCAGCGTGGACAGCTGGGCGCTGGTGCCGTCGGGGCGGACGATCGATTCGGGACGCACGGAGTACTTGCCGCCGCCGGCGTCGCTGAGCCGTACCCGGTCGCCGGTGACCAGGGTGACCGTGCGGTCCCCCGGGCCCAGACCGGTCAGCGCGATCGGGCCGCTGACCTGGCCGGTCGCCTCGGTGGCGGGTGTTGGCTCCTGCTCCTGGGCCGCGGCGGACGCGCTGGGCGCAACGAGGACGCCCAGCAGCAGGGCCGAGCCTGCGAGAAGCGCGCCTTTACGGCCTGGCCGGAAAGAGGGGGGATCGTGCGGGGATCTGCGAGGGGACATGCGGGGCTGCCCTTTCGGGTGCGGTGGGGGGCGGATCAGACCGGCTCGAAGCCCTCGGGGGCGTCGTCCAGCGGTTCGATGACCGGGTTGTCGGGCGCCGCGGCCGGTCCTTTCTCGTCGGCGTCGGCCGGACCGCCATCTGTGGAGTCGGTTTCGGACATGCCATCAGCGTCGTCCGTGCGGCCCCTGGGGGACTATGGGTAGGACACCCCATTCGGGGGTTACGCGCCGGGTGGGGTACTACGGGGGTATTCGACCTCAAGGTGTGCGCCGAGGGCGACACGCGAGCGCAGCCCGAGCTTGCGCAGCGCGGCGCCGAGGTGCTTCTCCACCGTTCTGGGCGAGACGAACAGCTGCTGGCCGATCTCCCGGTTGGTCAGCCCGGCGGCGGCCATCTCGGCGATCTCCCGCTCTCGGGGAGACAGGTCCGCGCCGTACCCCTGCGGGCCGCCGGGGTAGCGGCCCCGCACCGTCACCCCGTGTCTGCGGGCCAGCTGCGCGGCGCGGTCCAGGTCCCATCGGGCGGCCAGTTCGCGGAACGTCGTGATCGCCGCCTGCAGCGGCTCCTCGCCGCGCGGGTCGCCCGCCGCGAACAGCCGTCCCGCCGCCAGCTCGCGGGCCTGGGCCGCCTCGTACGGCGCGCCCAGCAGGTCGTAGCCGGCCGCGGCGGCGAGGAACCGGGCCGTGGCGTCCCCGTCCCCGGCGGTGAGGTGCCCGCGCGCGTGCGCCAGCGCGGCGGCGGCCATGGGCGCGTCCAGGTCGTCGAGCCGCGCGGACAGCCGGTCCACCAGAACGGTCGCCTCGTCCTGCCTGCCCGCCGCCGCCAGCGCCTCGGCGAGCGCGGGCAGCGCGCGCACCGCCAGCGGCCAGAGCCCTTTGGTCTCCCACACGGCGACCGCGGCTCCGGTCGCCGCGAGCGCGGCCTCGGCCTCACCGCTCGCGGCGGACAGCCGGAGGAACCCGGCGACCGACAGCGGAAGCAGCTCGTAGGTGCCCAGGTCCAGCGCACGACCCGCGACGTCGGGCAGCTCGCGCCTGGCCGTGTCGAGATCGCCGCGCGCGAGGGCCAGGCAGGCGGACACCGTCTCGGCCGACAGCCGGTCCAACGGGCGCCCGCCGTACTCGTCGAGGAGCAGCGCGGTCTCCTGCTCCAGGCCGTGCCAGTCGCCTCGGCAGCAGGCCAGCAGGAGCGCGACCAGCCGGCAGCGTGCCAGGGGCTCACGCGACGACTCCTCGTCCTCCGCGCCCCGCATCGCGGCGCTCAGCAACTGCTCGGCGGCCTCGTAGTTCCCCGCGAGGCAGGCGTTCTCCGCGATGGACCGGTAGGCGCCCACCTCCTGGCGGTGCCGGGGTCGCCCGCCGGTCCTGCGGCGCACCTCCTCGGTCAGCTCCCCCCAGCGCGGATCGCCGTAACCTGCCAGGGAGGTCGCGATCTTGCCGAGGACGAAGACCTCCTCGATCGGGTCGCCCATGGCGGGCACCGCGTCCAGGGCCCGGTCGAGCCAGACGAGGTGCTCGGCCAGCGGCACGCTCGCGTCCATCGGCCGGCCCAGCGACGCCATCACCCATGCCGCGAGCGCGGGCCGGTCGCCCAGGTCGTCGACGGCCGCGGTGAGGGCGCGGCGCTGCGCGCCGGGGTCCTCACCGAGCCGCTCCTGGAGCATGCTGATGAGGAAGTGCAGCTGGCCGCGCAACGGCCCGCGCTGCTCCGACTCCAGCGCCCGCGACAGCAGGTCGATCACCGACGGCGGGTGCAGCACCTGCGCGGCGGCCCAGCCGAGCCGCACCGCCAGCAGGCCGCGTCGTTCCGGCGCGAGCGGCGCCTCGCGCAGCACCTCCTCCAGGATCCGGACCGCTTCGGCGTCGTCACCGAGCCGCGAGGCCTGCTCGGCCGCCCGGTCGGCGGCCTCCACCCAGTCCGCCAGCCGGTCGGCCTGGCGCAGGTGGTGGGCTTCCTGGCCGAGCGGTACCGGCTTCACCGCCCGTACGGCCTGGGCCGCGCGGGCGTGGAGCTCCTGCCGGCGTCCGAGCGGGATCCCGCCGTACACCGCCTGAGCGGTCAGCACGTGCCGGAAGGCCACCGACCCGGCCTGCTCCGCCAGCAGGCCGGAGACCAGCAGCTCGTCGACCCCGGTCACGGTCTCGGCCTTCGCCAGCCCGCTCACCTGGGCCAGCCCTTCCAGCCGCACGGGCACCTGGAGCACCGCCGCCGCCTCCGCCACGGCACGCGCCGTCTCGGGTAACCGCGCCACCCGTTCGCGCACCGAGTCGCGCACTCCTGGCGGCACGTCGAGCTCGGCCACCGCCTTACGCGCCCATCGCCCGCTGCGCAGCCTGATCAGGGCGCCCCGCTGGCGCATCAGCGCCATGAGCTCGTGTACGGCGAGCGGCAGTCCCGACGACAGCTCGTGCAGGTGCGCCCCGAAGTCCGCGGTCACCCCCGCCTCGCCGAGGATCGCGGCCGCGAGCTCGCCGGTCTGCGCCGAGTCCAGGGCCCTCAGCAGGATGTGCTCGTGGAGGACGGCGTCCGCCGGGCGCTCGGTCGCCTCCCGGACCAGCGCGCCGGCCTCCTCACCGCGGTAGGTGAGCACCACCGACATCCCGGCCGGCAGCACCGCAAGCGCGTAGGCGAGGAACTCGACGGTCTGCTCGTCGGCCCAGTGCAGATCCTCCACGACCAGCACCACGGGGCCGAGCGCCCCCAGCACCTCGATGAGACCGCGAAACAGCCGGTGGCGCACGGCCGCCCGGTCGTCCAGCGGCTCCAGCGCCGGCGGCAGCACGGACGCCAGCTCCGGCAGCAGCCCGCGCAGCGCGCCCGCGACCGGCGACAGCTCGGCCCGCGCCAGCAGGTCACCCGTGCCGCGGAGCGCCTCCACCAGGGGACCCAGCGGGAACGGCTCCCTGATCCGCCGCGCGCCCCCGCTGAGCAGCAGCCGGCCCGCCAGCTCGGGGCGCGCCGCCATCTCAGCCAGGAGCCTGCTCTTCCCGATGCCGGCCTCGCCTTCCAGCACCACGACGGCGGGCGGCCGGCTCACGGCGGCGACCAGGCGGTCCAGCTCCTCCACGCGCCCGACCAGGACCGGAGAGATCGCCCGTTCCGCCATCAGGTCCGCCCTCCTCGCCTGGTTCAAGGCTCCACAAGATGGACTCGGAGCCCTGAACCACCACAGTTGCGATCATTCATACAGCAAGCGCGTCATACGGGAGGGAACAGGTCCGGCGCTCGCCGTCGGCCGAGGTTTCGGATTCACCCCATTCCGGGCGCGCGGCTTGCCGTAATCGGGCACTTTGTCGATTCTCGCCGGAGTTGGAGCGCCATCCGCTAGTCTCCCGCCTCGATCAGTCACCTACACACGCGGTGAAGACCAGTGCACACACACCCGGACAAGGCATTCGCCCAAGGCCGGCAAGACGCCTGCCGCCCGCGCACGGTGACACCGTGCTCGTGCACGACCTCTGGTGCGCGACGAGATCATGGAGCTGTGGCCTCCCGCCCAGGTGGATCGAGGGACGAGTGAAGAGCGAGAGGGCGCGCGGCACATGAGCGGCGTTCCACACATAGACTTCCGCGTCCACGCGACGCGCCAGAACGACGCGGGGGGCCGTGACGAGTTCGAGCAGATGCTCGGCCTGCTCGTACGGGCCGTCGAGGGGATCGAGACGTCCGTCCCGCACGCCACCCGCGGCGACTGGGGGATCGACGTGCTGGCCGGCGATCTGAACGGCCGCATAAGGATCTGGCAGGCCAAGTACTTCATCCGGGGTTTCGACACCCGCCAGCGCGTCCAGGTCGACAAGTCCTTCAAGTCGGCGGTGGCCGCCGCCACGCGGGAGGGCCACGCCATCGATGGCTGGGTGCTCTGTATTCCCTGCAACATGGACCCGCCCAACACCCGGTGGTGGGGGAGGTGGAAGGCGGATCGCGAGGCCGAGACCGGCATCCCGATCGAGCTGTGGGACGACAACCGGCTGCGCGACCTGCTGGCGAGGCCGGAATCCGACCACGTACGCCGCCTCTACTACGACCCCTACCGCCCGCCCGCCGACGACGTCCCGCTCACGATCGTCCCCTCGTTCGCGGACCTGGACGTGGACGGGCCATGGCAGGCGGGCTCGGTCAGCCTCGGTCACCTGCTGCACGCGGACGCCGTGGAGGTCCTCGCCTCCGACCGCGCCTGGGCCTGGCGCGAGGCCACCGCCGACCGGGTGGCCCCGCCCGGCCGGCGTGTCTCCCTGCGCCAGGTGCGGATCTTCCGCGACTCGGTGGGCGGAACCACGCGCCGGGACGGGCTGCTCGCCCAGGCCAGGCTGCTCGACGACCTGCACGGCGCCCGAGGGCTGCCGCGAAAGGAGAGCCTGCGCCGCGATGGCGACGGCTCGGTCACGCTGGCGACCGCTCTCCCGGACGGCCCGCTCTGGCGAGAGGTGCTCGGCCCCGCCTTCGGGCCGGCGGGACCGCTCGACCGCCTGAGCGCCGCCGCCGCGCTGGCCGCCGCCGCCGGACTGTGCGACACCCTGTACGAGCTGCACCGGCGCGGGCACGCCCATCGCGCTCTCAGCCCCGAGACCGTTGTCCTGCGCGGCGGCCGACACGAAGGCGTCCCCCGAGACCTCGGCCTCGCGGCGCTGCCTCCCGTGCCTGGCGAGGGGCACGCGCCTTACCAGGCCCCCGAGCAGCACCGGCCCACGTTGGCCACGCTCCCGCCCGGCCCGCGGACAGACGTCTACCAGGTCGCCGCCCTCGTCCGCCACACCCTCTCCGGGCTGCCGGGCACGTCCCCGCCGCTGCGCGCGGTCGTACCGGAGACGCCCGTGGAGCTGGACGACCTGCTGGCCCGCGCGCTCGACGCCGACCCCGCAGGCCGGCCCGATGACATCCGCACGATGGCGGCGGGCCTGCGCCGGGCCAGGGCCGAGCTGTCGCGCGGGGGCGGACGATGAGCACCGTCCCCGTGTTCCTGACCACGGGGGTGGCCGTTGTCCCCTCGCCGAAGGTGTACGCCAAGCTGGCCCAGGACACGCATCCCCTCGCGCTGGTGCAGGAGATGGACGACCTGGCCCGCGCCGGCGCGCTGCCCGCCCGGGTGGACGACGGGCGGTTGGCTGTCTACACCAGTAGGTACGTGGCCTGGCTCTATCCGTCGCGGCAGGGAGACGCGTACAGCCTCGGCGGTGCCGCTCCGCGCCGATTCAGGGATGAGGAACGGCTGGTCGAGGCCGCCTTGCTGCTGCGCTGCCAGTACGGCTGGCACGCCTACCACCACCTGCGCGACGTGCCCGCCCATGGGTCTGCCCACTGGGACCTGCTCCTGCGCGCCTGGTCCCAGGCCGCCGCCCCCTCCCGCCCCGCCTCGCCGCTGCCGCCGGCACACACCCTCTACCTGGACCTGATGAGCCAGGTGATCGAGGCCGGCCGGGACATCGAGGTCACCCGGCAGCACGACGCCGATCCGCTGCTCTACCGCAACAAGGCCAGCACCAGGGAACAGCGTCACTCAGTCAGGGACGTCTACACCTTCCGGCTCCTGCGCGCGGCCGACGTGCCGGAGGGGACCGTGCTGTACCTACGGGAGAGCCCCGACCTGCGCGGCCGGGTACTCAGGGTAAGGGACCTCGACGTCACCATCCGCTTCGAGCGGGCCGTGGACTACGGGCGCATCCCGGCGGCCGGCGCGCTCATGACCATGCCCAGTGACCGCATCTACCAGGCCCAGGCCGACGCCGTGGCCCGGCTGCGCGACGGCCGGTCGGTCAACGCCGGGCTGCTGCACCAGCTCGTCGACCGGCGGGTGGCGCCGTTCCAGCCCCATGCGCACGCCAGGCCACGCGAGCCGCTCGACGAGGGCAGCGGCCAGCTCGCCGCGTTCCAGCGCGCGCTGGCCGTGCCCGACCTGCTGCTGGTCCTGGGCCCGCCGGGCACCGGCAAGACCAGGACGATCGCGCAGATCGTGGCCGCCTGCGCCGGTCGCCAGCGGGTGCTGGTGACCTCCCACACCAATCGTGCGGTGGACAACGTCCTGGAGAAACTGCCCGAGGACGTCTTCACCGTGCGGATCGGCAACGAGGACAAGATGACCGCGCACGCCAGGACGCTCATGGTGGAGAACCGCGTCCAACTGGAGCAGCGACGGGTCCTGGCCGCCACCGAGGGCACCGAGGCCGCCCTGCGGCCCTTCGCCGGATCGGACTCCGCGGCCGGGCACTGGCTGTCCTACCTCGACCGGAGCCTGGACGGCGCCGACGCCGCCGATACGCAGGCCAGGCGCCTGGCCGCCGAGCGGGAGGCGGCGGTGGCCCGCGCGACCGCACCCCTCGCCGGGCGCCTGGAGGCGGCCGGGAGCGCGGCGGCCGGCGCCCGGGCGACCGCGCAGGCCCTGGACGACGCCTGCCGCCGTGCCCGCGACCGCTACGAGGCCGGCCTGACCCGTGCCCGATCGGGGCTGCTGGCTTTCCTCTGGCGCTGGGTGGCCGGTCGCCGGCTGCTGAGGTCGCGGGAGGCCGAGCAGGCGGCCGCGGTCGCCCGCGCCGAGTCCGACGCCGCCTCCACTGCCCTGGCCGCCGTTCGGGAGGAGGCGGACCGGCTGGCGGAGGCCGACCCCGCGGCGAACGAGCTGGCGCGCGCCGTGGACGCGGCGGCCGGACGACGGCGTGCCGAGCTGGCACAGGCGGAGCAGGCCGCCTCCATGGTGCGCTCGATGATCACCGCGTGGCTGCCGCTCGACCCCGCCGCACCAGGCGCCGACCTGTCGCACTGGCGGGACGAGCGGGAACGGCTGGCGCGGGCCACGACTCAGCTGGCCGCCCGCGCGGAGCTGCTGACGGCCTGGCGCGCGGGAATCGCGGAGACGGGGGAGGAGCTCCAGCACGAGCTGGTGCGCTACGCCACCGTCGTGGGCGCCACCTGCATCGGCACCGCGACGGCCGAAATCCTGGCCGACCTGGAGTTCGACCTGGTGATCGTGGATGAGGCCGGGCAGATCTCCACCCCCAACCTGTTGGTCCCGCTGGTACGCGGCAGGCGCGCGCTCCTCGTAGGCGACCATCACCAGCTCCCGCCCTACCTGGACGAGGAGGTGAGTGACTGGGCGGCGGGCTTGCGCGCCGACGCCGAGCTCCCGCAGCCCGCCATCGACCGGATCGGCGACATCCTGCGGCGCAGTGCCTTCGAGCAGCTCTACGGCACCCTGCCAGAGGATCACCAGGTCATGCTGCGGCTGCAACGGCGGATGCCCCGCGAGATCGCGGAGTTCGTCTCCGCTGCCTTCTACGGCGGCATCCTGCGCACGGAGCACCCCGGCGGCGGTCGCGATCCGATCTTCCGCAGCCCCTTTGCCATGATCGACACCTCGGACCTGCCGGACGCCGAGCGCCGCGAGGAGGAACTGACCGGCGAGGCGAAGGGATACCGCAACCGGGCAGAGGCCGACCTGATCGCGCGGCTCGTCAGGGCGTACGCGCCCCGCTACAAGGACTGGGCGGTCATCGTCCCCTACAAGGCGCAGGCTGAGCTGATCCGCTCCAAGCTGGGCGGCGGCACCGACGTGGCTGGGCATGTCGACACCGTCGACTCCTTCCAGGGCGGCGAGCGCGACCTTGTCGTGTACGGCTTCACCCGCAGCAACGCGCAGCGGAAGATCGGCTTCCTCAAGGAACTGCGCCGCCTGAACGTGGCCATCTCCAGAGCCCGCGCCCAGCTCGTCGTCGTCGGCGATCAGGCGACGCTGACGCGGGCGCGCGAGCCGGAGTTCGCCCGCCTGGCACGGGCCATGATCGCGCACCTGGGGAGGGTCGGCGACCTGCGGCCCTCGCGGGAGGCCGGCCGACTGATCGATGAGATCGAGGAGGCCTGACGCGTGGCCAGGCACATCATCTATCCCGCCAGGCGGGCGGTGGAGCACGCGGTGAGTCGGCCCGGGACGCACCCGACGCGACTGTTCGCCGTCCTGTGGCCGCTGTGGCAGGTGGAGGTAACCGCCGACCTGTACGAGGAGCAGGCCTACGAGGTGATCGACCGCTACCTCGTCAGAGCGGTCGCAGAGGGCGGGATCGGCACGGCGACCGAGCTGAGCGCGTTCTTCGGCCTCGATCTGTCGCTGGTCGAGCGCTGCCTGCACTTTCTTGTGGTCATCGGCCACGTGCGGGTGGACGGCGGGCACGTGACCCTGACCGAGCTGGGCACGCGCTCCCACCACGAGGGCGTGCGCTACGCACTTCGCAAGGAGAGCCGCAGGAGGCTGCTGTTCGAGCGGTTCACGGGCAGGCCGCTGCCGCGCTCGCACTACGACGGGTCGATAAGCGTGCTGGACACGCCCACAGTCCGCAAGGAGGACGTGTCGGACGGGACGCTGTTCCGGCCGCTGTTCGCACCCGCGGCCTTCCATGAGGGGCTCGTCCTGGACCTGGCGGCGCGTCCCGATCGGGCCGCGTACAACCTGCCTGTGCGACTGCGCGAGATCCGGGACCTGCGGCCACAGGAGGCGTACCTGCCTTCGTACATCATCGAGACCGGCGGCGGCGAGCTGCTGGGCTACACGGCGGCGGGCGGCGAACGGGACGCATTCCTGGAGGAGGTGCTCGCTTCGGTGCCGCAGGCGCGGGCGCGGGTGGAGGCCGAGACGCGGCCGGACGAGCGACGGTTGTGGGAGGAGTGGCTGTCCGACAGCGGATTCGGGCACGGCTCGCTCCGGCGGGGGCCGCACGGCGGGTGGCGGGCCGTGCTGCCCGCACGGGCGTTCGGCAGGGACGGCAAGCTGCCGCTGAGGCGGGTCGGCTCGTACCAACTGCGCAGGAATCACTTCCTGCAGCTGTGGTGCCAGGACGAACGGCTGCGACGCAGGGCGGCGTGCGAACGGGCCCTGGGCATGGCCAGGCAGCGCGAGGTCCGCACGCGGGCGGATCTCGGACGGCGGATGGACGCGCTCGCTGCGCAGCTCGAGATCGGCGCGCTCACGGTGGCGACGCTGCGCGACCACGCGCGGGAGCATGGGCTGCACGAGCGCCTGGCCCACCTCGACGCGCTCGAGTGAGATCCCCCTCGATCATCGGCGTGGCCTTCCAGGACGGCACATCGTGTCCTGGCCTGGAAGACTCTCTTCACGACCTCATTCAACGCACTCTGCGACCCATGTGTCCGCTGCCGTCGTCGGGCGGTCGGCCTGGCTTTCTACGCTCCATTGCCGTGCGCGAAATATATTCGTCTGTCTGGACATTGCGGTCGTTCGACGTGTGCCGATGAAGGACGGTGTGATGTCGCATCCCTGGCGCGGCTGGTGCCTACTTCGCCCCGGCCTCCTGCTGTACGGCGGGACGGTCGGCAGGAACGCCCTGCACGCACACCATGCGGTTCAGCTGATCGTTTCCGCCGAGCCCTTCACCATGGCCGACGCCCAAGGCGAGCGGCTGACCACGCGGATCGCCGTCATTCCCCCCGACACCCGCCACGCGGTGCTCACCGGAGCCCGTGAGGCCCTGCTCGCTCACCTGGATCCCCGCAGTTCGCCGGGCCGGTCCCTTCTCGCGCGCTCCGGTACGGGCTGCGAGGCTTCGACTTGGTCGCCATCCGTCACGCGAACCCGGGATCTGCCCGTCCGCGGCTCTTCGGCTCATGCGGTGCCCGAACCGGCGCACACGAGCCCGAGACCTGGCCAGCACGAGGGAGTACGGCCGCTCATGTTCACCGAGCCGCCGATCGGTCATGCGCGCTCAGCCGAGGCGACGACCGCGCTGCGCGTTGTCGAGGTGTGGACCGGCCACAGCGCCGCCGACAGCATTCCGCTCCACCCAGCGGTGGAGGCGGCGATCACCGTGATCCCCACGCTCCTGAGACGGGGACCGGTGCGACTGCGTACGGTGGCGGACGCGGTCCACCTGTCGCCGAGTTGGCTAGCGCACCTGTTCAGCGCGCACGTGGGGATTCCGCTGCGGCCCTATGTGCGGTGGCTACGCCTGCAGCGTGCCATCGACCTGGTAGCCGCGGGAGAGACGTTGACGGCGGCCGCTCACAGCGCCGGGTTCACCGACAGCCCGCACTTCACCCGGGTCTTCCGGCACACCTTCGGGAATGCGCCCTCCGAGCTCGCCGCCGCGATCGACTGGTTGCCCTGACCTGATGGCCGAGTACACCTAGCGCAGCTCGCGCTTGAGAATCTTGCCCGTCGCCGTCATCGGCAGGTTCTCGCGGAACTCGATCGTCCGCGGGTACTTGTAGGCCGCCATGTTCTCCCTGCACCAGGCGACGAGCTCGTCCTCGCTCGCCGTCGCGCCGGGCGACGGGATGACGTAGGCCTTGACCTCCTCGCCGTGCGAGTCGTGGGGCACGCCGACCACCGCCACCAGCGAGACCGCCGGGTGCATCATCAGCACCTCCTCCACCTCGCGCGGGTAGACGTTGAAGCCGCCTCGGATGATCATGTCTTTCGTGCGGTCGATGATGGCGTAGTAGCCGTCCTCGTCGCGGGTGGCGATGTCGCCCGTGCGGAACCAGCCGTCCCGCAGGACCTCCTCGGTGGCCTCGGGCCGCCCGTGGTAGCCCTTCATGACGTTGTGCCCGCGGATGGCGATCTCGCCGGGGCCCTCGCCCTCGATGGTGTTCCATTCGTCGTCGACCAGCCGCATCTGCACGCCCCAGATGGGAAAGCCGACGGTGCCGGGCTTGGTGGGCCGCCCGAGCTGGTTGAAGCTGGCCACCGGGGAGGTCTCTGACAGGCCGTAGCCCTCCAGGATCGGGATGCCGAAGGTGGCCTCGAAGTCCTTGAGCACCTCGACCGGGCAGGAGGCCCCGCCCGCCACCGCCACCCGCAGCGTCGAGGGCGCCTCGGCCCCGTCGGTGTGGATCTTCGACAGCAGCGCCCAGAACATCGTCGGCACCCCGGCGAACATGGTCACCTTCTCCTTGCGCATGAGCTCCAGCGCCTCACCGGGCTCGAAGCGCGGTTGGAGCACGAGGGTGGCGCGGCGGCGCAGGCTGACGTTCATGACCGCGATCTGGCCGAAGGAGTGGAAGAGCGGCAGCACGGTGAGCGAGACGTCGCCGTCGGGGTCGGCGGGGAACATCTCGTCGCTGACCATGATGTTGGTCAGTATGTTCATGTGGGTCAGCTCGGCGCCCTTGGGCTGACCGGTGGTGCCGGAGGTGTAGAGGATGGCCGCGGTGTCGTCCGGCGCGGTCTGCACCGTCTCGAACTCCCCGGACATGCCGCCCAGCGCCGCCCAGAACGACTCGCCGTGCGCCGACTCGGTGGCCAGCGGCGTGGCGGGCAGGACGAAGAAGTGCTCACAGCCCTCGACGGCGTCGAAGGCCTCCCGTCCGCGCGCGCCCATGGGCAGCTCGGGGGCGCCCTCGAAGCAGAAGAGCGCCTTGGCGTCGCTGTCGGTCAGGTGGTAGATGATCTCGCGCGGCTGCAGCAGCACGTTGAGCGGAACCACGGTCGCCCCGGCCTTGAGGATGCCGAAGTAGACGAAGGGGAAGTAGGGCAGGTTCGGGCAGAGCAGCGCGACCTTGTCGCCCTTGCCGATCCCGCGGGCCACCAGAAGGTTGGCCACCTGGTTCGCGACGGAGTCCACCATGGAGTACGGCAGGCGCAGGTCGCCGAAGACCAGGGCGGTGCGGTCTGGAGCAGTGCGGGCGCTGTCTTCCAGAATGATCGACAGATTGAGCATCGCGACCCTTTCCTCGGAATGTTGCGAAAGTGCGTGGACGGCTGACCCCGCCCGGCGACGCAGGACTACGTCCCCCGCCTCTTCCTGGAACGGAACCTCCGTGCGTCCCAAGGATGCCCAGAGGATCCAGGCAGGACTTGTACGAACGTGTCGACTCCATCTGAAGACATCGCACGGCTGGATCCCTACGAGCGATCAGGTGATGGTCTCGACTTCCGGCTGATGCTGGCGGGGCTGGCCCTGAGCTGGGCATGGACGTCGCTGATCGCGGCCCATCTGATGGCCGAGGCGCGCTCCCGAACCGCGAACCGTTCGCTTCGCACCCAAGCCGATGTTTCGGGACGGGGCGCCGGCTCTCCTGCCGTACCCAACCACCAGTGACGGCGGCCCTGGGGCTCGCCGGTCTCGACGTTCAGGATCCGGGCGTGCTCGGTGCCGTACGGCTCGCCGCCCTGGCCGGGCGTGCCGATCCACGGCCAGGCGAGTAGGTGCATCCCGGCACTGTCCGACGTGCCGCCACCGATTCCCGGCAGCCAGCTGAAGATCGCGCCCGCTCTGCGACCGCGCCGACGGGTGCGGCATGCGCGGCGTGACTGGACGCGTGGGCGCCGGACTCGGCGAAGTCGGCGGTAGGCGACGCTATTCGGGTCCGGCGGTGCTCTGGTCGAACAGGTGAACAGGGTTGCCGTTCGGGTCCAGGAAGGTCGCACCCTTGCCGCCCGGCATCTCGATCTCGCCCTGCCAGTCGAGCTCCGGATGCGACTGCCGGAAGACGTCCACGCTGTTGACGGCGTAGAAACCGCCGGCTCCCCATCGCGGCCCGGCGCTCGGTGGCACATCGAGCATCAGCTCGACCTCCGAACCCGGGATCTTGAACGCGACGGTCGACTCACCCTCCCGCCAGGACTCGTCGAATCCGAGCGTGTCGCGGTAGAAGGCGACCGACTCTCTGAGGTCCTTCACCGGCTGGTACAGGAACGTCAGTTTCATGTGGCGACCGTAAATGAGTTACGTCCGGACGTCAACCAGTTATGCTAGCCGCATGCGCGAATGGGTCCCGGTCCCGGGCTCGGCCAAGGCCCGGCTCATCGAGGCGGCCATCCACCAGTTCGAGCTCACCGGTTACGAGGCCGTCAACGTCGTCGATCTGGCCGGCAAGGCGAGCGTCACCACTGGCGCGCTGTATCACCACTTCGGCTCGAAGCTCGGCCTGTACCTGACTGTCCGCGAGGACATGGAGAAGCGGATCGTCGAACGAATGGAGGGGGCCGCCGCGGCGGCGGGGAACCGAGGCCGCCCTGCGGTGCGCGCCGCGCTTCTGGTGGCGTTCGACGCCGCCGTCCGGTTCACCGTGAGCCGGATCCTTGGCGAGCAGCCGCCGGTAGAGCGCGGCGACCCGGTCGCCACCGCACTGCGACCGTTGCTGACAAAGCACAAGGCGCCCGCCGCGGACATGCTCGCCGCGGCCTGGCGAGCCGCGCTCCTGGCCGTCGCCGCAGGCACTTCCTCCACGGCGGCCCGGGCGTCGCTCGTGTACGTGCTCGACCCCGATAGGTGAGCGGACGCCGATGACCGCCGTAGATCTGAATGGTCTTCCGACGTGTCATCGGAGTCGCCCCGGTTCGGGGGACACGCCAGAGCTCGGGCCCGGTTCGTAGTCCCGCGCCGTCCGGGACCGGCCCCCAGCCCCGCATGCCCGGACCTCCGTACGTGGCAACTACTGAGCGCAATTGCGCACACTGTTCTCATAGCGTACAGTGTGCGCAACAAGGCACGACGTACGCGGCAAAGAGGGGCACAGACATGACCACCAACGTCAACATCCAGCACACGCTCGACCAGGCCGTCACCGACGGTGGCGTGCCCGGCATCGCCGTCGAGATCCGCAACGGCAAGGACGTATGGTTCGGCAGCGCGGGAGTGGCCGACACCGGGACCGATCGAAAGCGTCACCAGGCGGACCAATTCCGCATCGGCAGCACCACCAAGTCGTTCACCGCCACGGTGGTCCTGCAGCTCGCGGCCGAGTACAAGCTGAGCCTCGATGACACCGTCGAGCAGTGGCTGCCCAGCCTGGTCCAAGGCAACGGCCACGACGGCAGCAAGGTCACCATTCGCCACCTGCTCAACCAGACCAGCGGCATCTACAACTACGCCCTGGACCCCGAAATGCTGGAGGGCTTCTTCAACCCCGGCTTCCTGGAGCACCGCTTCGATCGGTGGCGTCCGGAGCAGCTGGTGGGCATCGCCATGAAGTACGCGCCGTACCACCAGCCAGGCGAGGCGTTCAAGTACTCCAACGCCAACTACATGCTCCTCGGAATGATCATCGAGAAGGCGACCGGTGCCAGCTACGCCGATCAGGTGACTTGGCGGATCATTCAGCCACTCGGCCTGACCGGGACCTACGTGCCGGGCAACGACGAAACCGAGCTCCGCGGGCAGCACGTGCGCCACTACTCCAAGAACACCATGGACGGCGACCCGGCGGCCGAGATCCACGACGTAACCGAGATCAACCCGTCCTTCGCCTGGGCCGCGGGCGGCATCGTCTCCACCGTCAGTGATCTCAACCGCTACTTCCAGTCGCTGCTCGGCGGCAGCTTGCTGGCACCCGCCCAGCAGGAAGAACTGCTGACCACCGTGTCCACCGCGAGCGAGCAGTGGATCCCCGACACCCGCTACGGCGCCGGCATGTTCGAGCAGAACCTGCCGTGCGGAGTCACCCTCTACGGCGCCGCCGGAATGATCAACGGCAGCTACGTCTACACCATGGGCTCCCGCGACGGCAAGCGCCTGATCACTGTGCACATCAACGCCGACTGGATCGACCAGGGTCATCCCATCGCCACGCTTACCGGCGTCATCGAGGCCGGATTCTGCACTCACGCCCCGGTCGGAGGACATGAAGGCTGACCTGGGCTTTCGGTGAGCTGCGCATGCCAGCAGCGCCATCGGCCTGCGCGGTTCCTGGGGTTCCTGGTCGCTCACCGTCTGGAGGCGGTGACGGGGGCCGGGTTGGGTAGCGGGGCGGTGTGCAGACCGCGTCCGTCACCGTCACGGCCGAGCGCGCCGGCGTGGTGCGCCGCTGGGGCCCGCGCCTGCTGGCCGCCGTGGCCGGCGCGTGCCTGGCCCTTGCCTTCCCCGCCGTGAACGCCTGGTGGTGGGCGTGGTTCGGCCTCGTGCCCTTCTTGCTCCTGGTAGCCGCGGCGGGGACGTTCCGTGAGGCGGGGTGGCGGAGCTGGTGGGCGTCAGCGGGCTTCTTCGGGACGATGCAGCACTGGGTGTTGCCGTTCCTGGGCGTGTTCTGGCCGCTGGCGGTGCTGGTCATCGGGCTGGTGTGGGTGCCGTTCGGGCTGGTCGCGTTCGGCCTGCTGCGGCGCGTTTCCCCCGTCAGGGCGGGGGTGGCGCTGCTGGTGCTGCCCTCGGTGTGGGTGGTCGTCGAGGCGCTGCGTTCGTGGCAGCACCTCGGCGGGGCGTGGGGACTGCTCGGGTCGAGCCAGTGGCAGGTGCGGCCGGTGCTGGGGCTGGCCGCGCTCGGCGGGGTATGGCTGCTCAGCTTCACCCTGGTCGCGGTCAACGCCGGACTCGCGATCGCTGTACTGCCGGATGCGGGCCGGCGGGCCCGGCTGGCCGGCGGCGGAGCCGCCGTCGCGCTGGTCGCGCTGGCCGCGTGCTCCGGGCTGGTACGGCCCGAGCCCGTCGTGACGGGGGTCATGCGCGTGGCGGGCGTGCAGCCGGGCCCCGTGACCGGCCCGGAGCGGCGTGTGGCCGCGCACCTCCGGCTGACAGGCGAACTCGCCGGCCGTGACGCCGACGTAGTGGTCTGGGGCCAGAGCAGCGTCGCCCTCGACCCCGCCCGGCGCCCGGACGTGGACCTCCTGCTGCGCCGGGCAGCCGCCGAGGCGGGCGCCGACCTGCTGGTGAACGTGGACGCCGCGGATTCCTCCGGCCGGATCGCCAAGTCGGCCTACCAGTACACGCCGGACGGGGTCGTGAACACGTACGTCAAGCAGCGACTGGCCCCGTTCGGCGAGTACATCCCGCTGCGGCCGGTGCTCGGCTGGATCGCGGGGCACACCGAGGCGGCCGAGAAGGACCGGATCACCGGTGCCGGGCTGGTCGTGTTCGAGGTCGCCGGCCGCCGGGTGGGGCCGCTGATCTCGTACGAGTCGACCTTTCCCGATCTGCGGCGCGGCCTGGCCCGCAGGGGCGTGGACGTGACGATCACGCAGGGGTCGCTCACGACGTTCCACGGGAGCTGGGCGCACGCGCAGCAGGCGAGCTTCGAGGCGCTGCGGGCGGTCGAGTCGGGCCGATCGGCGGTCCTGGTCGAGCTGGACGGCACCTCGGCGGCCTTCGACGCGCGCGGCAGGCGGCTGGCCTGGTTCCCGCCCGAGTACCGCGGCGCGTTCGTGGTGGACGTACCGCTGTCAGTCGAGGAGACACCGTACGTGCGGCTGGGCGACTGGGTGCCTGCCCTGGCCGGCGGGATCGCGCTCGGCACGGCCGTCGTGGCGGCCGCCCGGCGGATCTACCGGCATTGACTCGCCGGAGCCTTTGACGCCACCGCGACGCACATGACGACGTCGGACCGGCTCCGGGCTCAGCGGCTCACGGTGATCTCCCGCTCCATATGCGCCAGCTTCTCAGGATTGCGCACGGCGTAGAGGCCGGTGATGAGGCCGTCGTCGATGCGCATCATCATGACGGTGTCGACGTCGCCGTTGATCCGGACGATCAGTGCCGGATTGCCGTTGACCTGTGTCAGCTTCAGCGACGCCGCGAGTGCGGTCCTGCCCAGTACGTCGACCACCTGGAGGGCGCCCACGACGGGCGCCAGCGCGGCCTGCTTGAGTCCGCCGCCGTCTGTCAGGAGGACGACGTCCGGCGCGAGGATGTCGAGCAGGCGTTGCAGATCACCCGTTTCGACCGCACTCTGGAACGCCTTGAGCGCGCCGCGGGCCTCGGCCGCAGAAACGACCCCGCGGGGCCGGCGCGCGGTAACGTGTGCCCGTGCCCGATGGGCGATCTGGCGGACCGCGGCCGGGCTCTTGTCGACGGCTTCGGCGATCTCGTCGTAGGCCAGATCGAACACCTCGCGCAGCACGAACACCGCCCGCTCGGTCGGGGTGAGCGTCTCCAGCACCAGCAGCATCGCCATCGAGACGCTGTCGGCCAGCTCGACGTCCTCGGCCACGTCCGGGGCGGTCAGCAACGGCTCGGGCAACCAGGGGCCGACATAGGACTCCTTGCGCCGGCCGAGCGTGCGCAGCCGCTTCAGCGCCTGGCGGGTGGTGATCCGGACCAGGTAGGCACGCTGATCCCGCACCGTGCCGAGGTCGACGCCCGCCCACAGCAACCAGGTCTCCTGCAGCACGTCCTCGGCGTCGACGGCTGAGCCGAGCATCTCGTAGGCGACCGTGAACAACAGGTTGCGGTGGGTGAGGAACGTTTCGGTAGCAGAGTCCATGCGGTTGTGGTTGTCACCACCCAGGGGCCCGGCTGTGTCCGTCGGTTGCTCGCTTCGTTCGCTCATTGCTGGTTCCTGCCTGTTCGTGCTCGACCGTGCCATGCGTAAGATCCCGGATCCCACCGTTTTGTGACACCCGCGATCGGTGACGCACGTCACACCACCGTGCTGTCACAAGGATCGGGTCGCCGGGATCTCTTGCTCGTCAGGACGCCGCGCCAACCATTCACGCGGCACGCAACCCCACGAGTCAGGACCACATCATGGAAGCCCGCATCGACCTGATGGCCAACGAGCTGGGCGCCAAGATCGCCAAGCGGATCTACAACGTCGCCCTGGCGATCCAGCAGTCGCCGCTACCCCAGGCCACCCAGGACCTGGTGATGCTGCGGGCCAGCCAGATCAACGGCTGCGGCTTCTGCGTCGACTACCACACCAAGGACGCCACGGCCGCCGGGGAAAGCGCGGTCCGGCTCCACATGGTCGCCGCCTGGCGCGAGTCCACCGTGTTCACCGAGGCCGAGCAGGCCGCGCTGGCGCTCACCGAGGAAGGTACCCGACTCGCCGACGCCCACCACGGCGTGTCCGAGCAGACCTGGGCCCAGGCGCGCAAGCACTTCGACGACGACCAGATCGTCGCGCTGGTCTCCCTCATCGCCATGATCAACGCGAACAACCGGCTCAACGTGATCGTGCGCAACCCGGGGGGTTCATACGAGCCCGGCATGTTCGCCGGCATGGCCAACTGACCGGCAGGCCAGGCGCGCCGACAACGAAGATTCTTTTGCATGGAAGGAACGTCATGAGCTCAGCGCTTGAAACCCTTCGCCGTGACTTCGGCGGTGACGTCATCGAGTCGGGCGCAGCGGAGTACACATCGGCCAGTCGCTCGGTATTGGCTTCAGGCAGTCCGGCCTGCGTTCTGCGGCCCGAGAGCGTCGGGGACGTACGAGCAGGTGTCAGATTCGCCGCCGGCGCAGGGCTTCCGCTGTCCGTGCGAGGCGGCGGCCACAGCTTTGCGGGCTTCGGCACCAACGACGGCGGCGTCGTGATCGACCTCGGCAAGCTCGCGAACGTCGAGATCATCGACAAGGACCGTCACCTCGTACGGATCGGTGGCGGCGCAACCTGGGGCCGGGTCGGCGCCGCCCTGGCCCCGCACGGCCTGGCGATCTCCGCGGGTGACACCATGGGCGTCGGGGTCGGTGGGCTGACGTTGACCGGTGGTATCGGCTGGAAGGTCAGGAAGTACGGCCTCGCGTTGGACAACGTGGTCACCGCGGAGGTGGTCACGGCCGGCGGAGAGGTCGTGCGGGCGAGCGCGGAGGAGAACCCCGAGCTGCTCTGGGCGATTCGCGGTGGCGGTGGCAATTTCGGGATCGTGACCGCCTTCGAGTTCGCGGCACATCCGACGACGGACGTCTTCCACGGCAGGATCGCCTTCCCGGCGTCGGAGGCGGCCACCGTGCTCCAGGGATGGGCGGACTACCTCCGCACCGCCCCCGAAGAGCTCACCTCTGTCGCGGAGTTCGCCAGTCCCTTCGCGGGCGGGCCCGAAGCGCCGGTCGAGATCCGCGTCGCCTTCGACGGCGATGAACCCGAGCTCGCCGCGAAGGCCATCGACCCGATCCGCCGGCTCGGCACGGTGATCGACGACGATGTCGCGCTGAAGCCCTATGCGGACACGCTTGTGGACGGCGCCACCCCTCCGCAGGGCATCCACCTGGTCACCCGAAGCGCATTCGTCGACAAGGAGTCGGTGCCCGAGGTCCTTCGAATCCTTGCTGAGGTCGGGGCAGCGAAAGGGTCGCCGCTCATCGCCGTTCGCAGCGTCGGCGGTGCGGTGTCCCGAGTCCCCGACGATGCCACCGCCTACGCGCATCGCCAGGCGGAGTTGATGTTCGTGACCACCATCGTGGGTCCGCAGCCGGTCGTCGAGGCCGCGCGTCCTGCGCTGGAATCGATCTGGACGAGACTCGCACCTCACGTCAGCGGCGCCTACGCCAACTTCCTCGCCTCTGCCGCCGAGGAGGATGTCGCCGCGATCTATCCAACACAGACCTACGAGCGTCTCGCGGCGGTCAAGCGTCAGTACGACCCCGGCAACCTGTTCGCCCGCAACCACAACGTCCGTCCTCAGCAGGCCTTGCGGACAAGCGAAGCCGTCTGAGGCGTTCCACGGTGTACAGGGCGAGTATCTGGTCGGGGTCTCCCATCGGGGCGAAGGCTTCGGAGCCGACGGTAGGCGGCCTGAGGGCTCGAACCCGGAGCCTACGGATGAGAAGAGTGTTGTGACGTGGTCATCGCCGCTGGTCGTGCGGTCAGCCGGTCCAGGTGGTAGCGGACGGCAGCGAGTGCGCCCTCGGGGTCGCGCAGGCCAACGAGAAGTTCGGACCCGAGCCCGTCGAGCATGGCGAGCAGCACGACGGACTCCAGCCGGGGGTCCAGTCCGGCGCGCAACTCGCCGTCCCGCTGCCCCTGGGCGATCAGTTCGGCGACCCGCTCGCGCAGCCACCGGTCGCCCTCTCCCAGGTACTCCATCAGCTCGGGCGCGCCAACGGCCCGAGCGGTGAACGCCTGCCCCGCCCGGAGCTCGGCCCGGCGGCGAGCGTCCAGCGGCAGCATCTCGGAGGCCATCGACAACAGGAACGACAGCACCGGCGACGCCGACGCCGACGCCGACGCGGGCGCGCGCACCCCCGCCATGATCCGCTCGGTGACGTGCTCGCCCAGGTAGTGCACCACGTAGCGGAGCATCTCGTCCTTGCTCGCGAAGTAGTGCTGCACGGAGCCGAGCGACATGCCCGCCTCGACGGCGACGTCACGCAGCCTGGCGCCGTCGAGCCCGTCGCGGCCTGCGATCCGCAGCACCGCCTCCGCGATGCACCGACGCCGCTCGTCGTGGTCGACCTTTTTCGGCATATGCCTCCTTTTTCATACCGGAGTATTATAATACAGCAGTATGGCAACCTTAGCGTTCTTCGCTCCCATCGGAGCGGGCCACGTCAACCCCACGCTGGGCCTGGCCGCCGAGCTCGTCCAGCGCGGCCACCGCGTCACGTACGCCACCACCGAGGCGAACGCCGAGCGCGTTGCGGAGACCGGCGCCGAGATCATCCCCTGGACCTCGACCTGGGACGCGCTCGACCAGGACGCGGTGCCGCAGATGCACGGCAAAGAGCTGATCAGGGCCATGGGCCTGCTGCTGGACGAGACCAGGTCGGCGCTGGCCCAGCTCGGCGGTGGCGAACGCCCTGACCTCGTCGTGCACGACGGCCCGCTGTGCTGGTGGGGGCGGATCCTGGCCGCCCGCTGGCAGGTCCCCTCCGTCGAGACCTGGCCGAACCTGGTCAGCAACGAGCATTGGTCGATGCAACGGCAGTACACGACCTTCAATCCCCTGAGTTTCGGCTTCCTGCGCATGGCCGTGCGGGTCGGCCGCCTCCTGCGCAAGGAGGGGCTCGGCGACATGCAGGCGTTCATGCGGGGCGACCGGGCCGCGGTCAGGCTGGTGCTGCTGCCGCGGGCATTCCAGTACGCGGGCGAGACGTTCGGCGACGGCTACTCGTTCGTGGGGCCGGGCCTGACCGAACGGGCTTACCAGGGCGAATGGGAGCCGCCCGGCGGCAACCTGCCGGTGGCGCTGGTCTCCTTGGGCACCGGATACAACGACCGGCCCGACTTCTACCGTACGGTGCTGCGCGGGGCCGAGGGCCGGCCGTGGCACGTCGTGCTGGCCGTCGGCGGAGTGGACCCAGGCGACCTCGGCCCGATCCCGCCCAACGTGGAGGTGCACAGCAGCGCGCCACAGCTGGCCGTGCTGCGCCACGCACGTGCATTCGTCACCCACGCCGGGATGGGGAGCACGATGGAGAGCCTGCACTTCGGGGTGCCGATGGTGGCGGTGCCACAGATGGCCGAGCAGCGCGCCAACGCCGACCGCATCGCCGAGTTGGGCCTGGGCCTGGCGCTGCCGACCAGCGAGCTCACCGGCTCAGCGCTGTGGGAGGCGGTGGAGGAGGTGGCCGCCGACCGGCGCGTACACGAGCGGTTGAACTGGATGCGGGACGAACTGGCCGCAGCGGGCGGGGCCCCAGCGGCGGCGGACGAGGTCGAGAAGGTGCTCATGGCCAGCTCGACCGCGAAGAAACCGGGCATCTGAGGGACCTACTCGATCTGGTCGCCGAGGCTTGAACCGGCAGATCGCCGGCCGCCTGCACATCTCACCGAGCACGCCGGAATTCCCGCACGTGAGGGTGTCGCGGTCCGTGGACGGTGGGCGGGTGCCCCGAGGCTGAGCTTCCCCGCTGACCCGCTCGCGATCTCGGCCGACGGGCGCCACAGCGCTGTTTGCGGGCCCTTCGCCAAGAGCGCACCGATGACTTCCGGGCGTCAGGGTCGTCTAAAGCATCAGCGACAGGCCACAGACGCCGCGGCCACGCGAGCGCTGCGGCCCGGGACACGCACGTTCCCCTAGCAAGCACGGTCCCCAGACGACCCGACCACGGAGTTCTGATCATGCGGAAGCTGATGGCGACAGTGTTCAACTACTCCCTCGACGGCCTCCTCGCCGACGAGGGCACCGACTTTTGGAAGTTCTGCTTCGACCTGCCCGAAAACCGTGAGCCCGACGACGCGGCGCACCTCGACTTCCTCCAGAGCGCGTACGCGCACCTCATGGGCCGCACCGCCTACGAGAGCATCGCCGGGGCCATGACGACGTCCACCGACCACCCGTTCGCCGACATCCTGAACGCCGGGCGCAAGGTCGTCTTCTCCCGGACCCTGAAGACGGCCGACTGGGCCAACACCACCATCGCCGCCGGTGACACCACAGAAGAGATCGACAAGCTCAGGCTGGGCGGCGACGGCCACATCGTGGTCTGGGGCGGCGTCGGCCTCTGGCGGTCGCTCATGCGGCTCGACCTGATCGACGAACTCCAGCTGAGCATGTTCCCCTACGTCGCGGGCGAGGGCACCCGGCTGTTCGACGGTGTCCCCAAGTCCCACCAGCTCGACCTGGTCTCCAGCACCGCCTCCAGCAACGGGATCGTATACCTGCGGTACCGGCGACACCGCTGACCCAGTGGCCGACATGCACGACGAGCGGCAGTCACGCGAGCGCCGCTACCTGTCCGAGGAGTCCACGACCCAACTCGAACCAACCAGCGACACCGGCGGCATCGCCGCGATCGACAGCGGCAGAGCCGCTCCCAAGCACGTATGGCGTTCAGCCATGCAGTGGCGATCGTAGGACTGCATCTGTGCGGCGGCGCGGCAACCCGGTCAGGGGCGCCGCGCCGCCCGCTTGATGTGGCCAGCCACCAGAGGAACGGAACCCGTCGCTCTTGGTCTTCGGCAATGTGAGGCGCTCGACATCGAGGAGGCGGACGTCAGCGTCGGCGGCTGACCGTGGGGACGCTCGCGACCTGCTCCGTCCCTCTATACCGGCTCCAGCTCGTCCCGGGCGATCCCCAGTCGTACCTGGTCGACGGCAAGGCCGAGCCGATGGGCCGGCAGCAGGTCGAGGTCGTCCTGCGCGACGGCACCGTCGTCCGGCCCGACCTGCCCACCTCCCGCTACGGCCCGGTGCTGGCCGCGGGCAGGAGCGAGAAGTACGCCTACGCGCTGGCCGACGCCAACGCCGCCAACCTGCGCGCGGCCGATGAATGGCTGGCGATGGGCCGGGCGCGGAACCTGACCGAGCTGCGCAAGGCCCAGGACACCCACCAGGGCATGGCGTTCGTGCACACCCTGGCGACCGACACGGGCGGCACCGCCTACTTCGCCGACGCCTCGGTCGTGCCCAACGTCTCCGACGCCCTGGCCGCCCTCTGCGCCAAGCCCTCGCCGTCGCCCGAAGTCGACAGCCCCGTCCTGGACGGCTCGACCACCGCCTGCCTATGGGGCAAGGTTGGCGATGCTGTCCTTCGCCGTTCGACCCTTATCATCCGGTCACCACGCCGCGCGGGCTCAAGCGCGACGCCACCACGCTGCGGGCGCTGGCCGACACGGTGGACTTCTTCCGGACCCACCGCATCCCCCTGACCCGCACAGCCGGCCAGGCCCAGCACTACGGCAAGATCGCCGTGCCCGGCTGCACGGAGGGGGAGGGCTGCTTCGACCGGGTGCGCACCGGCGGACCGCTGCGCGCGGACGGGACCTATCCGGACGTGAACACCGGCTCCAGCTTCATGATGGCGGTCGAGCTCACCCCCGCAGGGCCGCGCACGCGTACGATCCTGACCTACTCGCTGTCGGCCAACCCGTCGTCGCCGCACTTCAGCGACCAGACGGCGCTGTTCTCGCGGGGCGCGTGGGTGACCGAGCGGTTCACCGAGGCGGAGATCGGGTCCGACCCCCGCCTCAGGGTCGCCTCGGTCAGGGGCTGACTCCCGCAGGTCACGCGCAGGGGGCGGGCGGCGGGCCCAGGTGACCCGCTCCGCTCTGATCTGTCCACTGCACGGCGACGGCCGTCAGGCTCGGTGCGGATCTCTTGTGGTCGGCGCAGGGGCGGCAGGTAGCCGGCGTACAACCAGCCCCAGCACGTCGAAGCCATGGAGGTATCCGACGTGACGAGAGTCCGTGCTCCACTCGGAGTTGTCACCGAGAACGAGCAACCGTCCGGCAGGCACGACAGCACCTTCTCCCGAGGGCAGGGACGCACGGAGCGTGGCCGGTACGCCATCTCCTGGAACGGCCGCAGCGCGTTTGATGACCCACTGGTGATTCGGTACGCCCAGCGGCATACGCACGACGACTACGTCGCGGGAGCGGATGTGACGCAGGCCGCGACGCCGGACAAGGACACGATCACCGCAGCGGTAGGCGGGCAGCATGCTGTCACCGACCACGGTGACCACCACGAACAGGCGCCGTAGCGCCGAGATGAGCAGAAGGCCGCCGACGAGAATGCCCATGACGGCCATCACGTGACGGCCACTTCATCAGGTTTGCGATAGGCGGCCGCCTGGAGTCGGAACAAGCGTGCATAGGTGCCGTCCGCGGCCATCAGTTCGCCGTGACCGCCCTGCTCGATGACCTGTCCTTGGTCCAGCACGACGATGGCGTCGGCGTCGCGTGCAGCGCACAGCCGGTGAGAGATCAGGATACTTGTCCGACCTGATCGCAGCTGCGTAAGCCGCTGGTGGATCTGGTGCTCGGCCTCCGCGTCGAGCCCGGCGCTGGGCTCGTCGAGGATCATCAGATCGGCGTCGGCCCGCAGGAAGGCGCGAGCCAGCGCCAGCCGCTGCCACTGACCGCCGGACAGCAGGCCGGAGGCGCCATCCAGATCGTCGGGCTCGTATACCCGGCTCAGCATGGTGTCGTAGCCGCCCGGCAAAGCGGACAGGGCCCCGTCGATGCCCGCCAACTCGGCGGCTGCCCGGATTGCCGCGCGATCGTCGCGGAGGGCCAACCTGCCGAGCCCGATGTTCTCGGCTGCCGTCAGGTCATAGGTCATGAAGTCCTGAAAGACGGCGCCGATGCGGGCACGCAGCTCATGGGCCGGCATGCTGCGCAGATCCACACCGTCCCAGTAGACGGCACCGGCGGTGGGCTCGTAAAACCGGCAAAGGAGCTTGACGAGCGTGCTCTTGCCCGCTCCGTTGCGACCCACGAGCGCGACGGCGGCGCCGTACGGAATGACGAGGTCGACCCCGCGCAGCACCCACGGTTGGTCGCTTCCGTAGCGGAACCACACGTCGCGTAGTTCGATGCCGCGCCGCAGCGGGGGCGCTGTGACCTCCGGCTGTTCCTGCGCGGGCTCGGGCCGGTCGACGAGATCCTGGTAGTGGGAGAAGAGCAGGAGCCCCCGGTAGGCGGTGGCGGACGCGTCGGCGGCGCTGCCGATGGCGGTGTGGACCCCGCCGACGGCCGCCAGGAAAATGGAGACGTCGCCGATGGAGATGCGTCCATTGATCGCGAGGTAGGCAGCGGCTACGGCACCGCTTGCGGCAACAGTCGCGCCCATCACTTCGAGGACCAGTTCCAGACGTAGTTCCCGCCGATCCAGGCCGGCCTCGGCCGCATGGGCACGGCGCAGTTCGCCCAGCGTCCTGCCGTGGAGGTGCGATTCGAGACCGAACAGCCGCACCTCCTTTGCCGCCCTCGCATCGGTGAGCAGTGTCTGGAAGAACCAGAGTCGACGCAGCAGTGGTGTGACGCGTTCGTCGAGATGTGCTCGTCGACGACCCTGAAGAAGTTGCAGGAAGATCGTCGGTACGGCTGCCGCGAGGAGCAGGGCGACGATCGGCGGCCAGACGATCATGAGCGCGGTCACGAACCCAGCCGCCATGACCACGCTACGCAGGGTTGACATGATGGCCCCCGGGAGCTCCTCCGGGATCTGTTCGCCGGACTGCTCGGCCAGCTTGAGCCGGTTGAGCCGGTCGGGATCCTCGAACGGCGCGAGCCCCGGGTAGGCATTGACCCTGCGGAGCAGCCGGTCGCGGGCCAGCAAACCGACAGCGCGGCGGAGGCGGGCGGTTACGTAGCCGTTGACGCTGCTGCGCACACCGAGCAGCAGGCCGGACAGCACGACCATCGTCGTTGCCGTCACCACCCGCTCGGTCGAAGCCTCGGCGCCGAGGGCCACCTCGTCGAGGAGAAGCTTGACGCCCCATGCGGCGATCGCGGGCAGCAGCCCCTCGACGAGGGCCAGGACCAGCAGGAGGATCGAGCAGCCTGGCGCGGCGGCGGCGATGAGCCGGATCGCCCCGCCGGCCCGGTGTACCAGCCCCGTCGGGCCGGAAATCACGCGGGCACCTCTCTCGGGACCGCCGACAGACGGTGCGACGCGCTGCGGATCACCCCGGCACCGACAAGCAGGACCGCGGGAAAGCCGTGTACGCCGAAGTCGGCGGCCAGTCGTTCGCCATCCGGCTGATTGATCACACGTGCCACGGGTTCCAGCTCCCCGACCAGCCTGTCACGCTCCGGGCCGTCGCTCACGAGCACGGCGATCGGCAACGGACCCTCGTGGACGGGTCGTTCGCGCAGCCCCGTGATCAGGCTGACGCAGGACGCGCAGGACTCCATCAGGAACAGCACGACGACGTCGGGTCCGTCCAGATCGGCCTGCGTGATCCGGTCACCGGAGGTCGTGGTCGCGTCGAACGCGGGCACCGCCCTGCCCGGCTCAGGCAGGTCAGGCCCGAGTGGCATCCCGCTGGTGTCCAGCATGTCCCTGAGCTCCCGCAACCGGCGTCCCAGGAGGAGAACAAGGCCCAAAGCCACTGCGGCCGTAACCCCTGTGACTGTCACGGCCGCCCACAGATATCCGATCATGCCCTTTCCTTCCGTACGGCTCAGCGCCGGACCGAGGCGGCGACGTCCTCGAAGAAGATGACAAGACTCGCCGCGAGCCCGGCAGCTGTGGCGGCGATCCCCACGCCGACCGGATCCAACGGCTGCCAGGACACAGCGGCGGTCATGGCCACAGCCAGCACCGCAACACACGTCAGGCCGGTATTGCGCACGACGTGGACCCGGGTGAGCCGGCCGCCGCCAGAGCCGAAACACCGGCAGCGTGCCGGAACGCCCCGCCGTACCGAACGAGCCACCCCGACGGTCAGCGCGGTCATCAGCCCGCTCGCGATCACGGCGCCCGCCAGGCCCGTAGCGGGCCAAGGCGCCAGAGCGGCGACAGTCACCTCCGCGACCACGATGGCCATGGCGACCGGCGGGCACAGACGAGGCGCGATGCCCACGGCGGCCAACTCGCGGACGAAGGCAGCGAACGAACCGCGTCCGGACAGTTTCGTCACCGCCGCGACCAGACACACCACTGCCAGCACGAGGCGCAGCGCCAGCGCCACCGAGGTCACGCGACGCCCTCTCTCAGCAACAGCTGCAGACCTTCTGCCACGAACCGCACACCCTGGTGCCGGCGTCGTTGCAGCAACGCCTCTTGTAGGTCCCACCCATGGTGCATCGGTACTCCCAGACGCAGTAAACAGCGCTGGCGGTGATCTGAGGGAATGCCCCGGGAAGGACGCGTGCGACGAGACCACCGAGTCGATCGACGAGAGCGGTCATGGGGTTCCTTTCTGTTCGGATCGCCTGGCTCGGACGAACACCTGCGAGACAGGTCGACCATGTCTGCCACGGTGACACCCGCCTCTTGATTCCTTCTCACCTCGGCCTGGTTTCCTTCTTGCATTCACCGGGTGCTTTGGTTTGATCTGATTGGCGGGAAAGCGCGGTGTCCGAAAGGGATCAGCGTGGAGATCCTTCTCCTTGGACAAGTTCAGATCAGGATGGACGGCCGGCCGATCAGCCTCGGAGTTCGAAAGCAGCAGTTCGTGCTGGCGATGCTCGCGCTGGAGGCCAACAAGCCGATCTCCACCGATCGGCTCATAGAGCTGGCCTGGCCGCACGACCCCCCGCGCACCGCCCGAGGCATGATCCACACCTGCGTCAGCAGGCTGCGCGGTGTGCTGGCAGGCGCCAACGCCCGCGACTACGGCGTCAGCCTGGACACTGAAGACTCGGGATATCTCCTCCGGTGTGATCCTTCGCGGATCGATGTCCACCGGTTTCGCACCCTGCTCGCCGGCGCGTATCAGTGCCTCGACGACGAGCACAGGCTGACGCTGCTCGACCAGGCGTTGAGCTTGTGGAGAGGGCCGCCGCTGGCCGGGGCTGCGACCGAGGCGGTTCGTTCGCTGATAGGCAGAAGTCTGGAAGAACTACGGCTGACCGCGATCGAAGATCGCATCGAGACGTGCCTGCGGCTGGGCAAGCTCGACGGGCTGCTCGCCGAACTGATGACCTTGACCAGCGAGCATCCACACCGGCCACGCCTGACCTCGGCGCTGATGCGCGAGCTCCATCGCACCGGGCGCACATCGGAGGCGTTGGAGACCTATCGAGGAGCCCGCGAGTGGATGCGTGAGGAGCTCGGACTGGACCCTCCCGAGCAGTTGCAGCAACTCCACCAGGACCTGCTCCGTGACGGCCCCACCTCGATGACCTCCGCCGGGTGGAATGCGTTGCCTGTTCCACGGGAACTGCCCGGCGATCTGCCGACCTTCACCGGTCGGCTGGCCGAGCTGAAGCAACTGATCTCGCCGGTGCACGCTGCGATTGTCGCGATAGACGGGATGGCCGGGATCGGCAAGACCGCGCTGGCCGTACATGCCGGTCATCGGCTGGCTGACCGGTTTCCCGACGGTCAGGTCTTTATCGACCTGCACGGCTTCACCCGTGGCGTACGGCAGGTCGAGCCCGATCACGCGCTCGATCGCGTGCTGCGGGCGCTCGGCATACCAGGCGCACAGATTCCACGCGAACTGGATGCCAGAGCCGCGTGCTTCCGCACCCGGCTCGCCGACAAGCGCATGCTCCTCGTGCTGGACAATGCTCTCGACGAGGAGCAGGTTCAGCCGCTTCTGCCCGGCGCTCCGGGTTGCCTGGTGCTCATCACCAGCCGGAGAACGCTGAGCGGCATCGACGGCGGCCAGCAGTTGTCGCTGGACATCCTCCCCGCCCTCGACGCGTCAACCCTGTTCACACGCATAGCCGGTAGAGACAACCCGCCCGATGTGGTCAAGGAGATCGTCGAGTTGTGCGGGCGAATGCCGCTCGCGATCCGGATCGCAGCCGCCCGTCTCCGCGCAAGGCCGAGCTGGACCGCCCGGTACCTCGCCACGCGACTGCACGATGAGCGTCATCGCTTGGCGGAGCTCAACACCGGCAGCCGCAGCTTCTCCACCGCCGTTGACCTGTCCTATGACCATCTTGGGACCGACCAGCAGCGCCTCTACCGGCTTCTCGGCCTGCACCCTGGGCCGGACTGCGACACCCTTGCCGCCGCCGCCCTCACCCAGGCCTCGAAACAAGAGGTGGAGCGGCTCCTTGACGACCTGACCGGATGTCACCTGCTGCACGAGCCAAGCCCGGGCCGATTCCGGTTCCACGACCTGATCCGTGCGCATGCCGCGGACACCGCACAACGCCTTGAGACCGATGCGAGCCGACGGATCGCGCTGAAATCGCTGTTCGACCACTACACCGAGGCCGCGGCAGCCGCGGTGGCCGTTGTTTCCGACTCGTCGCTCAAGGAGCCGCAACAGGCCGCCGAATGGCTGGACAGCGAGATCGCCAACCTCCTGGCCGTGGCGGGCAATGCCGCGGAGAACGACTCGCCGGTGCACACGATGCGGCTGTCGGCGATCTTGCATGACTATCTCCACACCCATGCGCGCTACGCCGAAGCACATGCCCTTCACACCCAGGCTCTGGACGCCGCTCGCTCGCTGGGTCACCGCGCCTACGAGGCCATCGCACTGCGCGATCTCGGCGACACCGAGTACGGCCATACCCACTACGAGCCGGCCCTTTCCCACTTCAACGAGGCTCTCCACATCGCCAGGGACATCGGTCATCGTGCGGTTCAGGCCAAGGCTCTGATCGGACTCGGCCATGTTCGCCGGCGCCAGTGCCGGCACAGAGCGGCTGCTGACAGCTACGGCGAGGCCCTGCAGATCGCACGGCGCATCGGCGACCGCACCGGAGAATTCACCGCCGTGCGTGGCCTGGGCAACATCCACTACATGGAGGGCGAGTACGAGTCGGCAGCCGAGCGGTTCCGGCAGGTTCTGCAGCTCGCCCGCCTGGCCGGTAACCGCACCGGTGAACTCGCCGGGTTGAACAGCATCGCCCATGTCTTTCGCCGCCAGCGGCGGTACGAGCTCGCCACCGAGCACTTCCACCAGGCCATCGATCTCGCCCGCGCCATCGGCGAACCTGCCAGCGAGCTCAACGCCCTGCACGGCCTCGGCCACACCAACCTGGCCCAAGGCCTCCATCGGCAGGCGATCGATCATCTCCAGCACGCCCTGCGTGTGGCAAAGCTGATCGGAGATCGTAACGGCGAGCTCGAGGCTCTCCACGGACTCGCCGACACGGTCAGGGCCACCGGTCACCTGGACCTGGCGCTCTCACGCCACCTGGCCGCTCTCGACCTGGCCAGGAGTCTCGGACAGCCCGGCGACCAGGCTCGCGCTCATGACGGCCTCGCACAGGTGTTCCGCGATCTCTTCTTGTACGACAAAGCTCGTGAGCATTGGCGCCAGGCACTGGGGATCCTCAACGATCTCAACGTCTCTCAGATCGACGACATCAGCGCAGAGCAGATCGCATGGCAGCTGGCCGAGCTCGACAGCTTGCAGAGCGGCGTCGACTGACCTTCCTCTTCCTCTTCCGTGAACACGGTCTCGCGGCGTCAAGAGCGGGATTCGGCTGCCACGGATGAACTCCATCATGGAGCGCTGGATCCAGACTTCAGCTTGAGGGTGTCAATCCCCAGGATGCAGGGGGTCGTCAGCCCGCCTTCGACTGGATGCGCCGGGCGTAGGCGCGGGCGGCGCGGGCGCGGTCGCCGCAGCGGATGGAGCACCAGTGGCGGCGGCCGTGGCGTAGCAGGAAGCGGTTGCAGGAGGTGGAACCGCAGGAGGTGAGGCGGTCGGCGTCGGGGCCGGTGAGGAGGTCGGCCGTGTTGGCCGCAAGGGTCGCGAGAACGCGGTCGAGGATCGCGTTGGTGGGGCACGGTGCCGCGCGGTAGGGGCCGTTCTTCTCGTCCCAGTACAACAGGGCGGCCGTCGGGGCCCCGCTCAGCGCGTCATTGACGGCGGACAGAGCCGCGGGCAAGGCGGGCAGCCCGGCAACACGGGCGTCGAACAATGACCTGAGGTGTTCGCGCAGCGAGCGCAGCTGCGTTGTGCACATCTCCCGCAGCCCGGCATCGGCCGGAGCGAGGCCGCGTTCGGCGAGCCACTGATTCGTCGCCTCAGGGGTGCCGAGAAGATCGATGAACTGCCCTCCAGGCAGCGCGATGGCGCTGTTGACAAAGTCGAGGGCGAGGTAGGCCTCCGCCCCCGGCGCGGGCGGCAACACAGACTCGGCGGTCAGGAGCTCGCTCATAGCTCTCATGGTACGGCTTGCATTCATCCGTGAGATACCGCTACCGTCCTTCACGGATAAACCGCTTTCTATCCGTGAGGTTTCTAGATGGCCAGTACCAGCGCGTCCACTGAGCAGATCCCCGTCCGCGTTTTCGGCGGCCCGACCGCTCTTTTCGAATACGGCGGCCTGCGATTCTTGACCGACCCGACCTTCGACACTCCCGGCGACTACCAGGTACCGGGCGGCCAGCTGACCAAGACGGCGCCCTCCTCCGTCGCACCGGCCGCCCTCGGCCATATCGACGTGGTCCTGCTCTCCCACGACGAGCACCCCGACAACCTCGACAACTCCGGCCGAGCACTGCTCGCCGACGTCCCGCTCACCATCACCACCCCCGCGGGCGCGCAGCGCCTGGGGAATGGGGCCCAAGGGCTGGCCGACTGGGAGTCGATCGAACTGGACCGCCCCGGCGGCGGCACCATCACCGTCACGGGCGTGCCCGCCGTCCACGGGCCCGGCGCACGCGAGGACGTCGAACCGATCACCGGCCAGGTCGTCGGATTCGTCCTGACCGGGGAGGGCCTGCCCACGGTCTACGTCAGCGGCGACAACGCCTCGCTCGACCTGGTCAAGCAGATCGCCGAACGCTTCGGCCCGGTGGAGACCGCCATCCTCTTCGTCGGGGCTCCCCGCTTGCCCGTCCTCTTCGACGGCGCGCTCATTGTCCTCGACAGCGCCCAGGCTACCGAGGCCGCAACGATCCTCGGCGCCCGCCGGGTGGTTCCCGTCCACTACGACAGTTGGGCCCACTTCACCGAGGGCCGTGACGAACTGGTAGCCGCTTTCACCAACGCTGGACTGGTTGACCGCCTCGACCTGGGGTGACCGGGGATATTTCCGCTGAATAAACGGTCTCGATGGTGGGATCGACGGAGAGGGATCGTGTGGAACTGCGCGATATTGAGATCTTTCTGACCCTTGCCGAGGAGCTGCACTTCGGCCGCGCGGCGGAGCGGCTGCACGTCTCCGTGGCGGCGGTCAGCAAGGCGCTCAAGAAGCAGGAACGGGCCATCGGTGTCGAACTCTTCGCCCGGGACAGCCGCAATGTACGGCTCACGCCGGTGGGTGAGCAGCTCCGCGACGACCTGCGCCAGGTGCATCAGAGGTTGACGCAGAGCCTGGAGCGGGCCCGGCTGGCGGGCCGGGGCAAGACCGGCACGCTCAGCGTCAGCCTGTTTCCCGTCAATGTTCAGGAGCTGCGCCGGTACTGGGAGACCTTTCGCTCCCGCCACCCACAGTGGGAGCTGCGGCTGCGAATGTCGGGTTATGCGGATCCGTTCGCCCAGTTGCGCAACGGGGAGATCGACGTCCTGGTCACCTGGCCGCCCTTGGAGGAGCCCGACCTGACGGTGGGCCCTCTGCTCTTCGCCGAGCCGAGGGTGCTGGCCGTATCTGCCGACAACGCCCTCGCCAAGTGGTCCACGACCTCCCTGGAGGCGGTCAGCGACTATCGGCACGTGACCGCCGAGTCGGCGCCTGGCAACTGGTTCGACCGCTACGTTCCCGAGCTCACTCCGAAGGGCCGGTCGATCGACCGCACGACCCTTGTGCACAACGTCGAGGACATCCTCATGAACACCGCCATGGGGGATACGGTCTCCCTCTTCCCGCTTCACGTGACCCGCTACTACCGGCGCCCCGGCATCGTCTACCTGCCCGTCACGGACATGGAGGCGCTGCCGTACCGGATGGTTTGGCGCAGCGACGGGGAGAACGACCTCATCCGCGCCCTCGCCGGCGTGGTGCGCGACCTGGGACCGCTGCCCGGCTGAGACCGTCAACCATGGGTCAACGACCGTTGCGATAGTCGCCGTTGATCCGCGGCACTGCCCGGCGTGATGCTTGATCCATCCAAGAAGCACGCCCGTCGGGAGGTGAGTGGGGATATGTCATTTTCTGGTGCTGTGAGGTGAACATCGTCTCTTCGGCTGTTTCCCTGACCGTCGCCGACCCTGCCGCTTCCAGCCGGTTCTTCACCCGTCATCTCGGCTTCCGCGAAGTCCTGGTCGGCGAGGAGTTCATCGTGCTGGGCCGTGACGACGCGGCCGTCGACCTGGTCCTGATGGAGCGCGACCTCGAGCGGTGGCAACCGGGACAGGGACTGGCAGAGGCGATCGTGGTGTTCGCGGTCACCGGCCTGGCCGCCGAGTACGAGCGGCTGCGCGGTGAAGGCGCCACCATCACCATCCCGCTCCGGCGGGAGCCGTGGGGTGAGCTGCTGATGCAGCTCACCGATCCCAACGGCGTGAAGATCCAGCTCACCGAGTGGATTTTGCCGATCACGGACTGACTCCGGACCTGCCGATCTGGTCGTGTCGTTCGCCGTCACCGGCATCACCGCCGGGGGTATGCGCGGTCGTGTCAGCAGCAACGCATTCCACCATCGGTTCGTTGCAGTGAATTCTCATTGGTTCAAAGGAGTACGCAATCATGTCTGTCACCCTTGATGAGCAGGACAAGCTCACCCTGCGCACCGCCGCGTGGGGCGCGGTCTCGCTGATGTCCGCCGCCGGTGCCGCCGGCTCGGCGCACAAGGTCGCCACCGAGGGCTCCATCGCCCTGACCTCGGCGACCGGCCTGGTCGGGCACGTGCTCGCCAAGGCGCCCAAGGGCGTGAAGTACGGCAAGACGGTGGCCGAGCTCGCTGACCAGGTGCTGCCGGCCCTGACGGCGTCGATGAGCCTGCTCAAGCAGCAGGCTCCGGCGGAGGCCGACAACTTCCGCCGCACCGTCCTGGTCGCCGTCGAGGCAGCCCCCCGGCCCCAGAACAACGAGGCCAGCCCCACCATGGCCGAGATGGCCCGCAAGATCACCGCAGCCCTCGACGCCGCTTCGGCCAAGCCCGGGACGGCCATCCCGGACAGCGGTGTTGCCGTGCCGCCACCCGCTGCCGGGCAGGATCGCCCGGAGTTGCAGAAGCTCATCCAGGAGATGGTCGATTCCGGTTTCGTCGGGGTGACGCTACGCGTGCACGATGAGCGGGGCGAGTGGGTCGGCAGCGCCGGGGTGCGCGAGCTGGGCCAGAGCGAGAAGCCGCCGGTGAACGGGCACTTCCGGATCGGCAGCAACACCAAGACCTTCACCGCGACCGTGGTGCTGCAGCTGGTGTCCGAGGGCAAGATCGGGCTCGACACTCCGGTGGATGACCACCTGCCCGAGTTCGGGCTGGACCGGCGGATCACGGTGCGGATGCTGCTGCAGCACACCAGCGGGGTGTTCAACTTCACCGGCGACTACTACCCCGAGTACGTGCCGGGGATCGTCTATCAGGGCCGGGAGTGGGTGGAGGACCGGTTCAGGACCTACCGGCCGGAGGAGCTGGTGGAGCTGGCGTTGTCCAAGCCGGCGCGGTTCGAGCCGGGGACCGACTGGAGCTACTCCAACACCAACTACGTGCTGGCCAGGCTGCTGGTCGAGAAGGTCACCGGCCGCTCGCTCGGCGAGGAGATGCAGCGGCTGGTCCTGGGGCCGCTCGGGCTGACCGGCACCGTGGTGCCCGACACCTCGACGGACGTACCCGAGCCGCACGCCCACGCCTACTACCGGTACGAGGAGGACGGCCAGGAGAAGGTGGTCGACGTCACTCGCCAGAACCCGTCCTGGATCTCCACCGGCGGCGACATGATCTCCACCACCCGCGACCTGCACACGTTCATCTCCGCGCTGGTGGGCGGCAGGCTGCTGCCGGCCGAGCTGCTGGCCGAGATGTGCACGCCGGAGCCGAAGGCCGGCTACGGCCTGGGGGTGTTCGTACAGGACGCGCCGGGCGGCGGCACCGTCATCACCCACAACGGCGGCATCACCGGCCACGCGGGGCTGATGTACAGCACGCCCGACGGCAGCAAGACCCTCACCGCCTCACTGAACTACGTGGACGACGCCGCACTGTCCATGGGAGAGGCCTTCCAGAAGGCTACGCAGAAGCTCGTCCAGGAGGTGTTCGGCGGCGGGCAGGGCGGGCCGGCTCTGTAGAGCCGCCCCAGAGACAGGGCCGAGCACCGTGAACCCGTACAGGTCAGCCGGCCCGCTCGCCCTGGCTGACGCCCCGCCGGCATGGGCGACCAGGTCCCACCCGGACCACGCGCTGCGGCTGATCGACCGACCCCTCGCCGCTGACAGGGATTTCGAGCTGATCGTCGTAGCCGGGGCCGGGCACCGACTCATCGACTGTCTGCACTACTTCCGCGAGCGCGCCTGGACTTCCTGACAGGCGAGCTGATGGCACGCAGCCGCCTGCCCTCCACCCAGGCCCCATTCCTCATCGACCCCCTAATTGCTTGGCGAACTGTTCGACGAGCGCGACAACGAAAGACAAGGAACCATGAAAACCCAATCCCCACCAGCGATCACGCAAAGCAAGGTCCTGCGGCGAGTGGCGGTTACGGCGCTGGCGGCCGCGCTGCTGGCCGGGGCGGCTGTGGCCGCTCCCGGGGCGGCCACAGCCGCCGGTAGCGTGACCGTGCCCAAGGCCGGGCAGGATCGCCCGGAGCTGCAGAAGGCCACGCAGGCGTGGATCGACGCCGGTTTCGCCGGGGTGCAGGTGCGCGTGCACGATGAGCAGGGCGAGTGGGCCGGCAGCGCCGGGGTGCGCAAGCTGGGTCAGAGCGCCAAGCCGCCGACGAACGGGTCGTTCTGGGCGGGCAGCATCATCAAGCCCGTCACCGCGACCGTGGTGCTGCAGCTGGTGGCCGAGGGCAAGATCGGGCTGGACGCCCCGGTGGCCGGCTACCTGCCCAGTCTCGGGCTGGACCGGCGGATCACCGTGCGGATGCTGCTGCAGCACACCAGCGGGTTGTTCAACTACACCGGTGACTTCGACCCCGACGGGACGTATGTGCCGGGGATCTCCGCCGCGGGCAAGGAGTGGCTGGACAACCGGTTCCGCAGCTACCGGCCCGAAGAGCTGGTACGGCTGGCGTTGTCCAAGCCGGCGCGGTTCGCGCCGGGGACGGACCAGATTTACGCCAACACCAACTACACGCTGGCCTTGCTGCTGATCGAGAAGGTCACCGGCCACTCGTACACCGAGGAGATGCAGCGGCGGATCCTGCGGCCGCTCAAGATGCGGGGCACCATGGTGGCGGGCAACCGGACGCAGCTCCCCGGGCCGCACGCCCACGGCTACTACCGGTACGAGGACGCCGGCCAGCAGAAGGTGGTCGACATCTCGCGCCAGAACCTCTCCCTTCTGGCCGGCGCCGGCGACCTGATCTCAACCACCCAGGATCTGGCCACGTTCTTCTCCGCGCTGAACGGCGGCAAGCTCCTGCCGGCAAAGCTGCTGGCCGAGATGCGCAAGCCGCACCCGAAGATGGGCTACGGCCTCGGGCTGTTCGTGCAGGACCTGGGCCCGGACTGCGGCACCGTCTTCCAGCACAACGGCAGCCCCCCGCAGGGCTACGGGGCGTTCATGTACAGCTCACCTGACGGCAAGAAGACCCTGACCGCCTCGGTGACCTGGGTGGACGAAGCCACAAGGGGCCCGGCAAAGGACTACACGAAGCTGGTGGACAAGCTCGTCCAGGAGGTGTTCTGCGGCGGGCAGACCGCGGACTGACGACGCCAAGCCGGCTCCGCCGGCTCAGTCGACGGGCCGGACACCTTGGACCCGTACACCTTGAGGGTGGGCTGCTTCCGGTCGTGCATCAGGAAGCGCGAACTGGGTCGAGGGTTGAGGAACGTTCCGGTAGGCAACCAAGCGGAGAAGGTGTTACGCGCCAGGGGTAGCCCGCGACCGGCGCAGGCCACCCCTACGATCAACCGCCTACGCCACCTTCACGGCCCCCCACTCGGGTCGCCGCCACCAGGGGAAAAGTAGCTCTGTGTGACGATGGTGACGGTGTGTAATTAGCAGAAGCAACTATGCGAGGTCGGCACCTATTTCACTCAGTGAGGCGTTCGCCCAGGTCGCCGCTCGCGGAATTCCTCTCATAGCCGGAATGTTCTGAGAGACAGTTCTGAGACGCCCACGACTTGGGCGAACGCTTTAATTTCGCCCGGTGGCGGCGACCTGAGCGGAGGCCGTGGACGGGGAACGCCTCGCCGCTACGAGCCTTTGGTGTTGAGTTGTTCGTCGATCCAGGGAAAGGCCGCGGCGGTGTCGGCGAAGGCGTTGGGGCCTGGTGTGCCGCACAGTTTCCCAGCGGTCTCCATCCCGAAGCTGAACACACCGGCGATCTTGCGCCGACCGTCACTCCATATCACTAGCGGTCCACCGCTGTCGCCGAAGCACGCCTGGGCGGCGCCCTGCCCGCACAGCACCGACGCGGTGTCCACTGTGGCGGGCGTGGCGGCGGCGCACACGCTGTCGGCGGTCACCCCATAGACTCCGCGGCGCAGCACGTCGCCGCGTATCGACTCGGGGTCGCTCGGGTTCGGCGGGCCGGTGATCCCGTGCCCGTACAGCACGGCCGGTGTCCCCGCCGCCGACGCCCGGGAGGCCACCGTAAGCGGCGACACCCCCGGTACCGCACGATCCAGCGTGATCACCGCGAGGTCGTAGGCGGCACTGCTGGCCTGGGGGTCATCCGGAGCTTCGGGAGAAGGGATCAGCCGGTACTGCGGATGAACCGACACCGCCGCGATCTGCGCGACCTGGCCGGGATCACCGGACAACACGGTGGCACCGATGTGGTATTCGGCGATCTCTCTGAGCTGGTCCACTGGAACCCCTGCCACGCAGTGCGCGGCCGTCAGCACCCGGTCGGGCGCGATGAGGGCTCCTCCGCAGGAGGCCCGCTGCAGCAACGGCTCTGGCCCCTTGACCGCCAGAGTCGCCATCCACGGCGCCTCCTTTTGATTGAGGACCTTGCTTCCACCGGCGATGGCCTGCGCCGGCCCGGAGCCCGCGGCCGTCACCGCGACGGCCATGACAGTGACCGTGCTCAAGGCCAGCCACCACCTCCGTGCCCGCTCTTCAGCCGCTCGCCCGGCCCGCTTGGATCCGAACCATCGTCTCATCACACGCCCTCTGCAACGTTGATCAGTGATGGTGCGATCATGGTGGGTTCGGAGGGCTCCGTCCTCCGGAATGTCCCCGATTTCGACCCCGAAAGCCACCTCAACCGGAACGTTCTGAGAGAGCCGGGACCGGTCATGGTGTGGACGCCGGCACAGGCCGGGCAGATGCTCGACTGGCTGGAGGACGGCGAGGACCGGCTGTACCCGCTCTGGTCATGACCCGGGGACTACGCCGCGGCGAGGTCGGCCGGCAGGAGTGGAGTGACGTCGATCTGGACGACGCGCGCACGCTCAGCGTGCTGGAGGACGAGGACGCAGAGGCGGCCGCCGGCATCAAGGGTGACAGCAGCCGCCGCGTAGTGATGCTGGGCGCCGAGAACGTCCGGCTGTTGAGAGCCTGGCGTCAGATGCAGCGCGTCGAGCGCCTGGCGATGGGGGAGGGCTGGACCGACAGCGGGAAGGTCTTCACCGACGAGCTCGGCCTTGCGCTGGATCTGGACTGCCTGACGTATCGGTGGAAGCGACTGGTGCGGGCCAGCGGTCTGCCGCCTGTGAGGCTGCACGACCTGAGGCACTGCGCGGCCACGCTGACGCTCGGCGGCGGCGTCGAAGATGTGATCGTTTAACAACGCCCACCCGATCAAGACGAGCACGTCGCAGTACCACTGGAAGGCCGGATTCAGCGCCGAGAGGTGCTCAGCGGGGCCATCAACGAGTACCACCGAGCCGCCTGACCAACCCGGAGAAACACCAGCTCAGACCATGTGCACGAGTTTTGAAGCGGTACAGGGCACCGGCGGATCCGGGGTGAACTGCTCGGCCTCGGCTATCGGGTTGGGGAAGGCACCATCCGCCGACCTAGCAGCGTGGGAGCCGTCTGAACGCGCGGTGATGGCCGGCCGGGTCAGGTCTTGGGCGGCATGCAGGCCATCTCGGCCATCTCGCGGATCCCCTCGTCCGCCCGGGTGGGCAGGAGGAGCAGAGTGCAGGCGCGTTCGAAGCGGGCGTCGATCCGCTCCCAGACCGCTACGGCGGTGTGCAACTCGCCCTCGTCTTCGTGCAGGCGGCCCCTGGCGCGGGACAGGCAGGCGGTGGCCCAGTCGTTCTCGCCCGGACTGGTGGCGGTCAGCCGGTCGGCCGCTCCCGGCAGTCCGGCGGCCACCGCCAGCTCCGCCGCGACAGCCTCCCGGTACGGTGCCGTCGCCGAGGTCGAGCGGCCGATCAGGGCGGTCTCCACAAGCTCGGCCGCGTTGTCGAAGCGCCCGTGGTGCAGCGCCAGCCTGACGTCGGCGAACGCCATGAAGTGGCCGTACCGTTGCCGGTCAGGTGGGTTGAGCGCGCGAAAGCGCCACAGCTGCGAGGCGTCGTTGTCGCCGCGCAGGCCGTGGGCGAGCGAGAGGGCGCCGACAGGAGCACTGAGCTGTGCGCCGAACGGCCGGCCCACCCGTTGCCAGCCTTCCCATACCGCCGTTTCCAGGGTCAGCGCCTCGTCGAAGCGGCCGGCGAGTACCAGCGGTGTGATCAGCTGGGCGGCTGCCAGGTAGGAGCCTCCCACCAGGTCGTCGTCCATGGCCTGGCGTGCGACGTCCAGAGCGGCGGGTAGGTCGCCCACACCGAGAGAGCTGTACAACGCCATCCTGAAGATGTCCACGATCTCGGGGCAGGCGTCGGGGGCGTGCCGTGGCAGGCTCTCCAGCAGTGACAGGCGTTCGCCGGCGACGCGGCGGGCGTGGCGTCGCCTTCCTGCGTAGAGAGCGGCGAAAGCCGCGGTGTCCAGCGCCGCGCTGACCAGCACAGGATCTCCGGTCACCCGCGCCGCCCGCACCGCGGCCGCGACCGGCGCCGGATCCGCCCACTCGCCATCCCCGTCCGCGGCCAGCGCCGGGGCGTCGGCGGCGGCCGCGTCCTCGTTCGCTATCCAGGCCGCCGCGGCCGCCAGGTGGGCGGCCACCACCGGGTCGGCCGTGTCGCCGGCGGCTCGTGCCTCTGCCAGGAGCTGGAGCTTCCTCGCGTGCGGCGCCTCCTCCTCGAAACTGGCGTGATGGCGGCAGGCGACGCTGACGGCGGAGGCCAGCGTGATGGCCGTCAGATCGCCGTCACCTGCCTCGCGCGCCCGGCCGGCGGCCTCGAGCAGCATTCCGAACGGCTGCTGCCCGGCGTCGCCGATCGCGTAGGTGCACTCGGACGCCGCGCGCAGGTCGGCAACCGCCTCCAGGGGAGCCGGCGCCCGCCGCGCAGCCGTCTCGTAGTGGCCGAGCGCCTCCACGAGGAACCTTCTCGCGTACGTCAGGTGCCCAAGCGCCCGGGCCAGCCGGTGCGGCGCCTCCTCGGGCCCGTCCGGTGCCCGGGCCAGTGCGGCACGCAGGTTGTCGGCCACGGCGTCGAAGTCGTCCCGCCACGAGCCGGCTGCCTGCCCGTCCAGCGCCGTCTCCAGATTCGCCGCCATGCCCGCGGCCCACTCGAGGTGCAGCTCCCTGGCCGCTTCCGCCTCGCCCGCCGTATCGAGCCGCTCGGCGGCGTACGCGCGCACGGTCTCCAGCAGTCTCCACCTGTCCGCGCCGGAGCGGCGGTGCACGGTGACCAGGCTCTTGTCCGTCAGGCGGCCGAGCACGTCGGCCGCCGCGCTCCGGGCCACGTCAGGGCTGACGGCCACGACGGCGTCCAGGTCGAACGGGCCCGCGAAGACGGCCAGCCGCCGGAACAGCGCCCGCTCCTCCTCGTCCAGGAGCTCGTGGCTCCATCCGATGACCGCGCGCAGCGAGCGGTGCCGCTCGTCGGCGCCCCGGCCGCCCGCCAGCAGGCGCAGGTGGTCGTCCAGAGCGGCGAGGAGACCGTCGGCCCCCAGGGCGGCCACTCTGGCCGCGGCCAGTTCGATGGCCAGCGGCATCCCGTCGAGCCGCGCGCACAGCAGCCTGAGCGTGGCGGGGTCGGCGTTGAAGCCCGGATCCGCCGCAGTGGCGCGATCGAGGAAGAGCAGTTCGGCGTGAGCGGTGAGCGGCACGGGGGCCGCCGTGGCCGAGGCCAGGGCGAAGGGGAGCAAGGCAAGAGTGCGTTCGCCGGGCACGCCGAGGCGTTCCCTGCTGGTGGCCAGGATCCGGGTGCCGGGGCAGCGGCTGAGCGTCTGCTCGGCGAACCGGGCGACGGTGTCGATCACGTGCTCGCAGTTGTCGAGGATCAGCAGCGCCCTGCCGTCGCCGAGCCGTTCGGCGATCGCCTCGTGCAGGTGCTGATCCGGACGTTCGGTGACGCCCAGCGCGGCGGCCACCGCCTGAGCGACATACGCCTCGCCCACGGGCACCAGGTCGACGAACGCCCCTCCCGAGGGAAGAGAGCCCTGGGCGCCGCCTGCCACCTCGGTCGCCAACCGCGTCTTGCCGACGCCACCCGGACCCACCAGCGTTACCAGGCGGGCGGTCCGCAGCGCCTCCAGCAGCCGCTCGCGCTCGGCGGCGCGGCCGATGAACGCAGTCAGCGGCGCGGGCAGACCGGCGATGCCGACCGGCTCGGCCGATCCCTGCCCGGCCAGTCTGCCGAGCTCCCGCCGGTCGGCGACCCCGCATTTGCGCAACAGCGACGACACGTGGTTCTCGACGGTACGGACCGACAGGTGCAGGTGGGCGGCGATCTCCGCGTTGGACAGGTGCGTGCCGAGCAGAGCCAGCACCTCTGCCTCACGCTTGGACACGGCCCCTGAATACGCGACAGACACCGCCCCATCATGCCCTGGCTCCCCGGTCTGCGTGATCCGTTGCGTGGCCCTTTGGGTGGTGGGTTAGGTACCGGCCCCCGATGTCCGCATGGTCGCGCATCGCCAGGATGAGCACATCAGCAAGAACACCGGAAAATGGAGCACCATCATGGGACGAGTCGTTCTCTCCGTCTTCACCACCGTCGACGGCGTTATCGAGAACCCGCACGAGTGGACCTTCCAGTTCGTCAGCCTGGACGCGATGAAGACCGGCCTCGACCAGATTCGCGCCGCGGACGCGCTGCTGCTCGGCCGGGTCACCTACGACGGCTTCGCCGCGGCCTGGCCGGGCATGACCGACGAGGCCGGCTACGCCGACAGGATGAACTCCCTGCCCAAGTACGTCGTCACGACGACCCTGGACAAGGGCGAGTGGAACAACACCACCGTCATCCGCGACAACCCGGCCGAGCGGATCGCGCAGCTCAAGAAAGAGATCGAGGGCGACATCCTGATCTTCGGCAGCGCCGCCCTCGTCCGGTGGCTGCTGCGCGAGCAGCTCATCGACGAACTGCGCCTGGTCACCTACCCCGTCGTGGCCGGCAAGGGCGCGCGACTGTTCGACGAGTCGGTGGACACCACCGTGCTCCGCCTGACCGGATCGCAGGCCTTCTCCTCGGGAGTCGTGGCCCTGAACTACGAGCCGACCGCCGAGAGCCTGATCGACGCCGCGGCCGCGCGGCACGCGGCGACGGAGAACGCCGAGGGATAAGACCGGGGCTGCGGTGTACATCACACCCGGTTCCCAATGGCACGCTCGGCGTTCCGAGACAGCCGTTCTGCCGGCACCTTCTCGGCGCGGTGCGGCGGATCGAGTTCGGCGGGCAGGGCCGCGATCCGGTTCTCGATCCGGTCGATGACCATGTGCTATCCACCAACGTGCACGCTTCCCTTTTATGGCACGGCCGTACTATTATGGCTTTCAAGTAGCACAGCTGTGCTATTAGGGCGGATGAGGGCGATCACGACGCTGCCTCAGCTGTCCCGATCGGGGCCGCCGCGTCCGCGGGGTCGGGTGTCCGCGAGCTGGAATGGACAAGACGTACGGCGCCTGGTCCGTCGCGGTGATGCGCCTCGACGGCTCTCCAGGGGTGCGCGTGTACGCCTCGGTGGGCATTCATTTCGGCTGCCTGCTGCCAGCAGGCATCGCTCTGCCGGCCATCGGGGGCTCACGCTGGCCTACGTGGCCCTCCGAACCGGGCCGGCCCGCCCTGCCAGGCCCGATCGAACAAGCGGGGGAGCCGATGACGCGGTGCGGCCTTCAGCGCCCAACCGTGCCACCCAATCCGCCTTGCCGTGCCGCTCCTGAATTCGAGCCATCAACCAACGGACGGAGACAGCCATGCTTCTGGAGAACAAGACAGCGGTGATCTACGGGGGCGGCGGCGCCATCGGCGGTGCGATGGCGCGGGCCTTCGCCGCCGAAGGAGCGAGGGTTGTCCTCGCCGGCCGCACACCCAACAAGCTCGACGCCGTCGCGGGGGACATCCGGCGCGCCGGCGGCCTGGCCGAGACGGCGATCGTGGACGCCCTGGACGAGACGGCCGTCAACGGCTGGGTCGACTCCATCGCGGCGCAGACCGGCAGCGTCGACATCTCAGTGAACGTCATCTCCCAGGACGCATTGTTCGTACCGCTGCTCGACATACCCGTCGCCGACTTCGGCCACACGATGGACAAGGTCGCGCGCTCGTTCCTGCTGACCGCCCAGGCCGCCGCCTGGCACATGGTCAAAAGGGCTCGGGAGTCATCCTGCACTTCGGCGGCTCCGATCCGGCCAACTCCACGCCCGGCCTGGGCACCGTACAGATCGGCTGCGACCTGCTCGAGGCGATGCGCCGCCAGTGGGCCTGCGAGCTCGGCCCGCACTCCGTCCGCGTCATCTCGATGCGAACCGGCGGGATCCCCGAGACTCTCCCCGACCTTCCCGAGACGGCGCCCTACAAGCAGAAGATGATCGACGCCACGCTGCTCCAGCGGGCGACGACCCGGGACGACGTCGGCCAGGTCGCCGCGTTCCTGGCCTCGAATCAGGCCAGGAGCATCACCTCCACGCAGATGAACATCTCCGGCGGGGCCCTCGTCGACTGACACATGACAAGGCATTGCTCAGGATTCACGAAACGACATTCGGGAGAACAGCATGAACGACGAAGTCACCCAGTACATCAGTGACACCGCACCATGGCAGAAGGCGGTTTGCGAGAAGTTGCGTGCGATGATCCACGAAACCGTTCCCGGCGTCGAAGAGCAGCTTCAATACGGCAAGCCGCACTTCCTCAAGAACGGGAATCACGCGGCCGTCATAGCGGTTGCCCGGGGCAAGGTCTCCTTCATGGTCTTCAACGCCATGGACATCCCCACGGTCAAAGGCCTCATCCGAGCGATGGGCAAAGGGGATCGTAAGTGCGCTGACATCGCAGAAGGGCAAGACGCCGACTACGCAGCGCTTGCCGAGATTCTCGAGAAGACCACGATCGCCCTGTAGGGACGGAACCCGAACCGCGTCCGCGATCACTGGGCCCTGGAAACCGAACCGGCTCGTCAGCCGCGGTCGGATGCGTCTCGTGGGGCGGGTTCGGTCGCGAGGGCGTCGAGGTGGCGTGCGATGGCGGTGGTCAACGACTCGGCGGTGTGGATGTCCGGGCGCATGGCCGCATGCACGGCGAGGCCGTCCAGCAGGGCGTGCAGGCGTTCGGCCTCGGCCGGTACGTCGGTCGGGGCCAGACCGGCCGCGGACAGGTCGGCGACTATCGTGTGGCAGCCGGCCCGCAGGGCGTCATATCCCTCATCGCGCAGGGCCCGAAGCGCAGGGTCGACCATGGCCCGGGAGGTGAAGGCCAGCCAGACTTCGTTCTCCGCCCGCCGTTCGTCGTCGAGCGGGAGCAGTTCGTTCAGTACGCGCTGCGCTCTTCGCCGGGGATCGGGCTCGGGCTCCAATCCGGCGAGGCGGAGCTCGATCCGGTCGATGACCGTCCGGAACGCGAACACCATGAGCTCGGACTGGCTGGCGAAGTAGTGCCGCAGCGAGCCCATCGACAGTCCCGCCTCACGGGCGACGTTGCGGACCGAGGCCTGTTCCAGGCCGTCGCGGCGCATCACCCGCAACACGGCCTCGGCCAGCAGCAGTCGACGCTCCGCCGGATCCACCACTTTGGGCACTGCCCCTTTATAGCACAGTCGTGTTACCGTACCGGTTGTGATTGTTAGCACAGCTGTACTACAAACTTTGGAGCCAGACGATGACGCTTTCCCGCATGACCGACCACGGGCCACGCCCGCCCCGACGCGGCCCGGCCGCACTGATCCGCAATCGCAGCGTCCAACTCGCCGCCGCCGGCTGGCTCGGCTGCAACATGGTGGTCCTTGCCGTGGCGGGTGACGAACTTCCGTTCGACTGGCCGGCCGCCGCAACCCAGACGCCGGCCGGCCGCCTGATGGACGCCAACCTGGCCCTGGCCGAAGTACTCCTGCTCACCATGCTGACGCTCTGGCTCACCCGCAAGCGGACGTTGCCCAACCAGGCCGACCGCGCGCCAGAACGCTCAGCAGCCGCCCGCGAGACGCTGCTCCTGCTCCTGTACGGGGCCGGCGCACTGGGGCTGGGCTTCCTCCTTGGCCGACTCGCCGGATGGCACCCGTTCGGGCTGCACCTCGCCGGCTCGATCTACGGAACCCATGAACATGTCAGCCCCGCCGAGTCCATCGCCTGGGCGGCCTACAACCTCCTCGTCTACGCGGTGATTCCGCTGCTGTTCTTCCGGCGGCGCTACTCCGCCGAGGCACTCAACCTCCGCTCAAGCGACCGCCGGGCCGACACCGTCCTCATCGGCGTCATCCTCCTGGCCGAGTCACTCGTCCAGATCACCGTCCTCGCCCCAAGAACCTCCGAACTGACCCCCGGTCAACTCCTGCTCGGGCTCCCCCTGACCTTCATGCTCTACTTCGCCGGCGCGGTGCTACCCGCCATGATTTTTATCTACGCGATCCTCGTGCCACGCTTCCTCCGCCTCACCGGATCGCCCGCCACCACAGTGATCCTGGGCGGGCTCACCTACACGGCATTACACATCTGGGACGCCTGGACAGTGTTCACCTCGCCAGGCAACACCGTCTTGTCGGTCGTCTTCCTGCTGTTGACCTACTTCGCGCCGGGCATGTTCAAGACGGTGCTCACGGTGCGTACCGGTAACGCATGGGTTCACGTCTGGGGCTATCACGCACTGGCGCCCCACACCCTCATCGACGCACCACACGTGGTCCATGTCTTCCACATCAAATAGAGGCCACCGCACCGCCATGGCCCGCCATGCATCGCCTCGGCGGAGAACGTGGCTGGCAGGCAGTGGCTCAGCACGAAGTACACCGAGTTTCTCCCGCCCGAGCCGAGGTGTCCCGGCTAATCATGATCATTCTGAAGGAGCGATGGTGATGCTGAGGATTGCACACGCCGCGCTGTTCGCCATGGTTCCCGTGGAGCTTCTGCTCGCGGTCCTGCTCGTGTCCGGCGTGTCACTTCCCCGCCCGCTGGTCGCGACGGCCGGGGCGGCCGCCGTCGCGGTGCTCATCCTGGAGGCGGCGACCCTGTACCGGCTCTTCGGAGCCGAACGCCGGGGCGGCGCGAACCGACGGACGGCGTTGCGGGCGAGTTGCAGCCAACTTGTCCCCGATCAGGTGCGCCGGCTCGTGGGATTCGACGTGAAAGGCATGGTCAGCCTGGCCCTGTGGGTCGCACGGCGCCACCACGGCGTGCCGTACGGCACCACCGCCATCTCCTACTCACGCGCGCAGACCTCCACAATGATGATATTCGTGTTCGCGATGGTCGTGGAGCTGGTGGTCGCGGAGATCCTGCTGCGGGCGCTCGGTGCACCGGTCGGCCTGCGCACCGTGATTCTGGTGGCGGACGCCTATAGCGTCCTGATCGTGCTAGCGGTCATCGCGGCCAGTATTACCCGGCCCCACGTCGTCTCCGCTGAGGAGGTGCGCATCCGTTACGGCGCGTTCTTCGACCTGCGCGTCCCGCACGCGCAGATCGCCCAGGTACGACACATCCGGAACTTCAACGAGAACGGCATGGTCAAGGTGGAGGACGACCGGCTGGCCGTGGCGGTGGCCTCCCAGACCAACCTGATCCTCGAACTGACCGAACCGATCACCGTCGTCCGCCCTCTTGGCCGCCGCGCCGAGACCCGCACGATCCGCTTCTTCGCTGACGATCCCAGGGCCGCCATCCGCGTGCTGCAACCCCGCGGGGAACACGCGCCCGAATCCTGAGAGCGCAGGGCCAGGATCTCCACGTCCTTGATCTCATGGGGGCGGGCCTGCGAGGTGAGCCTGTCCCGCTCGAAACACGGCTTCGTAAGGTGAGCTGGGGGTTTTGCTGCGCGATCAAGGCGGTGTCGGAAGAGAGCGGACAGCCATGAAACGGTCGGCGACCCAGGCCCCGGGCAGAGCCGGCCGTCGGCGGGCGTGCTGCAACTGCTCGCCCTGCACGGCGCCGACGCCCACTGCTACGAACCCAACGCCTGCTGGGTACCAGCGCATGGCAACCCGATGGCCCTGGGGACACCAGATCATCACCGCCCTGGACCGACCTGACCGACACCAACCGTCAACCTCAGTCAACCTCAGTCAACACCTCGAGTCGACCACACGAAGATCGCGACCCCCAGGCCAACCTCTTCGCTCGATATCACTTCGATCAACCTTTCGCCGAGTATGCATGAAGCCCTCTGACAATCCCGCCCACGAAAGGTCCTTTCGTGAATCCCCTCTTCCCGGACAACTACTACGAGCCCGCTATCGGGCTCGTCGTTTTCCTCATCACCCTGTTTGTCGTCGGCAAACTGCTCGTACCGCGCTTGCAGAAGACGCTAGCCGAGCGGGTCGACGCGATTGACGGCGGCATCATGAGGGCAGAGGAGGCCCAAGCCAAGGCCCGGAATCTGGAGCGGCAATACCACGAGCAACTGGAAGAAGCGCGACGCGACGCGGCGCGGTTGCGCGAGGAGGCCCGTGAGCAGGGCGCACAGATCAAGGCTGAGTTGCGCGCGCAGGCGCAGGCCGAAGCTCGCCACCTCATCGCGATGGCGCGGGCCCAGATCGAGGCCGACAGACAGGCAGCGTTCGCCCAAATGCGCACGGAGATCGGCCGTCTGTCGACCGACCTGGCGGGCCGAATCATTGGGGAGTCAGTGGAGGAGAACGTACGGCAGACCGGCATCGTGGAGCGATTCCTGGACGAGCCGGAGAACCGAACAGTTTCTTGAGATAACGAGGCCGACCGTTGGCCAAGACGGCGGCATAGCGGCCTTACGACCTCTAAAAAGTGACGGACGGTCACGCATCCAGTCGAACCGTTACACCGTACGCGCGACGAATGCTTACGGACCAAGAACACGACAAGTGGGTTGAGTGAAATGCCATTCGACCCGCCTCACGCTACCTGTCAATGCCCAGCTCATTGGTGTTGGTCCCTGTCATTTTCCTGCGCAAGGACAAGGGCATCTCCATGAGGCGCAGACCCTGTACCGCTTCAAAAGTCATCGCAGGGTGCATGACCTGCGGGTCGATCTGGTGCAGAAGTAGGGGCAAGATCAGTTCTTGTGTCTCTCCATCTCCTCTACCTACTCATGATTCGGGGTATGCGGCTGGCTGGTGCTCCTGAGCCGATGCGAGGCGGCCAAGGACGCCGAGATCACGATGCCTCGGCACGAAGTGGCGGTGCTGCGTCGTCAAGTCGCCCGGCCGAAGCCGGACTGGGCCGATCGAGCGGTCCTGGCTGCGCTGGCACGACTCCTGCCGCCCGGGTTGCGGGCTCATCGGCTGGTGACACCGGGTACCTTGCTGGCCTGGCATCGGCGTCTGGTCCGACGCCGGTGGACGTATCCGAGCCGCTTCGGCCGCCCGAGGATGAGCAAGGAGATTCGGGCCCTGGCGCTGCGCCTGGCGCGGGAGAACCCGGCCTGGGGATATCGCCGGGTGCACGGCGAGTTGGTCGGGCTCGGCTACCGCGTGAGCGAAGCGACCGTGTGGCGGATCCTGCGGGGCCGGCGCATCGGCCCGGCTCCCCGAGACGCCGACACCTCATGGCGAACGTTCCTGCGCACCCAGGCACAAGGGCTGTTGGCGGTCGGCTTCTTCCACATCGACACGATTTCTCTGAAGCGTCTGTACGTGCTGTTCGTGATGGAAATCGCCACCCGGCGCGTGCACATCCTCGGCGTGACCACCCATCCGACCGGCGCCTGGACGGCCCAGCAGGCCCGCAACCTACTCATGGACCTCGGTGACCGGGTCAGATCCTTCCGCTTCCTCATGCGCGACCGGGCTACCAAATTCACCGCTGTCTTCGACGCGGTCTTCGCCGGCGCGGGCGTGACGGTGCTGAAGACCCCGCCGCGCACACCGCGGGCCAACTGCTATGCCGAGCGGTGGGTGCGCACCGTACGGGCCGAGTGCACTGACCGCATGCTGATCTACGGCGAACGGCACCTGCGCTCGGTGCTGGCCGAGTATGCCGATCACTACAACGGCCACCCGCCGCACCAATCCCGCGCGCAGCGGCCACCCGATCACGATGAGCGGACCGTCGTACCGCTGAAAGGCGGGATCGAACGCCGGAAAGTGCTCGACGGGTTGATCAATGAGTACCATCGAGCCGCGTAACCACTCCGGAGAACGCCCAGCTCAAGCCCTATGCGATGAATTTTGAAGCGGTACACGCATTCCGGCTTGGCCGTCTAACGATCTTCTCATGGGTTCGTCGTGAAGCGCGTAGTCTGAACGATCATGCGATGTGCCCGGTCCGTGCCCAAGAGCAACCACCGAGCAACCAAGTGAGATCATCTTCTCGCCGGAGGCATCCGAAAATCGAGAAACCCCAGGTCAGACAGGGTAAGAGGTGGTAGGGCGCCCGGGGCTCGAACCCGGAACCTACGGATTAAAAGCCGCAGTTCTCAATGCCGCCCGCTGTCGAATCGTGTCCTGTTGTATCGCGATGTCATGCGTTGCCCGTGCTCAAAATGTCCGAGAGTGCCGCCCGGTGTTATGCCGTATCGGGTGCCGATGAGCATCCAACGAGCAACCGATCCGGTGATGTACGGCCTTGACCGTTAACCCAGCCTATAGCTGGCCGCTGGACGGGGGAGCGCATCTGACAACCATCAGTCGAGGCTGAACCAGCCCTCGCTTTCTGCTGTTCATGCCCAATTGGAGGGTCTGATCCCGCTGGGATAGTTGCGGGTCGGAGTCGACCATGCCGTATGGCGGGCGCAGGTCGCCGAAGACCAGCGCGGTGCGGTCAGGGGCATGGTGGGCGCCGTTTTCCAGGATGATCGACAGGTTGAGCATCGCGACCCTTCCCTTGGAATGTGGGTCAAGGATCCCCTGGAGGATGGGGGCCGACTTGTATGAATGTGTCGACCTGCGTGCAGGAAGGCTCGCCGGACTGATGATCGTGGGCGACACGGTCGTGGTCAACGCGGTGGTGGAGCCGGCAATGAGACCCTGTGCGCCGGGAGCCCGCCACCGTTGCCCACGATCATTGGACGATGAGAGCGCACCTTGAGCGTTTTCCAACTTGATGGCGTAGGTCAGCAGCGGTACGGGCTGGGATGAGTTGGCATGAGAAGAGGCTCCCGGTAAGACAGCAGTCGACCAAGATCCGATGCCCCAACCGGGAGCCTCGTTGCTGTCTTACCGTGCTGGCATTCCGCTGTCCAACCAGACCCTTGTCCGCCTGGCCGAGCTCATCCGTGCACAACGTGCTGAGCGAGCGACGTAGGGATCTCCCAGAGTCAAGGTGATTTACGACTGAAGGGTTAAATCCGGATGAAGTAGCGCCGGTGGACCGTAGTTTCGAACCAGTCGACGTCCAGCCGGTGCCCTGACAGCATGAACGCCAGTTCCAGGAAAGCCCCCTGCCGTTCGTCATAAGGATGCGGCGGGAACAGCGGCAGGTCCCCCAGATGGTCGTCGAGACCGTGGGGATCCTCACCTCCGGCGAATCGCAGGCCGCCGCTGTCGACCACGGTCAGGACTCGGCGGTCGATTGCTCGCCTGAGGGTGAGCCGCGTGTTCAGGTTGGCGAACAGGTTGAGGACCTCGACTCCATCGGCTGAGATCTGCTCGATTTTCCTCTTGCCATGCCAGCCCATAGGCTCCATCACGACGACGTGGTCACCCGCGCGTCCGCAGACGATCATGTGCGGCGCGGTATGGCCAGGGTATGACGGCAGTTCGCCTCTCGCTTCGGCGATGGTGCGCTCACGGACGTCGTCCAGGGCCGCGCCGAACCGTAGTGCGACCTCGTCCGGATCGGCGAGCCTGACCCAGGTGAGGCAGCAGGACTCGGCCAGACCCTCCCCTGCGAAGAGTCGGTAGTTCTCGCCGAATCGCCCGCCACGATCACGACCTGGCCCACGCCGAGCTGGCGGCTGTCCAGCAGGAACAGCAGCGCCGCGCCGACCTGCCGCCCGACCGGCGCGACATCGAACGCGCTACCCGTGCCGAATACGCTCAGCGCCAGCGCCAGGCCCACCAGGCCGGCACCCGACCGGCAGCGAGACCAGGAACGCCAGCACCGCGATCAGGCCTACCGGCCGCCACCCAGCCACGGGATCGACCGCGGGCCCGGCCTGGCCCGCTGACCGCCGTCAAGGGACTCGACATCCATCGTCGCCGGGATATTTCGGATAATCTCGCCCTCGGTGATCCACGTGTTTTGCCGCATCACGGGAGGGTTAGATGGCCAATCTGGTCGATAGCGTCACAAGCACGTACTCGGTGGAGTATGGCTCCTTCTCGATCTTGGACATGGATGGGTTGTCGCGGTTGCCTTCCGCACTTGATCCGCAGGAGTTGTACGCCCTCACCGACGAGGGCGAGATCTGGTTCGCTGCCACTCCGAACATGGCAATTGTGCGGAGCCGTGCAGGCTCCCATCACGTCGTTCGTGTCACCTTGGAGCGGTGGGATGCCGAGCCTCCTGCCGAGGAAAAAGGTGGGGTGGGTGCGCTTGTGGTTGAGATGTTCAGCAGCTCGGGCAGGTTCTGGCTTCATAACTCTTCAGGGGAGTCGAGTCCGGTGCTCGATCTTGGGGTTTCTGGGGTCTCATGGCTGGTGCGCGGAAGGCGAATCGCGATGACGGATCCGTTCGCCGAGGGGGCAGGTGGACTGGATTGGGGTGGCGACGATGATGACGACGATGATAACGATCCGGGTTTTCCGGAGGAGGGGCTCGAGGAATTCGTGTTTCGGTTTTGGCCGGCTGAGGCACGCGACTAGCAATAAGAAATGACAAGGCCCCGAACGGCACAGCTCGCTCGGGGCCTCTATGTCTCGCTAGTTAATGCGTTCGTTCATCGCATTGTAAAGGTGGAGGATGAAGTCTTCATCGTGCAGGATTCGGTCGTTCTGGTAGAAGCGTCCGAGCCCTGCGATATGGTGTACGTCGCCCCAGTCTCGATTCTCCTGCTTGGGGATCAGGGATACTGAGATGGCGACACCCGGCATATAAGGTGCTCCCTTGTCTGTGGGCTTGTCTTTTTGCCAGCTCACCCAGGAGCCTTGATAGGTGCTCTGGAAGGGGAACTCGTCGCACTCCTGCTTATCGGTGTCCCATGGAGCAGCGCCCCCCGTGTAGGGATTGCCGGTCCTGATGCCGTAGTCGAAGGCGCAGATCTTGAAAGAGCGGTAGTAGTTCCGGCCCTTCCGGGGTCCGGCTTTCAGGCGGGTCAGCGGCGTGGCGGGGCTGAAGCCCGGGAATTTCTTCTCTGTTCCGAAGGCCAGATGCCGTGGCCACAGTTTTCGATCTGTGGTGCTGGTTGAGGGTGTTGTGATGTTGGGGGTTAGGTACGCCTTTGAGATGTGGGCGTAGGCATTCGGGAAGGTGTTTTCATGGAGTTCCAGCGCGCGCATGTTGTGGTCGAAGATGCATCCGCGGGGGAAGTACCTGTTCTCGGTAGAGGAGTCACAGCGAATGAGCGCCTTCGCTGAGCGGTTCTTGTACATCATTCCCTGGACATGTGGAACCGTGAGAGACAGCTGGATGGTGCATTCGGACAGCAGGTTGTTCCCGCCCCCGCTCCAGCCGGTCTCCGGGGATTCGACCTTGAATGTCACCTTCCGGCTGTTTTGCCAGTAGTGCCGGTTCCCAGCGAAGACCTGGGGATGGTTGGCGTCGACCACCTGTCGGCACGAATTAGCCGGTGACCCCTGCACCATGAGGCCGAGTGTGAACACCTGATCCCTGAGCAGGACGCCCTTGACGGCGTCATTCATGGCTAGGGTGATGACGTCGATTTCAGTCGTACGGGAATCGTTGGCGGTGCGACCGATGGTCATCAAGACGAACTCTGCCTGGTCGGTCACCTGCCAGCCGAGTTTTGTCTTGACCTCCACGGTGAATTTCGGTTTCTGGCTGACGCACCAGTCGTGGGGACCCGGCGTCCATCCTCGCTCATTCTTTGGCGGTACCCGGGTGGTTGCCGGGCGGTAGAAGGAGTCGTTCCGGGCAATGCAATCGGCGGGCTGGATGCGGTTGTAGGCGGGCGCGGCGACGAGCCCTGAGGCTGCAGTGGTTGCGCGCTCACTCTTGGTGCTAGGTGCAGTGGTGGGCTGTGGAGTTCCACCAGCTGAGATGACAGCTTCATCTGCGGTGATAGCTTTGTCGTAGATCCGGACATCATCCAAGGCGCCGCTCATCCGGGTGCCGAGGGTGGTGAAGCCGGTGGCGCGCCAGGCGGGGAAGCTGATTGTCTCTGACTTGATCGCAGCGCCGTTGAGGTACAGCGTTGCCTTCTTTGAAGCGGCGTCGTAGACGCCCGCGAGGTGGAACCACTCGTTAACGGGCGGCTCGACCTGCGAGCGCACGCCTTCGGTCGTGGCATCGGGAGAGTCGGCGCTGGTGAAGGTGAACACCAGGCCGTCCTCCGGTGTGTTGCCGAGGTGGAAGGGAGCCTGGTGCAGTCCCTTCTGCTCGACGACGGTGTAGGCGCCGTCCTTGTCGTCCCAGCGCAACCATGCGGTGACGGTGAAGTTCCCATCGGTTGGGATCAGAGCTCCGGCGGTGTAAGCGAGGGCGTCATCGGTCGGCTCGATCACGCTCACCTGGAATTCTTGCCAGTCCGACCACGCTGAGCTGGTGCCGGCGGCGGTGTTGAGAGCACGGGTGCGCCAGCGCGCCTTCCAGCCGTCTTGGAGCCTTCCTTCTGCCACTGTGATCCTGGCCGGGGCCCCGAAGGCGATGTTGTCCAGCGCGCCGGTCCAGATTTGGCCGGTGCCCTGCTCGGTCGCGGCGGGGTCGTGCTCGACCTCGTACTCCACGCGCAGCGGCTGGCCAGCTGGGTCGGTGACCTGTGCCAGCAGCGCCGGCGTGAGGCTTGTGGTCACGGTTTGGCCGTTGACCTGCTGGGACGGGTCGATCTGGAGGGCGGTTACTGTCGGTTGACCGCCGGGGTCGGGCACATCCACCGTAGCGGCCAGCCAGTCCGACCACGCCGAGGTCGTAGTAGCGCCGGTGTTGACAGCACGAGCGCGCCAGCGGATCTTCCAGCCGTCGGTCAGCATGCCCGCCGGGACGCTCACCGTGGCCTGGCTGCCGGAGGTGACCACCGGGGAGGCGCCGGCCCAGATCTGGCCGCTACCCTGTCCAATGGCGGCGGGGTCGTGCTCGACCTCGAACTGGCCGGTGAGGTTGCCGCCTGCGGGGTCGGTGACGGTAGCGGCGAGCTGTGGGGTGAGTGAGGTCGTCACCGTGGTGCCGTCCACCGTGTGCGCCGGTGTGATGGCCGGGGCCGAGACCGCCGGTTGCGATGCCGGTCCACTGGTGGTGATGGTCAGCGTCGGCGGCAGGTTGAAGTCGGTGTCTTCGGAGGAGGTGAACACCCGGTAGTTGTCGACATCCGCCTCGCCGGGCGACTTGAGCACCAGGCCGTGGTTGACGGCGCCGGCGGCCCAGTCCTGGGCGATGCCGGTGACGTTCCAGTCCATGCTGTCCGGGTAGATGTCGCAGTTCTGGTCGACGCCCTTGAAGTTGGTGGAAGCGTCCTCGGTGGTGTGGGCTGGCTTGTTGGCCCAGTACAGGTTCGCGGGGTCCCACGCGCCGGTGAGGCGGGCGACCTGGATGCCTCGGGAGAGCGTGGCGCCGCAGTTGTGGCTGTCGATGGTGTTCATCGACAGCGTGGCGTCGGTCACCGTGCTGCCCTGCACGCCTGCGGTGTCGAACTGCAGATGTACCCGTGCCCTCGTTCCGCCCGTCATGGTGCCGGCGAGCATGACCGGATTGTCCGGGAGCGCGGGCCAGCCCTCGGAGTCGTTCATGCTGGTATCGACGTCGGCGCTGAGCGGAAGCGTGACCACCGCGGCCACCCGCACCGGGTAGATGGTGCCGGCATCTGCCAGGAACGCCTGGTCCGGCTTGACCACCAGTTCCGTACGGCCGTCCTTGGTGACCACGTCCGTGCCGGTCTCGCCCCGCTTGACCGGCGCAAGTCGGCCCTTGCCGCTGTAGTCCCACATGACCGGTCGTGTCCCTGCGGCGACCAGCTTCTTGTCCTTGCCCCTCAGCAGCAGTCGGCCACCCTTGCCTTCCGACAGGGTCAGCCCTTCGTCTTCGACGCCGATCCTCAGCTCCACCTGCTTGGCGGGCCGCTGGCGCAGCACCACCTCATGCCGGAACCCGGTCGGCAGCACCGTCACCACCAGGTCAGCCCCGGCGCCGGCTGCGTCGGTGTAAGTGGCCACCTGGCCCTTCACGATCGGCTTGGGCAGCGGCGTCGGCCAGCGCAAGGCGTAACTCTTGCCGTGGGCGGCCATCTTCACGAAGGCATCGTTACCGCCGTTGGAGACCTCCACGCTGGCACCAGCCGAGATCGCCTTGGGCTTCAGGCTTCCGTCCTGTTCGATCAGCGTGGTGTCGATGGGAATCCACGCATCACTGCGCCGAGTTCGGACTGGCCCCATGGTGATCTCGGTTTTGTAGGAGCCATCGAGCAGCGCGTGGGTGATGCGTGTCTCGGAGGTTTCAGCCGTGACTTCTACCGGCTTCCCCTGTTTCTTGGCCTCTTGTGAGGCGGTGGAGCGGGAGATGCCAGCGGGTACCGGTGCGGACGAACCGCTGGAAGTGCGGGTGAGCGCGCTTCCCGACCGGCCCTGAGTCCAGGTCGTCGTGCCGCCCAACGTGGCGTGGCTTTCGAACTCGGAAGAGTCCGCAGCTACCTGGCCTGAGCCTTCGTCGAAGGACCAGTGCCCCAGAATCGTTTCCTCTGCCGGTACATCTGCGCTCTCGTTGGCATCGGGATCCAGATCGGCGACGATCTGGTCCGCCGGTATGTCGCTCGGCGGGGTGAAGAAGGAGTCCGGGTTACGCCCCATCACTTCATTGCTGGCTCGATGCTCTTCCTGGACCTCGGACCAACTGAGAGCCGGCGCCGCCTGCGGAGTGCTGGTGAGATCACCGATGTACTGATCCAGTACCTCCGAGGTGACGACTTCCTCCTCGACACTGGGGTGCATGGTGAGCCGCTTCGGAGCGGGAGTGTATTCGACCATGAGGGTGGGTGGGTGGCGGTAGCCCGGGTAGGGGTCGCCGCTGTGTTCGCTGGCGTAGTACTGCCGCCAGTTGATCGCCGGGCTCTCGGTGACCGCTCGCAGCACCATCCCGTGGTTGTCCACGCCTTGTTCGATCCAGCCGCGGGCCATGCCGGTGACCCGGTGGACCAGCTGTTCCTCCTTGGCGCACCAGCTGGCGGGGTCGGCCTCATAGTTGTAGCCGGCCTGGTTCCCGCTCCCGCCCGCCACGCCGGCGAGCGTGGGTTGCCGGGACCAGTTCAAGGTGGAGGTATCCCACGTGGAGGTGATGAGGGCGGCACCGATGCCCGAGCCGTCCATCGGGTCGCCGCACAGCTGGCCGTTGGGGCCGCCGGACTTGTAGTTCCACACCCACAGGTCAGCGTCCAGCACGGTGGCGCCCTCGAGTACGGGGTCGTCGGTGTCGAACTTCAGGTACACGCGGGCGATGTCGGCGCTGGTCTGGGTGGTGCCGGCGCGTAGCCAGCCGGCCGCGGCGTTGTTGGTGCCGGGGTTGTTCTTGCTGACCCAGGCGTCGTCGGGTTCTCCGCCGCCGAACCATTCGGAGGCGGCGGCGATCGTCACCGGGTAGGTCACCGCCGGGTCGGCCAGGAACTTCTCGTCCGGGGTGAACACCAGCTCCGAGGTGGTGCCGGAGGTCTGCATGCGGGCCTCGACCGGGGCGGACCTGCCCTCCTCGGGGGAGGACTCCACCTTGGCGTCCATCGCGGTCAGCACGATCGGCGCGGCCGCGGCCTTGCCCTTGGCGTCCTTGAGTTGCGGCTGCCCGTCGGATGTCGTGCCGAACGTGGTGCCTTCGGGCAGGGTGAGCGGCAGCCGTACGGTCACCGGGCCGGTCGGCCGCTGCCGCAGAACCACCTGGGAGATGAACCCGTCGGCCTGGGCCTGCACCACCAGGTCCGCTCCCGGCGCGACGGCGTCAGGGTAGGTGACCGCGCTGCCGGAGACCTTCGGCTCCGGCAGCGCCCGAGTCACCTTCAGGCCGCTCGTCCCCTGCCTGCCGTCCGCCGACACCAGCTGCTTGGCGCCGCGCCCGCCGAAGGTCAGCGGGCTCTTGACCCGCGCGGCCTGCAGCTTGCCGTCCCGGGTGACGATGCGGGTGTCGATGGGCTCCCAAGCGCCGCTGGCCGGGTCCTTGAGTTGAACGGGCCGGGTGTGCAGCTCGGCCCGCATGTTCTTGCCGTCAGGGTTCGCCCAGACCTTCATGGTCTCGGTGAACTGGGCGGGCACCTCGACGGGTTTGCCGGATGTGGCCGCCTTATCCCAGGCGGTCTTGAGAGCCGGGTCTGGGGTGGCGCCTGGTGGCGTTGTCGATGCGGCGGTTGGGGAGGGGGATGGCGTGGGGCTCTGGGCGATCGCGGGTGCACTCAACAGCGAGAGCGGCAGCATCAGAGTGGTGATCAGGGCAGCCTGGCGGCGCGTCCGGGCGGATAAGCCGGACGCTGATCGGCGTTTGCGCACTCATAACCTTTCGAACAGAAGTATCAAAACTGAATGATCATCACATAAGGCTGAACTAAAAGTAAAGATCGTTTTCAGTAACGGGAAAGACGCCCTCCGCTAGATGAGGCCGCCGCCCATCTAGCTGCGGTGATAGGACATGCGGCCTCGTAGGCCCTGGGTGCGGCGGGTTCCCGGAGGCGGTCCCTTGCTGGCGTCGGTGGCAGGCGGCGCCTGTACCTCGTCAAAATGGTCGAGGTCATCAGGGCAGGACGTCTTGTCGACAGGGATGGGTTTGTGGCTTGACGGATCTACCTAAAATTCACTGGATGTAGATGCCGTTGTTGCCGTCATCTCCCGTGACCCAAGCGAGGGAGTGAACGGCGATGACACGCATCCAAGATCACTACGTGGTGTATCGGCGTTGTGGCTGTGCCGACGCGGCGACAGGTAAACGGCTGGGAAACCACTGCGCCCGGCTGGCGGATCAGGCGCACGGCAGTTGGTATTTCGCCGTCCAGGTGACGGACGTGTCCGGGCGGCGGCAGCGACTGCGACGTGGGGGCTTCCCCACGGCCGAAGCGGCGAGGCAGGCTGCCCGTGATCTCGCTCAGTCGCTGGAGGCGGCGCCGGTGACCGGGTACTGTACGGTCGCCCAGTGGCTGCGCTACTGGCTGTCGGTGGTTGAGCGGCGGATCCGGCCGACCACCTTCAAGGCCTACCGTGATCACGTCCGGCTGTTCCTGATCCCGCATCTCGGCCTCGTCCCGCTTCGCGGGCTGTCCAGGCGGCACGTTGTCAGGATGTTCACCGTGGTGGGCAGGCGCCGCACCAGGTACGGCAAGCCGATCAGCGCGGCCACCCTGGAAAGGATCCGGGCAACCCTGCGCGCTGCCTTGAACGAAGCTCTACGGGAAGATGTGATCAGTGACAACCCGGCCTGCGGGCTGCGGCTACCGTCGCCACGCCACGTCCACCCGGTGGTGTGGACCCCGCGACGCGTGGCCGCCTGGCGGCGCACCGGCGAGCGCCCCGCCGTGGCGGTGTGGACGATCGAGCAACTGACCGAGTTCCTCACCTTCGTCCGCGATGACCGGCTGTTCGCGCTGTGGTGGCTGATCGCGCTACATGGTCTGCGGCGCGCCGAGGTAGCCGGCCTGCGCTGGATCGACCTCGACACCGATCGGCGCGAACTCACCATCGCTTGCCAGCTCGTCCACACTGACCATGGCCTGTTCCCATGCCCGCCGAAGAGCGCCTCCAGTCAGCGCGGTGTCGCTCTGGACGTCGACACCCTCCGGCTGCTGCACTGCCATGAACGGGCCCAGCGCGGTGAACTGGGCACCGGCTGGTCGCCGTCATCCCCGATGTTCACCCGCGAGAACGGCGAGGCGATCGATCCCGATTATCTCAGCTACCGCTTCCACAAGCTGGTCCTGGCCAGCGGCCTTCCTCCGGTGCGGCTACACGACCTGAGACACGGAGCAGCCACGCTGGCCCTGGCGGCAGGTGCGGATCTACGCGTGGTGCAGGGTCTGCTCGGTCATGCCAGCATCGTGCTCACCGCCGACACGTACACGTCGGTGCTGCCGCAGCTATATCACGACAGCGCTCGGGCCACTGCCCGGCTTGTCCTCAAGGCGGCTCGCAAGTCCGCACGTACAGTGAACAACGCCCGCCCTGGAACGTGACTCACATGTGTCTCACCGTGACTCACGGTCGGACGACTCGACTACAGAATCGGGGGAAACCGCAGGTCGAGATGGTAGGGCGCCCGGGGCTCGAACCCGGAACCTACGGATTAAAAGTCGCGATGTCATGCGTTGCCCGCGCTCAAATGTCCGAGAATGCCGCCCGGTGTCATGCCGTATCAGGTGCCGATGAGCATCCGACGAGCAACCGTACAACGGTTGGCATCCCTTGACCATGCGCACTCTTCGGCTGGCCGGGCAGTGTGGCTCCGTGAATCTCGCTGGTGCGGACCGCTGGTCAATAGGCATGGAATCACCGGTTACTCGGTGCTGTGAGGCCCGCGTTTTCACGGTCGGCCACTGCTGACCCATGCCGACCGTGTTCTGGTCACCGTCATCTACCTGCGTCAGGTCTGCCCCCAGAACGTCCTGGCCGCTCTACTCGGCACCAACGCTGTCACCATCGGTGAGGCGATCCGGGAAACCCGTACTCGTCATGGACGAACAGAAGATCACAATGGGCCAGACGGCGCGCTACTTTTCCCAGGCCCAGGACCTGCGTGACTGGCTCGACCACGGTCACCAGCCAGATGCACATCTTCCAGGCGCTTGACTCATCCGCAGCTGACCGGAATGCCTCGCCAGGACTTCCATGCCCTGGCCGCACGGCTCGTCATTCCCTACCAGGCCCTTCTGGAACAGCGCCGCCATCATCCCTGCGGCGGCGACCGACGGTCCGCGGCGAGCGATCCTCAAAGTAGACAGCGCACGGGCGCCGGTGGTGTTCATGGTGATCGGCGTGGTCATCCTCAGCCAGGTGGCGCGTACTGAAACGCACGCCCTGCCATGCCGAGCCGGCGAGTATCGCCTCCTGACGTGAAGAGTTCTAACATGTTGGACACCCGGTCTGGTGGGGGTCAACGTGCTCTATCACATCCAGGTCCACTTACGTGAAGAACGCCGTCCCATAGTGCACTTCGACTTGGACGAAGCGACGTTGCAACGCGACTTCCTCGAACCGTTCCGGCAGGGCCGGGACTTCAATGTCAACGGCTGGCGAGTCCCGATTGGGGAGATCACGCGCATCAAAGTGACGCAGACTGAGGCCTCGTCCGACGAACTTTTCGGGTTCGTGGACCTGGAGGAGAAGGTCGGGACCGGCCCGCCGACCAGGCATCCCGGAGTCCGGGCTGTGCTGGCGGCCGAGAGGGGCAAGGACGTCACCTCCGCGGTGCTCGCGGCTCCTCCCATCGAGAGCGAACGGCGCAAGGTGTTCCTGGTCAAGGGGCGGTGGGACGAGGCGACCGAAGCGATGATCGTCTTCCTCCAGTCGCTGAACCTGCACGTGATCAAGTGGGAGGACGCCGAACTGGCGCTCGGAGGAGCGGGCAACTTCGCGGCCGACGTCGTGGACAAGGGCTTCGAGATGTCGTACGCCACGGTGGTCATGCTCACCCCCGACGACCTGGTGCTCATCCACCCAGCGCTGATCCAGCCCCATGACCCGCGCGACCTGATGAACCGGCCCCGCGCCAACGTCCTGTTCGAGCTCGGCTACGCCTGGCACCTCAACAGGAAGAAAACCCTCGTCGTGCAGTACGGCGACATCTCGCTCCCCAGCGACCTGGGCAGCCTGCAGACCGTCAGATTCGACGCGACCTCCAAGACCAGACAGCAGGTGATGGCCAAGCTTGCCACTATGGGCGTCGCCGTCAACGGGGACGACGGCCGCTGGCAGGAGGCTGGGAAATTCCCCAAGCCGCTTCCCGCGTTGTGCGTCACTGGCCCCGCGCTGCTCGGAGCCCTACCGCTGCACTGGATCCTGCTCGCCAAGCTGAGCGACAGCGACAACATCGACGTGCGCACGATAGCCGCCGAGACGAGGGTCCCCATGAAGAAAGTTCAGGCCACCCTGAACGCGTTGCTGCAGGAAGGGCTCGTCACCCTGCCCGGTAACCAGAAGCCCTCCCAGCTCAAGAACGGGAGGTGTCAGATCACCGTCGAGGGCCGCAGACGACTCGACGAGGAGACCCGGCGCTACCAGAGCTGAGCGTGCCGGACGATGCGGGATACCAGCAACAACTATGGGCGGCGCGCACCGCCGGCGCCATCCGGGCACACCTGGAGATCTGGGTTCCGCGGCTGCAGGCAGGTGAGAGTGGAGTCGAGGTGTCCAGCTTCGCGCGCGCGGGGTTGGAGCGGACCTTGAGAAGGGCTCAGACCTTGCTGGGCGACAAACACGAGCTGAGCCCCGACATCGAACGCCTGTTGCAGCACCCTCTCCCCGCACTGAGCGATGCTGCCGAACTGTCGAATCTGGTTCTGCACGAGCTGTGCTACCTCTACGACCTCGATCCGGACGACCCGCTGGGGCACCGGCGCCCGAGACCGCTCGGCGAGACCCGCGATGCGATCACCCTGCGGATCCCCGAGGGCCGTTCGTCCCCCGCTTCCCGCTCAGCAGCCGAAGCTGCTCCACCTTGAGCCGCGTGAACGACGTCCGCACGTACTCGACGTACGGCTCGCCCGGATGGCCGATCAACGGTCTCTCCCCGCTCTCCTCCGCGCCGAGCAGCACCTCGTAGGAGGTCACGTGCGCGCAGAAATCCTGCAGCGGCTTGGGGAACTCCGGCTCGATCAGCAGATCCGCGTGCTTGATGATGAGTTCCCGCATCCGAAGGTTTGTCGGCATCAGGGCGCTCCGGAACCATCTGCGCCAGTTGTCGGCCGCCTGCGGAGGGAGAGTCCGGACTGAGAGCCTTTCCCCCGGCGGTGGCAGCTGGGTCCGTTCCAGCTCGGCCCAGATCCTCTCGTTGACGTCGACCAGCGCGTGCAGGGGGCCGTACAGCTCGCGTAGCTGAGCGTTGATCCGCGTCAGGCGAGCCTGGCGTCTCTCCTGCAGAAGCTGGCTGCGCTGGTTGAGGAGGAAGACGAGCACGGCCACGACGACGCTGACACTCGCGGTGATGACTGCGGCCTGCATGTGGTCACCTCACGCCGAGGGCCTGTCCCATGAGGAGTGTCCCCCTGCGGTCGCCACCCGTCCACGGTCTCCGTCATCGGGCGGTCCCGGCCTTAACCTCTGTGCCGGATGGGTTTCGCTGCGTTAGGGGCCTGAACTGCCGCTTCTTCGATCTACTCCAATCCAATTGATCCGCTACGGTAAGCCGATCACCGGAGCCACTCTGGAACGATCCGCGCGACACTGTGGGCCGCTTAAGCGAAGCCGTCCGGGAAGATGGGATCCGCGCATTCCTCGGTTTCGTGATCGCCTACGAAGCCTTCCGGCGTGTCGCGCAAAGCGTGAGCGTTCGACTGTGTAGGCGTTCTACGATGTTGTATCTGAGGCTCGAGTGGCTATCGCCTGAATCGAAGGCGTTCGCACATCCTCTCCCACCTCTCCCCGCGATCGGAGCTTACAGCGCGTGTTGCTCACTTGCTTCTCCGTCATGGGATTCCGCTCCCTGCTGCGACTTGACGGCATTCCTGTCAGCAAGCCGACGATCCTGGCCGGCCCGAACGACGGCGGGAAGAGCGCGATCCTCGCGGCCCTGAGCTACCTGGTTGGTCGATGCCCCCTGGAAGATGACGACCGCACTTACTTGTCGTCGTCTGACTCGCTGTCGCGATGCGAGCTGACCGAGGTCGAAGGCGTGTTCACGCTCGACGAGTGGGAGCAGAAGACGTTCGGTCTCGGGGCCACCATTCGATTGCGGCGCTCAGCAGGCGCTGACCTCGTCTCGCGCCTGGAGTGCTGGCTGCCGGTTCCGCGCGATGAGCGCCTGCGCGATCTGTCCTCGTACAAGGTGTCTGAACTCAAAGCGCTGGCCAAAGAGCTGGGCCTGTCCCCAGCCGGCACCAAGAAGGCGGAAATTGAGCAGGCCCTACGAGAGTACGCGGTCCTCCACTCTGGCCCTGAAGGATGGGTGCAGGCTCCTTCAGGCTTGGAAACCCGCATGCCCACCGTGCTACCTTTCGACGGACGCTCCTCTGAGCCCAACGAAGCGGTGCGCTCGGTGCTGCAAAGCTGCTTTCAGACGCACCTGTCCGACGAAACTCTGCAGGGGCAGCTGAACGAAATTCAGGCCCAGGTCAAGGAGAACCTGCAGGCAGACGCCCAAGCGTTGTGCGGCCACATCCTGAGCCGGTGTCCCGACCTCAAGGAGGTCTTCGTCGAGCCCGAGATCTCCTTTTCGCAGGGGTTGAAAGCCGCTCCGCTGCGCATTGCTCGCGCTTCTGGAGAGCATGTGGGCCTCGATCGCTCGGGACAAGGCAGCGCCCGGCGCATCTCTCTGGCCATCTGGGAGTGGACGAGCAAGTTTCTCCAGACCGAGCAGGACCTCGCCGCCGAGACCGCGGACGTGTCGGAGGAACCTGTCCCCTCACGGCCTCAAATGATCATCGTCTACGACGAGCCCGACACGCACCTCGACTACGGCTACCAGCGTAAGATCATGAAGTTGATCAGGGAACAGAGCGCGCTTGCTCACGTCGGCGTCATGGTGGCCACGCACTCCATGAACCTGATCGACGGCGTTGACATCGCCGATGTGGTCAATCTCAAGCTGGATCACGGTGGCCGAACCGTCATGGAACGGCTCGGGACCGACGAGCACGGCGCCATCGACCGGCATCTGCAGCACCTAGCGGCGTCCCTAGGGCTAAGAAACTCGGTGCTGCTGCATGAGCGCGTCTTCCTCGCCGTTGAAGGCCCCTCAGAGCAGCAGGCCATCCCTGTGTTGTTCCGTCTGTCGCAGGGGCTTGCGCTACAGGCGGTCGGCATCGCTCTTTGGGCGTGCAACAACAACGAAGGAGCCCTGCACTTGGCCAGCTATCTGGTCGAGCATCAGCGGTCGGTCATGCTCATGATCGATGCTGACAGCAGGAATCTGTCGATCTTCAAGTCGGACCGGCTCCGGACGCGCTTCGGGCAGGCCCACGACGACATCGTCAGATTTCTCGGTGAGCCACAGAAGCTAAACGAGTTCGAGGAACTTTTCACCGATGAGGTGTGGGCCGATGTCGCCAACACCATCTGGCCCAGAACCTCTGGACAGTGGTACGCCGGAGACTTCAAAGCTCTGCGTGGGAACGGCAAGTTCAGCAAAGAGGTTCACGGTCTACTTCAACGGGAAAGCGAGGCGGGCCCCGGGGGCAAGCCGGAGATGATGTACCAACTCGCCTCGTCGCTTACTCACCCCGAGCAGGTGCCCACCCAGCTTAGAGAGATATTTACAGCGCTCACGCGACAAGCGGAGTAGCGCAGGCATCAGGGTCTTGTCGGCGAGCACGCCGGTCTCGGCGTGCTCGCATCCGCTCCTTACGCTGATCGGACGTAGGCTCCGCCCAGCGGTGCCAGCCCACAGGCGGCTTCCACCGCTGGGCGTGATCGCGCTCTTCCACGCCACACCAGCGGCAGCCATTGGGCGAAGGCAAGGACTGTTGATCGAGGTCTGGAACGTCGTGAGACATCGAACCTCCCCTTCTCAACCTCATTATTCCTGGCACTACTGACATTTCCCTGGCTGACTGCCCGCATGCAAAGAAGAGACACAACGTCATCGGGATGCGTATCGGCGGCCTCCTCCCGCATCTGGAACCCCCTCAGATCCGATCTATCTTCCCTCGGGGACCAACGGCCTGGTCGGGTTCCTCGTGCAGGGGCGGCCGGTGTAGGTCAGGACTAGGTGATGAGCCTGGCATCACCTGTACGGGCAACAACCCCCTCACAGCGACGGCCGATGTGGCCACGTATATCTCAGACGCAACATCACAGGCCCAGCACCAGCTTTGATCAATCGTGACACTCATGAGCTGACAACCCTCGTCGCCCAATTTGGTTGCGTACGGTCGCGACCTGATGTCATCTAGTGATATGCGTCGGTGGGACAAGCTGAACAAGCGCCAGATGGCGACCCTGCGCCG